>NZ_JBSHHY010000053.1:1152-34574 GCF_053618675.1 Streptomyces sp. NPDC055632 | reverse complement strand
CCCGCGGTGAGGAAAACTCCTCACCGCGGGCGGCTCCGCGGGGTGTCCGCCGGTCAGGCCTGCCGGGCGGTCAGGCTCGCCGGGCGCAGATCGGTCCAGCTGTTCTCGACGTACGTCAGGCACGCCTCGCGGGTGTCCTCGCCGAAGACGGTCCGCCAGCCCGCCGGCACCTGGGCGAAGGCCGGCCACACCGAGTGCTGGTTCTCGTCGTTGACCAGCACCAGGAAGCGGCCCTGGGGGTCCTCGAAGGGGTTGGTGGTCATGCGTTCTCACTCCTCATGGACATCACGGTGAACAGCTCCGAGAGCGGCTGTCCGGGTTCGGCCACCACATGGCGCAGCAACCGGTGCAGTTCGTCGGCGAGCCGGCGGGCCTTGGCCGCGCCGATCAGGTCGGTGGCGTGGATCAGTTCGCAGTGGACCGGTCCGTCGCCGCGCGGTTCGTAGAAGCTGAGCGTCAGCTCCGCCTTCGCCGAGCCCGTCGGCACCGCGTGGAAGGAACCCACGCCGCCCTCCAGCTGCCCCAGGTCCGCCTGTTCGTGGTGGATCACCATCACCTGCGGTCCTTCGGCGGGCAGCACGGTGGCACGGACGACCGCGTCGAACGGGACGTCCTGCCGGTCCAGGGCGCTGAGCGTGGTCTCCCGGACCCGGCCCAGCAGTTCGGCGAAGGTGGGGTCCCCCGCCGTGTCGGTGCGCAGCACCACGGTGTTGAAGAAGCAGCCGACGAGGTCGGCGAGCTGCTCTTCGCCGCGGCCGGCCACCATCGTACCGATCGGCAGGTCGGTGCCCGCGCCGTGGGCGGTGAGCAGGGCCGACAGGGCCGAGTGCAGCACCATGAACATGCTGGTGCCGGTGGACCGCGCGAGGCCGTCGACGTCGGCGTGGAGCTTCTCGTCCAGGACGAAGGAGACGTAGTCGCCGCCGGGTCCGCGGCCGTCGGGGTCCTGCGGGCGCGGCCGGTCCGCGGGCAGCGCGAGCCGCTCGGGAACGCCGTCCAGGTTCTCCTGCCACCAGGCGAGCTGGCGGGCGCCGGGGCTCTGCGGGTCGGCGGGGTCGCCGATGACCTCCTCGGCCCAGGCCGCGTAGTCGGAGTAGCTGACGGGCAGCGGCTGCCAGGCGGGGACGTGGCCCTGCGCACGAGCCTCGTAGGCCTCGGTCAGGTCGCGGAACAGCGGCACCACGGACCACTCGTCGACCGCGAGGTAGTGCGCGGTGATCAGCAGGGCCTGCTCGCCGCCGGCTGCGGTAAGGAGCCGGGCCCGCAGCGGCGCCTCGCGGGTCAGGTCGGGGTGCAGCGCGGCCAGTTCGCCGAGCCGTGCGTCGAGGTCGCCGCACGTCTCCGTCTCCAGTACGGGGTGGCCGGCGGGCTCGCGGCGCAGGACGCCGTCCTGCTCGGTGAAGCGGGTGCGCAGCGGCTCGTGGCGGGTGACCACGTCGTCGAGGGCGGCGGCCAGGACGGCCGGATCCAGGGCCCCGGGCGAGCGGAGCACGAGGCCGTGGTCGAAGCCGTCCCACCGTCGGTACGCCGACCACTGCCAGCGCTGTACGGGCGCCGGTCCCTCGTCCGCGGTACCCGGGGCGGCGGGGCGCAGGGCCGGGCGGGCGGCAGCCGCGCCGTCGATCTTCACGGCGAGGCCGGCCACCGTCAGGGCGTCGAAGACGTCGCGGATGCCGAGCTCGACGCCGAACTCGGACCGGATGCGGCCGAGCAGGCGCATGGAGGCCATGGAGTGGCCGCCCAGGGCGAAGAAGTTGTCGTGGACGCCGACCTCCTCCAGCTGGAGGATCTCGCCGAACAGGTCGGCCAGCTTCGCCTGGGTGGCGCCGACGGGGCGGGCCCCGCCGATCATTTCGGACCAGTCGGGCGCGGGCAGGGCCTTGTGGTCCAGCTTGCCGTTGGGAGTCAGCGGCAGCGGGCCGTCGAGGACCACGACGAGCGCGGGGACCATGTACTCGGGCAGTTGCCCGGCGACGTGCGCCTGGACGTCCTGCGGCTCGACGGCGCCGCTCTCCGGGACGACGTAGCCGACGAGGCGGACGATGTCACCGGCCCGGTCGGGGACGACGGTGGCCTGGCCGACGCCGGGGTGTCCGACGAGCGCGGCCTCGATCTCGCCGAGCTCGATGCGGAAGCCGCGGATCTTGACCTGGGTGTCGACGCGGCCGAGGAAGTCCAGGTTTCCGTCGCGGCGCCAGCGGGCCCGGTCGCCGGTGCGGTACATGCGACTGCCGGGGGCGCCGAACGGGTCGGCGACGAAGCGTTCGGCGGTCAGGCCGAACCGGCCGAGGTAGCCGCGGGCCAGGCCGCGTCCGGACACGTACAGCTCGCCGACCACACCGGGCGGAACGGGCTGGAGCCGGTCGTCCAGGACGTAGGCGAGGGTGTTGGGGTCGGGCGCGCCGATGGGCACGCGGGCACCGGGCCGCAGCTCCGCTCCCCGTGAGGGCCACAGGGTGGAGTTGACGGTGGCCTCGGTCAGTCCATAGGCGCAGATCAGGTTCGCGGTGGCGCCGAACCGCTCGAAGAGGTCCGGCGGCACGGTCTCGGTGCCGACCAGTACGGTCGATCCCTCGGGCAGTTCGCAGCCGGCGGGCAGCGCGGACACCAGCGACGGCGGCAGGATCATGTGGCTGATCGCCTGGTCGGCCAGGAAGTCCGTCAGGGCCGGTCCGGCGACGCGGGCCTCGTCGGTGACGAGGACGAGGCGGCCGCCGTGGCAGAGCGCCATCGCGAGTTCGAAGACGAACACGTCGAAGCCGATGGAGGCGAACTGCAGGACGCTGCTGTCGGCTTCCAGGCCCATGCGGTCGACGGCGGTGGCGACGAGGCTGGCGATGCCCTCGTGGGGGACGACGACGCCCTTGGGGCGGCCGGTGGAGCCGGAGGTGTAGATGACGTACGCGGCCTGGTCCAGGGCCACCGGCGCGGCGGGGGGCGCGGTCGCGGGCCGTCCCTCCAGCGCGGCGGCGGTGCGGGGCTCGTCGAGGAGGAGGACGGGGGCGTCGGTGGCGGGGATCTTCCCGGCCACCTGCTCGGTGCCGACGATCAGCGCGGCCCGGGAGTCCTCGATCATGTAGGCGAGCCGGTCGGCGGGGTGGACCAGGTCCAGGGGCAGGAAGGCGGCGCCGAGCTTCAGGGTGGCGAGGACGGTGGCGATCATGTCCGCCGAGCGGGGGACGGCCACGCCGACGACGCTCTCGGTGCCGACACCCTGGGCAGCCAGCAGATGTGCGATGCGGTTGGAGCGGGCGTCCAGTTCGGCGTAGTCGAGACGGGTGCCGCGGTCGACGAGGGCGACCGCGCCGGGCCGCTCGGCGACGTGCCGGGCGAACAGGGCGGGCAGGGACAGTTCGTCGACCTCGCGCGGGCCGCCGTTGAAGGCCTCCAGGACGAGGGCGCGCTCGTCGCCCACCAGGAGCGGGGCGGCGGACACCGGCAGGCCGGGAGCGGCCGCGAGGGCCCCGGTGAGGGCCGTGAGGCGTTCGCCGATGCGCTCGGCGGTGTCCTGGTCGAAGAGCTCGGTGGCGAACTCCAGGCGGCAGACGAGGGATCCCGTCGCACCGTCGGCGGAGGTCTCCTCGGTGAAGCTGAACACCAGGTCGAACTTGGCGGAGCGGATCCGGAAGGGCACGTGCTCCACGCCCAGGCCGGCCAGGTCCAGTTCGCCCTCGGTGCGGGCGTGGTAGCCGACCATCACCTGGAACAGCGGGTTGCGGGCCAGCGAGCGGGTCGGGTTGAGCTTCTCCACGACCGACTCGAAGGGCACGTCGGCGTGCGAGAACGCGGCGAGGTCGGTGTCGCGGACCCGGGCGAGCAGCTCGGTGAAGGTGGGGTCGCCGCTGAGGTCGGTGCGCAGGACGAGGGTGTTGACGAAGAAGCCGACGACGTCGTCGAGGGCCTCGTCGCCGCGTCCGGCGATGGGCGAGCCGAGGGGGATGTCGGTGCCGGCACCGAGGCGGTGCAGCAGGGTCGCGACGGCCGCGTGGACCACCATGAACATGCTGACGCCGTTGTCCTTGGCCAGCCGCTTCAGGTCCTGGTAGGCACGGCCGTCGAACGTGATGTCGAGTTCGGCGCCGGTGAAGGCGGGGCGTGCCGGTCGGGGCCGGTCGGTGGGCAGTTCCAGTTCCTCGGGGGCGCCGTCCAGGGTGCGGTGCCAGTGGTCGAGCTGGCGGGCGGCCAGGCTCTGCGCGTCGGTGGGGTCGCCGAGCAGCTTCCGCTGCCAGAGGGCGTAGTCGGCGTACTGGACCGGCAGCGGCTCCCAGTGGGGTGCGGCACCGGAGCGGCGGGCGGCGTACGCATCGGCCAGGTCGCGCAGGAAGGGGCGGTCCGACCATTCGTCGGTGGTGATGTGGTGCAGGAGGATCACGACGACGTGCTCCTCGGGCGCCACCTCGATGACGGTGGCGCGCAGGGGCAGTTCGGTGGCCAGGTCGAACGGGCGGTTGACGGCCGCGTCGACCAGGGCGCCCGCCTCCTCCTCGGTGGCGCGCAGGTGCTCCACCGGCGGCTGCGCCTGCCCGGCGGGCAGGATCCGCTGGAAGGCCCGGCCGTCCCGCTCGGCGAAGAGGGTGCGCAGGGCCTCGTGGCGGTCGGTGACGTCGGCGAGGGCGGCCCGCCAGGCGGTGACGTCGAGAGCGCCGCGCAGCCGCATGACCAGTGGGAAGTTGTACGCGGCGGAGGTGCCCTCCAGCTGCTGGATGACCCACAGCCGCTGCTGGGCGTGGGACAGCGGCAGCTCCTCGGGGCGCTCGCCGGCCACCAGGGCGGGGCGGGCGTCGCCCCGCGCGTCGGCGGCGCGCTCGACCAGTTCGGCGACGGTCGGGGCCTCGAAGAGGTCCCGGATGGCCAGCTCGGCCGAGAGGGCGGTGCGCGCCCGGGCGATCAGGCGGGTCGCGAGGAGCGAGTGCCCGCCGAGTTCGAAGAAGTTGCCGTCGATGTCGACGCTGCCCTCGGCGAGGCCGAGGACCTCGGCGAACAGGCCGCAGAGGGTCTCCTCCCGCGGGTTCCGCGGGGCGCGGCCGGTACCGGCGCCCGCGAACTCGGGGGCGGGCAGGGCCTTGGTGTCGAGCTTGCCGTTGACGGTCAGCGGCAGGGTGTCGACGGACATCAGGGCGGCCGGGACCATGTAGTCGGGCAGGACGGCCTTGAGGTGCTCGCGCAGGCTCTGGGCGAGGGCCTCGCCGCGTTCGGCGCCGTCCTCGGGGACCACGTAGCCGACCAGGCGCTTGCCCGCCGCCCGCTCGTTCACGACGACGGCGGCGTGGGCCACATCGGGGTGCGCGGACAGAGCGGTGGCGATCTCGCCGAGTTCGATGCGGTAGCCGCGGATCTTGACCTGGTCGTCGGTGCGGCCGAGGAAGTCGATCAGGCCGTCGGGCCGCTGCCGCACGAGGTCGCCGGTGCGGTACATCCGCTCGCCGGGCGCGCCGAACGGGTCGGCGACGAAGCGCTCGGCGGTCAGGCCGGGGCGGTCGTGGTAGCCGCGGGCCAGCCCGGTGCCCGCGATGTACAGCTCGCCGGGGCAGCCCGGCGGGACCGGGCGCAGCATGGCGTCGAGGACGTAGCCGCGGGTGTTGCGGATGGGCCGGCCGACGGTGGGCGTCGCGCTGTCGGCGGTCGAGCCGCCGAGGGTGTTGATCGTGTACTCGGTCGGGCCGTACAGGTTGTAGCCGTACGTGCCGTCGGTCTCGGCGAGGCGGGTCCAGACGGTGTCGGAGACGGCCTCGCCGCCGAGCAGGACCAGGGCGGGCCGGTGCTTGCCCGTGGCCTCGTCGTGGTCGAGCAGGCCCTCCTCGATGAGGAGCTGGGCGTAGGTGGGGGTGACGTTGACGACGTCGATCCGGTTGCGGTCGCAGTAGGCGACCAGGGCCTCGGCGTCGCGGCGCAGCTCCTCGTCGCAGACGTGGACCTCGTGGCCCTCGACGAGCCAGAGCAGCTCCTCCCAGGACATGTCGAAGGCGAAGGAGACGGTGTGCGCGATGCGCAGGCGCCGTCCGCCGGCCGAGGCGATCGCCGGGTCGAAGACCTCCACCTGGTGGTTGAGCTGCATGTTCGTCAGGCCCCGGTAGGGGGTGACGACGCCCTTGGGCTTTCCGGTGGAGCCGGAGGTGTAGATGACGTACGCCGGGTGCTCCAGACGGCCGGGGGTCCCGTGCGCGAAGCCGGGGCGTTCGGCGTCGGTGACCTCGGTGCCGGGCAGGGAGGCCAGCTCGGCGGCCACGGCCGGGTCGTCCAGGGCGACCTCGGGGGCGAGCGGGCCGGCCTCGCCGCGCAGCGTCGGGGCGACGGCGAGGGTGGTGAGCAGGCACAGCGGCCCGGTGTCCTCGACCATCAGACGGAGCCGGTCCGCCGGGTGGTCCAGGTCGAGCGGCAGGTAGGCGGCGCCGGTGCGCAGGACGGCGAAGAGGGCGACGACCATCTCGAGGGAGCGGGGCAGCGCCAGGGCGACCGTTCGCTCGGGACCCGCGCCGCGGGCCAGCAGGAGGCGGGCCGCGCGGTTGATGCGGGCGTCGAGCTCGGCGTAGGTGAGGGCGGTGTCGCCGAAGACCAGGGCGACGGCGTCCGGGGTGCGGGCGACCTGCGCGGCGAGCATGTCGGCGACGGTCTCGTCGGGGACCGGCCCGTTGCTCGCCGCCCAGGCGTCGGCCAGGTCGGCGCGCTCGTCGGGGAGCAGCAGGTCCAGGGTGCCGACCGGGGCGGCGAGGTCGCCGAGGAGGCGCTCCACCAGGGTCCGGTAGCGGCTCAGGGTGGCGGCGGCCCGCTCGTCGTCGATCAGGTCGGGCCGGTACTCCAGCTTGACCTGGACCCGCTCGGCCGGGTTGACGATGAGGGTCATCGGGTAGTGGGTGGCGTCGACGCTGTCCACGCCGGTGATGCCGTGCCGTTCGGTGAGGTCGCGGAAGGCGCCCTCGTCGGCGAAGTTCTGCAGCACGTACAGGGTGTCGAAGAGGACGGGGTGGCCGCCGGCCCGCTGGAGCTCGGCGAGGCCCAGGTACTCGTGGTCCATGAGCGCCGTGCGCTCGCTCTGGACGCGGCGCAGCAGGTCCGCGACCGTCTCCTCGGGGCGCAGGGTGACGCGCTGCGGGACGGTGTTGAGGAACATGCCGATGGTGGTGTCGGCGCCGGGCACGTCGGCCGGACGGCCGGCGACGGTGGCGCCGAAGACGACGTCGTCGCTGCCGACGGCGGCGGACAGGACCAGGGCCCAGGCCGCGGAGAGGACCGCGTTGATGGTCAGGCCGTGCTCGCGGGCGGTGCCGCGCAGCCGGTCGCTGAGGTCGGACCCGAGGTCGAGGGCGTGGCGGCGCGGGATGGTGGGCTCGCCGCCCCGGCCGCGGGCGACCAGGGTGGGCTCGTCGAGTCCGGCGAGCGCGGTGGACCAGGTGGCGCGGGCCGCGTCGAAGTCCTGCTCGGCGAGCCAGACCAGGTAGTCGCGGTAGCTGCCGGGGACGGTGAGGCCGGTGTCGTCGCCGGCGGCCGCGTACAGGGCGAGGAGCTCGTCGAGGAACAGGGACTGCGACCAGCCGTCCCAGGCCACCAGGTGGTGGCTGAGCATCAGGCGGTCGGCGTTCTCGGTGAGCCGGATCAGCCGGAGGCGGAACAGCGGGGGCGAGGCCAGGTCGAAGCGGCGCAGCCGGTCGGCGTCGGCGATCTCGGCGAGGCGGACCCGGCGCTGTTCCTCGGTGAGGCCGGTGAGGTCGGTCTCGGTGAGCGGGACGGGGACCTCGGCGGCGGGGCCGACGAACTGCACGGGGGCGGGCAGGCCGTCGGAGGTGATGCCGGTGCGCAGGCCGGGGTGCCGGGCGAGCAGGGCGGCGCAGGCCGCATGTAGCCGGTCGAGGTCCAGGCGGCGGTCGAAGTCGAAGCAGTCCTGGGCGGTGTAGACGTCCAGGCCGTCGGTGTCGTAGCTGGCGTGGAAGTGGATGCCCTCCTGGAGCGGGGAGAGCGGCCAGACGTCGGCGACGGGGACCGGGCTGACCTCGGCGACCCGGTCGATCTCGGCCTGGGTGAGCCGTACGAGGGGCAGGTCGGAGGGGGTCAGGGCGCCGGTGGTGGAGGCGGAGCCGGCGGCCTGGGCGATGAGCTCGCGCAGGGCATCGGCCCAGGCCAGACCGAGGGCCCGGACCTCGCTCTCGTCGAGGGACCGGCCGGCCGGCCAGGTCCAGGTGGCCCGCATCTCGGGGCCGTTCGGGGTGTCGGCGCAGACCGCGTTGACCTGGAGCGGGTACGGCATCGCGAGGCCGGCGTCCGGCTCCACGGACAGTGCGTCGGACTCGGCGGCGGGCGCCCAGTCGACGGCCTGGTCGGCAGGGAGGCGGCCGAAGTAGTTGAACAGCACCTGGGCGGTGGACAGCCGGGTGAACACCGGGGCGAGCTGCGGGTTGAGGTAGCGCAGCATGCCGTATCCGGCGCCGGAGTCCGGGGCCGAGCGGACCGCCTCCTTGACCTGCTTGAGGGTGGCCAGGGCGTCGTCGGCGGCGGGGAGGCGGACGGGGTGCAGGCCGGTGAACCAGCCGACGGTGCGGGACAGGTCCAGGGCGGTGCCGTCGCGGCCGTGGCGTTCGAGGTCGACGAGCAGGTCGGCGGCGGGGTCGCCGCCCGCCTCGGCGCGGCGGCGGGAGACGGCCAGGCGCAGGGCGGCGAGGAGGACCTCGGTGACGTCGGCGCCCGCGCCGGCGGGGACGGACGTGAGCAGGGCGCGGGTCTCGTCGGTGGTGAGGGTGACGGTGTGGTCCCGCGCGTCGCCCGCGGTGCCGGTCCGGTCGGCGCCGGGGACGAGCTCGGCTCCGGGGGCCAGGACCTCGGCCCAGTAAGGGAGTTCGGCCTGGCGCTGCGGGGAGGTGGCCTGTTCGGCGATCTCCCGGGCGAAGCGGCGCAGCGAGGACGGTACGGGTTCCAGCTCGGCGGGTCGGCCCTGGGCCTCGGCTTCCCAGGCGGCGGCGAGGTCGCCGAGCAGGACGCGCCAGGAGACGCCGTCGATCACGAGGTGGTGGACGACGAGGAGCAGCCGGCCGGGGTTGCCGGCGCCGGCGTCGAACCAGACGGCCTGGACCGTGACGCCGGTGTCGGGGTCGAGCCGGCCCGCGGCGGCGTCGGACTCGGTGGTGACGAGGGCGCGCAGGGCGTCGGCGTCGAGGCCGGAGGCGTCGACGTGGCGCAGCAGCGCGGCGGCGTCGACGCTGCCGGCCGGGGTGGTGACGGCGGACCACAGGGCCGGGATGGCCGGTCCGAGGTCCATGCGGGTCAGGCGGGTGCGCAGGCCGTCGTGGTGGTCCAGGACGGCCTGGAGGACGCGGGCCAGGGAGGCGGCGTCGGCGTCGGCGGGCGACTGGAGCAGCATCGACAGGTTGAAGCGGCCGATGGGTCCGCCGTCCTCGCGGAGCTGGTGGACGATCGGCAGCAGGGTGATGTCGCCGACGCCGTCGGTGTCGGCGGCCGGTGCGGCGGCGGCGCTGCCGGTGGCGGCGGCGAGGGCGGCCGGGGTGCGGTGCTCGAAGACCTCGCGGGGGCTGACCGACAGGCCGGCCTTGCGGGCCCGGCTCGCGACGGACATGGACAGGATGCTGTCGCCGCCGAGCATGAAGAAGTCCTCGTCGGGGTCGACCGCGTCGAGGTTGAGGACGTCGGCGAAGATCGCGCAGAACTGCTGCTCGCGGCCTTCGCGGGAGGCGCGGGCGGCCGTCTTGCGGCGCACCGCGGGGGCGGGCAGGGCCTTCAGGTCGGTCTTGCCGCCGGGAGTGAGCGGGAGCGCGTCCAGGGCGACGAAGTGGCTGGGCAGCATGGGCGCGGGCAGCTTCGCGGCCAGTGCGGTGCGCACGGCCTCGGTGTCGAAGGCGTCGGCGCGCCCGCCCGTGGCCGGGACGAGGTAGGCGACCAGCTGCTTGGCCCCGCGCTCGTCGTCGCGGGCGACGACCACGGCGTCGCCGACGGCCGGCTCGTCCCGCAGGCGGGCTTCGATTTCGCCGAGTTCCACTCGGTTTCCCCTGATCTTGACCTGGTGGTCGGTGCGCCCGAGGTAGGTGAGCACGCCGTCCGTATCGAACTGGACCATGTCTCCGGTGCGGTACATCCGCGCGCCCGGAGTGCCGAACGGATCGGCGACGAACCGCTCCGCGGTGAGCGCGGTGCGTCCGTGGTAGCCGCGGGCGAGCTGGTCGCCCGCGAGGTAGAGCTCGCCCGGTTCGCCCGGGGCCACCGGGCGCAGATACCGGTCGAGGACGTGCAGCCGGGTGTTCCACACCGGCCGGCCGATGGGCACGGTGGCCGCGTCGGCCGACTCGGCGCCCGCCTGTCGGCTGGTGACCTGGATGACGGCCTCGGTGGGCCCGTACACGTTGTGCAGGGGCACGCCGGTGCGCTCGTGCCAGCGTCGGGCGAGCGGGACGGGCAGGGCCTCGCCGCCGCTGAAGGCACGCCGCAGGCTCGCCCACCAGGGGGCGCCGTCGGCCTCCTCCGCGAGGAGCGCGTTGTACAGCGAGGGCACCAGGTCGACGTTGGTCACGCGCTCGGCGCGGATCAGCTCGGCGAGGTAGGCAGGGTCGCGGTGGCCGTCGGGCCGGGCGATGACGACGGTGCCGCCGGTGATCAGCGGTACGAAGATCTCCTGGACGGAGGGGTCGAAGCTGGTCGAGTACTGGTGCAGCACCCGCTCGCCGGGCCCGAATCCGAACTCCTGGGCGGTCCAGACCAGTTGACCGACGACGGCTCGGTGCGGCACCACGACGCCCTTGGGCAGGCCGGTGGAGCCGGAGGTGTAGATGACGTACGCGGCGCCGTCCGGGTCCACGGGCGCGAGCACGGCGTCCGCGGGGGCGGTCGCCGCCGCGGCGTCGGCGTCGTCGACGAGGACCGGGGTGACGCCGTCGAGGGCGGGCAGCTTCGCCAGGGACGGGCCGGTGGTGACGACGGTGCGGGCACCGGAGTCGGACAGCATGTGGCGGACCCGGTCGGCGGGGTAGTCCACGTCGACGGGCAGGTAGGCGGCGCCGGCCTTCATGACGCCGAGGAGGGCGACCGGGGAGGCGGCGGAGCGGGGCACGGCGACGGCCACGACGGACTCCGCGGCGACCCCGTGGGCGGCGAGCCGGTGGGCGAGCGCCTCGGCGCGGGCGTCGAGCTCGGCGTACGTGGTCCGCCCGTCCTCGTCGACGAGGGCGACGGCCTCGGGCGTGCGGCGGGCCTGCTCCTCGAACGCGCCGTGCACGGTTCCGGCGGGGAGCTGCCGCTCGGCACCGGCGAGGACGGCGAGGACGGCGCGCCGCTCGTCCGCGGACTGGAGCGGGATCCGGCCGACGGGCAGTTCCGGGTCGGTGGTGACCTGTACGAGCAGGGCGAGCAGCCGGTCGGCGAAGCGGGCGGCGGCACGGGCGTCGAGGCGGGCCGGGTCGTGGTCCAGCTGGAGCCGGATCGTTTCGCCGGGCATCACGGTCAGGGCGAGCGGGTAGTGCACCGAGTCGTGGATCTCGGAGCCGAGGATCCGGACGAGGCCCTGCGGGTCGGCCACGTCGCCCGCGTCCGGCAGGTTCTCCACGACGACGAGCGCGTCGAACAGGTCGCCGCGGCCGACGGTCCGCTGGATCTCGGAGAGTCCGAGGTGCTGGTGGTCGAGGAGCTCGGCCTGGCCCTCCTGGAAGGCGGCCAGGACCTGGGCGAGGGGCTGCTCGGGGCGCCAGCCCAGCCGGGCGGGCACGGTGTTGATGAGCAGCCCGACGAGGGTCTCGACGCCCTCGACGGGGGCCTGGCGGCCGGACACGGTGGTGCCGATGACGAGGTCCTGGGCACCGACGACGTCGCCGAGGACCAGGCCGAACGCACCCTGCACGACGGCGGCGAGGGTGAGTCCGAGGCGGCGGGTCCGGGCGGTGAGCGCCTCGGTCTGCTCGGCCGTCAGCTCCAGGGTGACGCGGCCGGATCCGGAGCTCTCCCCGGCGCGGTACGGCAGGCCGTCGGTGGCGTCGAGTCCGGCGAGGGCCTCGCGCCAGGCGGTACGGGCCAGCTCGCGGTCGCGGCCGGCCAGCCAGCCGGTGTAGGCGCGGTAGGCCGGGTCGGGGGAGGCCGCCGTGACGGGGGCGCCGGGCCGGTAGCCGTCGAGGAGTTCGCGCAGCAGGAGGGAGACGGACCAGCCGTCGACCACGATGTGGTGCATCGTCAGGACGAGCAGGGAGCGCTCGGCGCCGATCCGGACCAGGGCGGCGCGCAGCAGCGGCGGGGTGCCCAGGTCGAAGCCGCGGTCGCGTTCGGCGGCGGCGATCTCCGCGGTGGCGGCGCGCTGCCGCTCCGGGTCCTGGCCGGTCAGGTCGGTGAACCGCCAGGGCACCGTGACGTCGGCGCCGATGACCTGGACGACGGGGCCGTCGGAGTGCTGGCGGAAGGCGGCGCGCAGCAGCGGGTGGCGGTCGAGGAGGCGCTGGACGGCGGCCCGCAGGGCCTCGGGGTCGACGTCGCCGCCGAGTTCGACGGTGTCCTGGACGGCGTAGCCGTCGGCTCCGTCGCGGTCCATGACCGCGTGGAAGTAGAACCCCTCCTGCAGCGGCGTGGCCGGGACCACGTCGAGCAGCTCGCCGATCCCGTCGGCGAAAGCGGCCCGGTCGTCGGCGGTGAGGGGGACCAGGGAGAGCGGCTCGGGCAGCGCCGCGGCGGCTTCCGGCGTCGCCGGGGCCTCGCCCGCGGCCCGTGCGAGGGCCGCGACCGTGCGGAGGCGGAACACCTCCCGGGGGCTGATCGCGAGACCGGCCGCCCGGGCGCGGGTGACGAGCTGGATGGCGACGATGCTGTCCCCGCCGAGCTCGAAGAAGCTGTCGTGGACGCCGACCGACGGCAGGCCGAGGACCTCGGCGAACAGGCCCGCGAGGGCAGTCTCGGCCGGGGTGGTGGGCGCCGCGTCGCCGGTCATCGCGGTCCACTGCGGGTCCGGGAGGGCGCGCGCGTCGAGCTTGCCGTTGGGGGTCAGCGGCAGCGGGCCGTCCATGCGGACGACGGCCGAGGGCACCATGTAGTCGGGCAGGCCCTGCGCGGCCTCGGCGCGGGCGGCGGTGACGGCCGCCTCGGCGCCGGCGGCGTCCAGGGCGGCGTCGGCGACCAGGTAGGCGACGAGCCGCTTGGCGGAGCGCTGGTCCTCACGGACCAGGACGGCGGCCTGGGCGATGCCGGCGCAGGCCATGAAGGCGCTCTCGACCTCGCCGGGCTCGATGCGGTGGCCGCGGATCTTGATCTGGCCGTCGGCCCGGCCGAGGAAGTCGAGGTTGCCCTCGGCGGTCCAGCGGACGCGGTCGCCGGTGCGGTACATGCGGCTGCCGGGCTCGCCGAAGGGGTCGGCGACGAACCGTTCGGAGGTCAGGCCGAAGCGGCCGAGATAGCCGCGTGCCAGGCCGCGGCCGGCGACGTACAGCTCGCCCTCGACGCCCACGGGGACGGGCCGCAGGGCGGAGTCCAGGACGTAGGCGCGGGTGTTGGGGTCGGGTTCGCCGATGGGCACGGGGCCCTGCCAGTCCGGGCGGGCCGACCACAGGGTGGAGTTGACGCTCGCCTCGGTGAGGCCGTAGGCGACGACGATCTGCAGGCGGTGGGACCAGCGGGCGATGAGTTCGCTCGGCACGGCCTCGGTGCCGACCACGAGGACGGCGCCCTCGGGGAGTTCGCAGTCCTGCGGCAGTGCCGAGACCAGCGAGGGCGGCAGGATCATGTGGGTCGCCCGGTGCTCCGCGATGTAGTCGGTGAGCGCGGGGCCGGCGACGCGGCGTTCGGTGGGGACGACGATGATCCGGCCGCCGACGCACAGGGACATGATCAGGTCCCAGACCGTCACGTCGAAGCCGACGGAAGCGAACTGGACGACCCGGCTGTCCGCGGTGATCCCGATGCGCTCGGTCGCGGTCGCGATCAGGCTGCCGACGCCGTCGTGGGGCACCACGACGCCCTTGGGGCGTCCGGTGGAGCCGGAGGTGTAGATGACGTACGCGGCCCGGTCGAGCGGGATGTCCAGGGCCGGCGGGGACGGGTCCTGGGCGGCGAGGCCCGCGGCGGTCGCGGGCTCGTCGAGTCGGACGAGGGCGAGGCCGGGGAGGTCCGGCAGGCCCTCGGCCTGTTCCCCGGCGGTGACGACCGTACGGGCTCCGGCGTCCTGGAGCATGTAGGCCAGGCGGTCCTGCGGGTGGTCGGAGTCCAGCGGCAGGTAGGCGGCGCCCGCCTTCATCACCGCGAGCAGGGCGGTGACGAGTTCGGGCGAGCGGGGCAGGGCCACGCCGACGACGTCCTCGGCGCCGACGCCGCGGGCGGCGAGCAGGCGGGCGAGGCGGTTGGCGTCGGCGTCCAGTTCCGCGTAGGTCAGTTCGCGGTCCTCGCAGACCAGGGCGACGGCCCCGGGGGCACGACGGACCTGTGCCTCGAAGGCTTCCGGCCAGGACACCTCGGGGGAGTCGCTCGGGGAGACGCCGAAGTCCTCCAGGAGCAGGACGCGTTCGGCGGCGGTGGTGAGTTCGAGGTGGCCGACGCGCCGGTCCGGGTCCTCGGCGAAGGCGTCGAGGAGGATGCCGAAGCGCTCCTGGTGGGCGACGAGTTCCTCTTCCGTGCACTGGTCGCCGTCGGCGTCGAAGAGGATGCGGACGGCGCCCCGGACGGACTCGCCGACGCTGACGGCCAGGTCGCTGACCGCGCCGAGCCACTGGGGGCGCAGGTCGGAGTAGTGGTCGCGGAAGCGCAGCCAGTCGGTGCCGGGCAGGATGTTGACGGTGGGGCCCACCAGCTCGGGCACGCCCTCGACCAGGCCGAGTTCCTTGGCCAGGTCCTCGGCGCGGTAGCGGCTGTGGGCGACGGCCTCGGCGATCCGCTCGTCGGTCTGCCTCAGCAGCTCGTCGACGGTCGTACCGGGGCGCACGGACAGCCGCAGCGGCACGATGTTGGAGACCATGCCGGGAACGCCCAGGACGGCGCGGTCCTGCCGAGTGGTGACGGGCAGACCGAGGACGAGGTCCTGCTCGCCGGTGGTCCGGTGCAGGTAGGCGGCCACGGCGGCGACCAGGAGGCGGGACACCCGGACGCCGGACGCCCGGGCGGCGGCCTTGAGGCGGTCGGTGTCGGCCACGGAGAGTTCGGTGGTGCGCCGGTAGCGGCGCGTGATGATCTTCTGGCCGGGTTCGACGAGACGGGCCGGCTGCGGCCGGCCGGCGAGGCGCTCCAGCCAGTACGCGCGGTCCGCGGCGTACTCCTCGGAGGCGCGGTAGGCCTGCTCGGAGACGGCGAGGCGGGTCACGTCCCAGTGGACGGGGGCGGCGGGCCGGGCGCCGGTGTAGATCTCGCCGGCTCGGCGCGAGAGCAGGCCGATGCTCACGCCGTCGATGACCAGGTGGTGGTAGCACTGGTACCACAGCACCCGGTCGTCGGCCAGGCGGATCAGGGTCTGGGAGAAGAGCGGACCGGCCGCGAGGGAGAGGGGCCGGCCACGGTGGGCACCCATCCATTCCCAGGCGGCGTCCTCCGGGTCGGCCTCCGCGCGCAGGTCGAGCACGGGGACGTCGACGGACATGCGGCGGGGCACCTGACGGGGGCTGCCGTCCACGGCCGTCTCGAAGGCGACGTGGAGGCAGTCCGCCTCCTCGACCACCTGCCGCACGGCGGCGGACAGGTGATCGAGGTCGATGTCGCCACGCAGTTCCAGGGTGAAGGAGACGTTGAACGCTGAACTGTCCGGCTCGATCTGCTGAGCAAGCCAAATGCCGGATTGCCCACCGGTGACAGGTACCCCGGCAGCGGTCCGGTCCGACTCGGCGTCAAACATCGTTCAGAAGGCCTTTCCCTGGTCCTGCGTCTCTACGGCGGTGTTACTTGATGGCTTCGAGCTTCGGTACGACCTGGTCGATGGCGTACGGAATGCTCAGCACCGTGTTGAAGGACAGGGCAGCGCCGATGTCCGGGCTGTCGTAGGGCAGGAAGAGGTCGCGCTTCTCCTGGTTGACCTTGGTCTTCTTGTACAGCGGGTCGCCCTTCATGGCGGCTTCCGTCTCGGCGGTGCCCAGCCAGACCGTGCGGTCGGCCTCCATCACGTCCAGGCGCTCGAAGCTGAGGTCCGCGATGTTGTCCTTGCCGAGGGCCTTGCGGTACGCCTCGGAGGTGGTGAAGCCCATCTCGCTCAGGAAGATGAGCTTGGGGTCCTTCGGGGAGAAGGCCGAGAACTTGCCGGGCTCGTAGGGCTCGCCGACCGCGACCGTCTTGCCCTTCCACTCGGGGTGCTTGTCCCGGACGGCCTTGAAGCGGGCGTCGACGTCGGCGATCAGCTTCTCGGTCTCGGGGCCCTTGCCGAGCGCCTTGCCGATCTGACGGGTCATGACCTGCCAGCTCGCCTGGTAGTCCTCGGCGCCCTTGGGCTGGGCGACGACCTTGGCGATCTTGGAGAGGGTGTCGTACTGCTCCTTCTTCATGCCCGAGTACTGCGCGATGATCAGGTCCGGCTTGAGGGCCGCGATCTTCTCGACGTTGTACTCGTCGCGCTCGCCGACGACCTGCGGCGGCGTGGAGCCCCACTTGTCCTTGGCCCAGGGCCACTTGCCGTACGGCTGCTCCTTGAACCAGTCCACCGAGCCCACCGGCTTGAGCCCGAGCGCCAGCACCGCGTCCTGGTCGGACAGACCGAGGGTGACGATCTTCTTCGGCTCCGCGTCGATCGTCGTGCTGCCGTACTTGTGGTCCACCGTGACCGGGAAGGCCGCGGCTGCCGAGTCCGCCGGCTTCGCGGACGGCTTGGGATCGGTCTTCTCGTCGCCGTTCCCGCAGGCACTCAGGACGAGTGCGGCGGTGACGGCGACGGCCACACGGGGAAGGTTACTGACGGCTCTCGTCAGCGCGGCGCGTCTGCCAGCGGACACGGTCTTTCCTTTCAAGGGGTTCATGACAGCCTCCCCAGCCGGCGGAACAGCGTCGCCGGCGGGAGAGGAGGAGTGAAGCGGGACAGGAGGCGTTCTAGCCGAGCGTCCCGATCCCGTCGACGATCCGCGAGGTCTCGCGCAGGCCCTCGCCGACGGCCGGCTTCGGGTGCCGGTCGAGTACGGACTCCAGGATCTCGCCGACCCTGACGGCGGTGTTCGACAGCAGCGACGAGGTGATGCCGTGCGTGTGCTCGGTCCCGCCCTGGAGGTAGATGCCGCAGCGCAGGGCCTCGTCGGTGGTGACGCGGTAGTCGCGCTCGACGCGGACCCTGCCCTCGTCGTCGCGACGGCAGTACTCCTCCACCTCGCCGAGGAGGCCGAGGGCGTCGGCGGAACGGTAGCCCGTGGCGTAGACCACGACATCGGCGTCCAGCGGGGTCTTCTCCCCCGAGACGAGCGACTCGACCGTCACCCGGACGCGGTCGGGCGTCTCGACGACGTCCGCGAGCCGGGAGACGTTCATGAAGCGGAGCCGCTCGGTGCCGAGGACCTTCTCGCGGTACGCCTCGCCGTAGAGCTGGTCGATCAGGTCGATGTCGACGACCGAGTAGTTGGTGTTGCCGTGGTAGCGCATCAACTGGTTCTTGGTCTCGCCGGAGGCGGTGAAGTACTCGTCCACCGCGGCGGGGTCGAAGATCCGGTTGGCGAACTTGCTGTCGTCGGCGGGGCTGTAGCCGTAGCGCGCGAACACGGAGCAGACCTCGGCCTTCGGGAACCTCCGGTGGAGGTAGGCCACGTTCTCCGCGGCGCTCTGGCCGGCGCCGACCACGATGAAGCGGGACGGGTCGGTGCCCTCCAGGGCGTCGACCCGCTTGAGCAGGTCGGAGTTGTGCCAGATGCGCTCGGTCCGTTCGATCCCCTCCGGCATGGAGGGCCGAAGTCCGGTGCCGATGACGAGGTTGCGGGCCCGGTGGACCACGGTCTCGGTGCCGGAGCGGGCCGTCACGTCCAGGTACTCGATCACGCCGTCGCGGACGACGGGCTCCACGGAGACGACCTCGTGGCCGTAGGAGACCATGTCGTCGACCTTGGCCGCCGCCCACTCGAAGTAGTCGTGGAACTCGACGCGCAGCGGGAAGAGGCTCTTGTGGTTGACGAAGTCGACCAGCCGCCCCTTGCTCTGCAGGTAGCAGAGGAAGCTGTACTCGCTGCTCGGATTCCGCAGGGTCACCAGGTCCTTGAGGAAGGAGACCTGCATGGTCGCGTCGTCGAGCAGCATGCCGCGGTGCCAGCCGAAGACGGGCTGCCGCTCGAAGAAGTGGGCGGTGACCGCCTCGTCCCTGCCGACACGCGCGTTGTGCTCGGTGAGCGCGATCGCCATGGCCACGTTGGACGGCCCGAAGCCGATTCCTATGAGGTCGTGGATCACCGGCGCGTCACCAGGGAGAGCCTGCGACATGTCACTCCGATCATGCGGGTCGCCGCCTGCGAGGCGCCGAAAAGAATCAGGGCAGGGCACACCAATGAGCAGCGCCCCGGGGGAACTTAGGTAAAGCTAACCTGATTTATTCACCCTGTCGAGAAGACGAAAAGGGCATAAGGCCTAATCAATGCCAAAAAATCCCCCCTTCCTCCGCTCGTTGCATCATTAGGTAAGGCTTGCTTTACTTTGCATCGATCGATCGTTCTTACGAGGAGGAACCCCATGCGGGTCGTCATGTTCGGCTATCAGACCTGGGGCCACCGCACCCTGCAGGCGCTCCTGGACTCCGAGCACGACGTCGTGATGGTCGTGACCCACCCCAAGAGCGAGCACGCCTACGAGAAGATCTGGAGCGACTCGGTCGCGGACCTCGCCGAGGAGCACGGCATCCCCGTGGTCATCCGCAACCGCCCCGACGACGAAGAGCTCTTCACGGCTCTGAAGGAGGCCGACGCGGACATCATCGTCGCCAACAACTGGCGCACGTACATCCCGTCGCACATCTACAACCTCCCCCGGCACGGCACGCTCAACGTCCACGACTCGCTCCTGCCGAAGTACGCCGGATTCTCCCCTCTGATCTGGGCGCTGATCAACGGAGAGACCGAAGTCGGTGTCACCGCACACATGATGGACGACGTCCTCGACGCCGGCGACATCGTGCTCCAGCAGGCGGTCGCCGTCGGACCGAAGGACACGGCCACCGACCTCTTCCACAAGACCGTCGACCTCATCGCCCCGGTCACCGTCGGCGCGCTGGACCGCATCGCCGCCGGCGAGACCGAGTTCACCAAGCAGGACCGGACGCAGGCGAGCTTCTTCCACAAGCGCGCGGAAGAGGACATCCGGGTCGACTGGACCTGGCCGGCCGAGGTCCTGGAGCGCCTGGTGCGCGCCCAGTCCGCCCCGTACCCGAGCGCGTTCACCTTCCACAAGGGCAAGCGCCTGGAGATCGTGTCCGCCGTCGTCTCCGAGGGGCGCTACGGCGGCACCCCCGGCCGCGTCTTCTACCGCGAGGGCGACGGTGTGGTCATCGTCGCCGGCGCCGACGCCCGCACCGGCCGCAACCACGGCCTCGCCATCACCCGAGTACGCACGGAGGACGGCCGCGAGCTGGGCGCCACCGAGTACTTCACCTCCATGGGCGGGTACCTCACCAGCCGCCCGTGACACCCCTAGGCCGACAGGGTGCCCTGCCGGCCCCATGCCGTGCCGGTCGCCGCCCGCCCATGACCCCGGGCAGTCCGGCCGTCGACGCCGCCGTACGAAACGATCCGTTTCGTACGGCGGCGTCGTCACGCGGGAAGCCGGGGCAGGCCCCAGTCGGTGAGCGTGGCTTCGGCGTGGTGTCGGGCGGCGGTTGCGGAGCGGTGGGCCCTGAGCAGAGAGAGGCGGCTGGATTGAACGCTGAGATCGGTTCGGAGCCGCTGGGCGATTACGGGCTGGGTCGCGACGTTCACGGCTGCTACCCCGCTTCGTGGGAGGGAGGGTGCTCGGTTCTCTGCCGGTATGCGCCGCGGGGCGCCGAGGGGAGTCGTCCGACAGGAAGGTGACCGAAGCAATTCACTCAAGTTAATAAAGAGTTAGCAATCCATGCCAAGAGGGACAGGGGAGCCCTCCCCTCCGACCTCGAGTTCGGTCGCCCGTGCACTCTCGCCGGACACCGGGAGGAGGAGTCCCGTCGACGCGAACGGCCGGGGCGAGCCGCTGTTGCGACTTGGACCAAGGTACGGCTGACCTGCCGTTTCGGGGCATCCACGGGGCCTCGGGCTGCGTCGGCAGGGGCATCCCGGTCGGAGGGCGCACCATGCGACACCGTGGCCGGTTCTGGCGGTCGGGCCGGCTCGGAGATTTGCTAACTCAATTTATTAATGCGTTAATGGCCGGTAACGGAAGCAGAGTGATCGGGCGGCGCCCCTCCCCTTCCGCGCCCGAGGAGGCCGCCGTCCTCGGCGCCAGTGGCGCGGGACGGCGGCCGTGCGCTATACCGTTACTAATCGTTTACCGACCTAAGGGGCAGACATGCCGGCCATCACATCCGGGACCGCCCCGAGCGACGGGAGGTCCCGGCCGACATCCAAGGACGTCGCCAAGGCGGCGGGGGTGTCGCGGTCGGCGGTCTCGTTCGCCTTCAACAGCCCCGAGAAGCTCTCGGCCGGCACCCGGGACCGCATCCTGGACGTGGCCAGGGAGCTGGGCTATGTGCCCAACACCCTGGCCCGGATGCTCAAGGCGGGTCAGACGCAGTCCCTGGGCGTGCTGCTGCCGCAGAATCTCGCGCGCGTGATGGAGAACCCGTACTACGCCCGGTTCCTCACCGGCGTGGGGCAGGTGTGCGACGAGCAGGGCTACACGCTGCTGCTCACCCCGCCGCTGCGGGACTCGGTGCTCAAAGCGATCCCGTACGCGGCGGTCGACGGGTTCATCGTGTGCGGCCTGGAGCACGACCGGGGCGAGGTGGCCGAACTGCGCCGGCGCGGCATCCCCTTCGTGCTCGTCGACAGCAGCCCCCACGAGGGGGTCTCCAGTGTCGATGTCGACGACGAGGGCGGCGCCTACGAGGCGGTGCGGCACGTCCTGGATCTCGGGCACCGCCGGATCACGCTGCTGTCGTTCGATCCGGGGCCCGAACGGGCCGAGCGCGGTTACCGCGGGCCGCTGGCCCGCCGGATGGCCGGTGTGGCCCGGGCCCTGGAGGAGTCGAGGATGACGCTCGAGGACATCGAGGTCGTCGAGGTGCCCGCCACGCGCATGGACGGGTTCAGGGCCACCAAGAAGTTCATGGCCGCCCGGCCCGCCACCGCGATCGTCACGATGTCGGACATCCTCGCCTTCGGCGCGGTCGACGCCCTGCACGACATGGGCCTGGGGATCCCCAGGGACGTGTCCGTCACCGGCTATGACGACCTGCCCGACGCGTCGTGGATGCGGCCCCGCCTGACGACCGTGCGGCAGGCGATCACGACCAAGGGCCGTACGGCGGCGGATCTGCTGTTCTCGGCCATCAGGCGAGAGGACCAGCACCCCCACCAACTGCTGGGCACGCATCTGATCGTTAGGGACTCCACGGCCCGGCCCTCCGCCACGGCCTGACCTTTCGCCCCCTGCACCCCGCTCGCCCCTGCGGCGTGGCGGGGTGCGGTGTTTTCCCAGCTCAAGAGCGCTTTCTCCGTCACGGGACCGGCTTTCACGCCACGAGACGTCACCGCCGTCCACGTTACACAAACGTTAACTAACTCCTGTTAATAACCTGATAACGTCTGCGACATCAAAGAGCTCGCGAGGGGCTCACCCGTCGCCCGGAGCGCAACCTGCCAGGGCGGGCGGGAGAGTCCACCCGCGGCCCGGCCTCCCTGGCACGACCGATATGTGCGGGAGGTGCATGATTGCCAGCTGTCGCCGGTTCCGTCCCGCTCCGGCGGCAGCGCCCGGGCCGCCCTTCCGGTCAGACCTTCTCCGAGGAGTTCCCCATGCGCCGTGGTCTTGCGGCAGCCGTCGTCGTAGCGGCTCTCACCATCTCTGCGACTGCCTGCTCCGGCGGCAGCTCCGGCTCTTCCGACGCCTCCGGCCCGGTGACGATCACCTGGTGGGACACCTCCGACGCCACGAACGAGGCCGGGACCTTCAAGGCCCTGGTCGAGGACTTCGAGAAGGCCAACCCCGACATCAAGGTCAAGTACGTCAGCGTGCCCTTCGGCGACGCGCAGACGAAGTTCCAGACCGCCGCGGGCAGCAAGGGCGCCCCGGACGTGCTGCGCGCCGACGTCGGCTGGACCCCGGGATTCGTCGAGGCCGGCTTCCTCGCCCCGCTGGACGGCACCGCCGCCGCGGCCGAGAGCGGCAAGTTCAAGCAGAACCTGATCGAGCAGGCCACGTACCGGGGCAAGCTCTACGGCGTCCCCCAGGTCACCGACACGCTCGGCCTGATGTACAACAAGGAGCTGTTCACCAAGGCGGGCATCACCAAGGCCCCGGCCACCTGGGACGAGCTCAAGACGGACATGGCCGAGGTGAAGCAGAAGACCGGCGTCGACGGCTTCGCCTTCAACCCCCAGGCCTACTACGCCATGCCGTTCCTGTACGGCGAGGGCACCGACATGGTCGACGCGGCGAAGAAGCGGATCACGCTGAACTCGCCGGCCGCCGTCAAGGGCATCGACACCCTCGACTCGGTGCTCGCCGCGCCCGGCATCCGCAAGCTCGACACCACCAGCAACGCGTACGCCAACATCATGGACGCGTTCAACAACGGCAAGGTCGCCGCCATCGTCCAGGGCCCCTGGGAGAACGCCAACGTCTTCAAGGGCGCCGCGTTCAAGGACAAGAACAACCTCGGGATCGCCGCCCTGCCCGCGGGCAGCGCCGGCCAGGGCGCGCCGCTGGGCGGGCACAACCTGGTCTCCTACGCCGGCTCGGACGCCAAGCACCAGGAGGCGTCGCAGAAGTTCATCGCCTTCATGACCTCCGCCGACGCGCAGAAGAAGGTCGCGCTCGCCAACGGCACCCTGCCGACCCGCGACGACGCCTACACCGCCGAGGTGAACGCGAACCCGGGCATCGCCGGCTACTCCCGGCTCCTGGCCGGCGGCAAGCCGCGCCAGCCGCTGGCCCAGTACTCCTCCCTCTACACCCCCTTCGAGACCCAGCTCATCAAGATCGTCTCGAAGCAGGAGGCCACCAAGAGCGGCCTGGACAAGGCCGCCGCCGAGGCGAAGAAGCTCCTGCCGGAGTTCAGCACCCAGTAACACCCCCGCGGGCCGCTCCCCTCCTTCACCTGCCCGAAGGGGGGGCGGCCCGCCCGGCGGACGCTCCTTTCCCTCCCCCTTGTCCCATGAGGTGCCGAGATGGCCACAGTCGTCGAGGGCAACACTGCCCGCCACAGCCGCCGCGACCGGGGCCCTGGCCGCGGCCCGATGCAGCGCGTCAAAAACTCCTACAACCAGTACTGGTACGCCTGGGCCATGTGCGTGCCCGTCGTGCTGGTGCTGCTCGCGGTGGTCGCCTATCCCCTGATCCAGGGGATCTACCTGACCTTCACGGACGCCACCAGCGTGAACGTCGGACGCACCATCGGCGTCAACGAGATCCCCGACTCCTACTCCTGGGTCGGGCTGAAGAACTACACCGAGATCCTCACCGGCGCCAACAACCAGTTCTGGCCGCACTTCGCGTGGACCGTGATCTGGACGGTCGCCTGCGTCGCCCTCACCTACGCCCTCGGTCTGGGCCTGGCGGTCGCGATCAACCGGCAGATCAAGGCCCGCGGCTTCTACCGCATGCTGCTGATCCTGCCCTGGGCCGTGCCGACCTTCGTGACGATCTTCGCCTGGCGGCTGATCCTCGCCGACGACGGCGTCGTCAACCAGCTCCTGATCGGCCTCGGCCTGGACGGGCCGTCCTGGCTCAGCGACCCCTTCGCCCAGAAGGTCGCCGCGATCGGCGTGAACATCTGGTGCGGCTTCCCCTTCATCATGATCTCGATGCTCGGCGGCCTGCAGTCCATTCCCCGCGAGCTGTACGAGGCGGCCGAGATGGACGGCGCCACCCCCTGGCAGCGGTTCGTCAACGTCACCCTGCCCGGCCTGCGGCCCGTCAGCAGCACCGTGATCCTGCTCGGCGTGATCTGGACCTTCAACCAGTTCAACGTGATCTTCCTGCTCTTCGGCGGCAACAGCGACAGCGTCCAGATCCTCGTGACCTACGCCTACCGGCTCTTCTTCGGCCAGCAGCCCCAGGACTACGCCCGCTCCGCGACCGTCGGCATCCTGTGCCTGTCGCTCCTCGTGGTCTTCACGAGCGTCTACCGCCGCTGGCTCAAGCGCAACGACCAAGGGGCCCTGTGATGACCACCACGACCACCCCGCCGGCCGGGGGCATGCAGGCCCTGAACGACCCCGCCCGGCTGCGCAGCCGCCGCCGGCACGGGGCCTCGATCTCCCTGCACGCCCTGCTCGCGGTCTCCGCCTTCATCGCCGTCTTCCCGGTCCTGTGGATCGCCTACATCTCCCTCGGGCCCGACAAGAACGACTACCAGCACCCCTCCCGCATCCTCAGCAACGCGACGCTGGACAACTACACCCACGTACTGACGAACACCGACTTCGGCACCTGGATGCTCAACAGCGTCATCGTCGCCTGCGGCACCATGCTCATCGGCGTCCTGATCGCCGCCAGCG
Source organism: Streptomyces sp. NPDC055632 (assembly GCF_053618675.1). NCBI lineage: Bacteria > Bacillati > Actinomycetota > Actinomycetes > Kitasatosporales > Streptomycetaceae > Streptomyces > Streptomyces sp. NPDC055632. Next base: position 10,053 of record NZ_JBSHHY010000053.1, on the reverse strand, counting down.
CCGCCTACGCGGTGTCGAGGATGAAGTTCCTCGGCCGCGGCTCGCTGATGTACACCTTCCTGCTCACGCAGATGTTCCCGGTCGCCGTCCTCATGGTCCCCCTCTACAAGATCATGGGCAGCCTCGGTCTCCTGGACACCTACGGCGGGCTGATCGTCATCTACTGCTCGACCGCGGTCCCGTACTGCGCGTGGCTCCTCAAGGGCTACTTCGACACCATCCCCGTCGAGATCGACGAGGCCGGACGCATCGACGGCCTCTCCCCGTTCGGGACCTTCTGGCGCCTGATCCTCCCCCTGGCCCGGCCCGGACTCGCCGTCGCCGCGTTCTACACCTTCATCACCGCCTGGGGCGAGGTCGCGTTCGCCTCGAAGTTCATGCTCACCGAGGAGAAGTACACCCTCGCCGTCGGCCTGCAGAGCTACATCAGCCAGTTCAACTCCCAGTGGAACTACATGGCCGCCACCTCGGTCCTGATCGCCATCCCCGCCGGCGCGGTGTTCTACGTCGTCCAGCGCCACCTCGTGGCCGGTCTCACGGCCGGCGGCACCAAGGGCTGACCCACCCGCACGCCCCGTCCTTCTTCCGATTCATCTTGTCCACGCCGGCGCACCGCTTCGCCGCGCCCTGACGTGAGGACTCGCCTTCATGACCCAGCCGCCCGCCGCCCGGCCCGCACCCGCCGGCCCCGCCACCGACTGGTGGCGCGAAGCGGTGATCTACCAGGTCTACCCCCGCAGCTTCGCCGACTCCGACGGCGACGGCATGGGCGACCTGCCCGGCATCACCAGCCGCCTGCCCTACCTGCGCGACCTCGGCATCGACGCCGTGTGGCTCTCGCCGTTCTACTCCTCCCCGCAGGCCGACGCCGGCTACGACGTCGCCGACTACCGGGTCGTCGACCCGATGTTCGGCACCCTCGAGGACGCCGTCACCCTCATCGACGAAGCCCACCGCCTGGACCTGCGCGTCCTGGTCGACCTGGTCCCCAACCACTGCTCCGACCAGCACGTGTGGTTCCAGCAGGCCCTGCGCGAAGGACCCGCCTCGCGCATACGCGAACGGTTCCACTTCCGCGACGGCCTGGGCCAGGACGGCGAGCTGCCGCCCAACGACTGGGAGTCCGTCTTCGGCGGCCCGGCCTGGACCCGCACGAAGAACCCCGACGGCACCCCGGGCCAGTGGTACCTGCACCTGTTCGCCCCCCAGCAGCCCGACTTCAACTGGGAGCACCCGGCCGTCCGCGACGAGTTCGGCTCCATCCTGCGCTTCTGGCTGGACCTGGGCGCCGACGGCTTCCGCATCGACGTCGCCCACGGCCTGGTCAAGGCCGACGGCCTGCCCGACCTCGGCGACCACGAGCGGATGCGGCTGCTGGGCAACGACGCCGGACCCTGCTTCGACCAGGACGGCGTCCACGAGATCTACCGCCACTGGCACACCGTCTTCGCCGAGTACGCCGGTGAGCGGATCGGCGTCGCCGAGGCATGGGCCCCCACCTTGCGGCGGACCGCGAACTACGTCCGCCCCGATGAACTGCACCAGGCGTTCAACTTCCAGTACCTGGCCACCGCCTGGCAGGCCGGCCCGCTGCGCGAGGTCATCGAAGCCACCCTGGAGGCGATGCGGCCCGTCGGCGCACCGGCCACCTGGGTGCTGTCGAACCACGACGTCACCCGGCACGCCACCCGCTTCGCCAACCCCCCGGGCCTGGGCACCCAGCTCCGCGAGGCCGGCGACCGCGAACTGGGCCTGCGCCGGGCCCGCGCCGCCACCCTCCTCATGCTGGCCCTGCCCGGCTCGGCCTACGTCTACCAGGGCGAGGAGCTCGGCCTGCCCGACGTCACCGACCTGCCCGACGAGGTCCGCCAGGACCCCGCCTACTTCCGCGGCGCCGGCCAGGACGGCTTCCGCGACGGCTGCCGGGTGCCGATCCCGTGGACCGTCGAGGGCACCTCGTACGGCTTCGGCGACGGCGGCTCCTGGCTGCCGCAGCCCGACACCTGGGGCGCGCTGAGCGTCGAAGCCCAGACCGGCGACCCCGGCTCCACCCTGGAGACGTACCGCTCCGCTCTCGCCCTGCGCCGCAGCCACCCCGCGCTCGGCGGCGCCGACAACCTGCGCTGGCTCCCGAGCCCCGACGGCGTCCTCGCCTTCGAGCGCACCACCGAGGACGGCCCGGCGTTCATCTGCACCGTCAACGTCACCGGCGAGCCGGTCACCGTCGACACCCCCGGCAAGGCCCTGATGGCCAGCGCCCACACCGCGCCCGGCAGCACCCACACCGAACTGCCCGCGGACTCCACCGTCTGGTGGACCACCGCCTGACCCTCCCGCTCTCCTGCCGACGGCTCCGCGACCGCCTGCCCGCGGGGCCGTCAGCAGGCATACCCGCACACACCCCACCCCCGCGACACAACGAGGTGTTCCATGACGTCACGTTCCACCTCCGCGCGCGGCCGCGGCCGCCTGACCAGAAGGTCGGCCGCCCTGGCCCTCAGCCTCGTCGCCGGCACCGCCGCGATACCGGCCCTCGCCGCCGACGCCCCGCAGCCCACCACCGTCGCCGTCGCCTCCGACTTCGACAACCAGCTCGGCTGCGCAGGCGACTGGGCCCCCGACTGCGACCAGGCCCAGATGCGGCTGCGTCCCGACGGCACCTGGGCCCTGACCACCCGCCTCGCGGCCGGCACCTACCAGTACAAGGCCGCCCTCGACCGCAGCTGGGCCGTCAACTACGGCCAGAACGCCGCCCCCGGCGGCGCGAACATCCCCCTCGCCGTCCCCGTCGGCGGCGCCGAGGTCACCTTCGTCTACGACCCGGTCACCCACTGGATCACCGACACCCTCAGCACCACCCTGGTCACCGCGCTCGGCACCTTCCAGAGCGAACTCGGCTGCACGGCCGACGGCGCCGCCGACTGCCTGGCCTCCTGGCTGACCGATCCCGACGGCGACGGCATCGCCACCTTCACCACCACCAAGCTCCCCGCCGGCACCTACACCGCGCGGCCCGGCCTGGGACTGCCCGCCCAGCCCACCGGCGAGCCGGCCGGCTTCACCGTGGCCACCGACGGAGCCGAGACCACCTTCGGCTACAGCACCGCCTCCAAGACGCTGAGCGTCTACCCGGGCAAGCCCAAGCCGAGCCTCGCCCCCCGCTCCGGGTACTGGCTGGCCCCCGACCTCATCGCCTGGGACACCACCGGCCACTCCGCCGGCACCACCTACCAGCTGGCCACCGCCCCCGACGGCGGGCTCGCCGCCGGCGGAACCGGCATCAGCGGCGGCACCACCATCCCGCTCCAGTACGACCCCAAGGGTCTGCCCCAGGCCCTGAAGGCCAAGTACCCCCACCTGGCCGAGCTCGGCGCGCTGCGTGTCCCCGCCGCCCGGGCCGCCCAGGCGCGCGACCTCGTCAAGGGCCAGAGCGCGATCGCCGCCCTCGGCCCCGACGGACAGCTCACCGACGCCACCGGACTGCAGACCGCCGGCGTCCTGGACGCCCTGTACGCGGACGGGGCGAAGCGGGCCGCGCTCGGCCCCGTATTCCACGCCGGCCGGCCCACCCTGTCCCTGTGGGCACCCACCGCCCGGGCGGTGAGCGTCGAGCTCTACGACACCCCCGCCTCCACCACGGCCCGCACCGTGCCGCTCGCCCTCGACCGCACCACCGGCGTGTGGTCGGTGCGCGGCGAGAAGAGCTGGAAGAACCTCTACTACCGCTACCAGGTCAAGGTGTGGACCCCGGCGACGCAGAAGACCGTCACCAACACCGTCACCGACCCCTACTCGCTGTCCCTGTCGGCGAACTCCACCCGTAGCCAGATCGTCGACCTCGCCGACCGGGCCACCCTGCCCACCGGCTGGGAGAAGTCACGCTCCCCCGAGGCCCTGCCCCTGGAGAAGCAGCAGATACAGGAGATCCACATCCGTGACTTCTCCTCCGCCGACACCAGCCTGCCCGCGGACAGGCGCGGCACCTACCTCGCCTTCGCCGACTCCCGCTCGCTGGGCATGAAGCACCTGAAGGACCTCAAGGCCGCCGGCGTCACCACCGTCCAGCTCCTGCCCGCCTTCGACTTCGCCGGCACCGCCGAACTGCGCGCCGACCAGGCCGCCCCGGCCTGCGACATGGACGCCATGGCGCCCGACTCGCCCGAACAGCAGGCGTGCGTCGCCTCCACCCAGGCCCGCGACGCCTACAACTGGGGCTACAACCCCTTCCACTTCACCGTCCCCGAAGGCGCCTACGCCACCGCCCCGGACGGCACCGACCGCATCGTCCAGTTCCGCCAGATGGTCAAGGCCATCCACGACGCCGGACTCAACGTCGTCATGGACGTCGTCTACAACCACACCGCCGCCGCCGGACAGGACGCCGCCGCCGTCCTCGACAAGATCGTCCCCGGCTACTACCAGCGCCTGGACGCCACCGGCACCGTCACCCGCGACAGCTGCTGCGCCGACACCGCCCCCGAGAACGCGATGATGAACAAGCTCGTCGTCGACTCCGTGACCACCTGGGCCAAGCACTACCGCATCGACGGCTTCCGCTTCGACCTCATGGGCCTGGACCCCAAGCAGACCATGCTCGACGTCAAGTCCTCCCTGGCCAGGCTCACCCCCGGCCGCGACGGCATCAACGGCAGGGCCGGCCTGCTGTACGGCGAGGGCTGGGACTACGGCATCGTCGCGCACGACGCGCGCTTCACCCAGGCCACCCAGGAGAACATGGCCGGCACCGGCATCGGCACCTTCAACGACCGGCTGCGCGACGGCGCCCGCGGCGGCGGCATCTCGGACGCCGACCCGCGTCGCCAGGGCTTCGCCAGCGGCCTGTACACCGCCCCCAACGGCGCCGACGTCAACGGCACCCCCCAGCAGCAGAAGGCCCGTCTGCTCCACGACATGGACCTGGTCAAGATCGGCCTGACCGGCAACCTCGCCCGCTACGCCTTCACCACCGGCGACGGCACCCGCCGCACCGGCGCCCAGATCGACTACAACGGCCGGCCCGCCGGCTACACCGCCACGCCCGCCGAGGCCGTCAACTACGTCGAGGCCCACGACAACCTCGCCCTGTTCGACGCCCTCGCCCACAAGCTCGCCCCCGACACCACCCCCGCGGCCCGCGCCCGCCTCCAGGCCCTCGCGCTCGCCACCAGCACGCTCTCCCAGAGCCCGTCGATGGCCCAGGGCGGCACCGACCTGCTGCGCTCCAAGTCCCTGGACCACAACTCCTACGACAGCGGCGACTGGTTCAACGCCATCCAGTGGGACTGCCGTAACGGCAACGGCTTCGGCCGCGGACTGCCGCTGGCCGAGTCCAACAGCGCCCAGTGGCCCCTCGCGAAGCCCCTGCTGGCCGACCCGAAGCTGCGCCCCGGCTGCGCCGAGACCAGCGCCACCGCGGCTCAGTTCCAGCAGTACCTGAAGATCAAACAGTCCACCCCGCTGTTCTCCCTGGGCAGCGCCCACGCCGTCCAGCAGCGCCTGACCTTCCCCCTGTCGGGCACCCCCGGCGAGAAGCCCGGCGTCATCACCCAGCACCTCGACGGCCGCGGCCTTGGCACCTACAAGTCCGTCACCGTCCTCTACAACGCCACCCCGAGCGCGCAGACCCAGACGGTCAAGAGCCTCACCGGCACCCGGCAGACCCTGCACCCCGTCCAGAGCGGCGGCAGCGACCCGGTCGTCAAGCAGGCGGCCTTCGACGAGAAGACGGACACGTTCACCGTCCCCGCCCACACCGTCGCCGTCTTCATCCAGAGGTAGACCTCCACCCCCACCGCAGGCCCGGCAGGACAGCGCACCCGCGCCGCCCCGCCGGGCCGGCCGCGTTGCCCCGCCGCAGAGCCCGCGCATGCCGGCCGCGAAACGGTGCCCGGGCCGCCCGCTGCCCGCTCCACATCCCGTACGGGCGTCCCGATGGACGGACGTCGGTAACAGACCGCGCAGATCCTGTCCGACCCATTGACGCCATCAAGTCACATGGTTATTAACTTGAGTTACAAACGGGTTAGCGGGTCGGTGTACTTCCGACGACGCCCCCAACCCGTGCAGCAGGCGCATGCCTGCAACTGAGCCGCGCCGCTGGTACGGACACACCAGCGCCGCCTTCCCTCACCACCCGCGCCGACGGTTTCCGCTCCCAGGCCGGGTGATCCCACCCCGAGGAGGCACCACCTTGCACGGCACCCCCACGCGCCCCTCCCGGCGCCACAGAGGACGGACCGCACCCGCGCTCCTGGCCGCGACCGCCATGGGACTGGCGCTCGTCCCCGCCCTCACCACCACCGCCCGGGCCGAGACCACCGCCAACGCCGTCTCGGTCCCCGGCACCTTCAACAGCGAGATCGGCTGCTCCGGCGACTGGGCCCCCAACTGCGCCCAGGCCCAGCTCACCGCCCGCACCGACGGATCGGGAGCCTGGTCGAAGACCATCGGCGTCCCGGCCGGCTCCCACTCCTACAAGGCCGCCCTCAACAACAGCTGGGCCGACAACTACGGCGCGAACGCCCGGTACTACGGCGCCGACATCCTCCTGAACATCCCGGCCGGCGGCAAGAACGTCACCTTCGTCTACGACCCGGTCACCCACTGGATCACCGACGACGTCAACCACAAGATCGTCACCGCCGGAGGCTCCTTCCAGTCCGAGATCGGCTGCGCCGCCGACTGGGCACCGAACTGTCTGGCCTCCTGGCTCAAGGACACCGACGGCGACGGCGTCTACACCTGGTCCACCACCGCCATCCCCGCCGGCACCTGGAGCGTCAAGGCCGCCATCGGCCAGTCCTGGACCGAGAGCTACGGCCAGGGCGGCAGCCCCACCGGCGCCGACATCGGCTTCACCGTCCCCCGGGCCGGCTCCGCCGTCGACTTCTCCTACAACAGCACCACCCACGTGCTGGACGTCCGGACCGAGCAGCCGCCCGGCCCGCCCCTGGACGGCACCCTCGGCGCCCTCTACACCCCCACCGAGACCACCTTCCGCATCTGGTCACCCGACAGCTCCCAGGTCTCGGTCACCGTCGGCGGCCAGAGCCACCCCCTCAAGCCCGCGGACGTCAGCGGCTACACCGGCGTCCACCAGGCCGTGGTGCCCGGCAACTGGAAGAACCAGCCCTACCAGTTCCGCGTCGGCAACAACACCGTGCGCGACCCCTACGCCCGCATGGTCAAGCCCGGCAGCACCGAGGGCATCGTCATGGACACCGAGTCCATCGCGCCCACCGGCGGCTGGGCCGCCCGCCCGGCCATCACCAAGCGCGAGGACGCCGTCATCTACGAGATGAACGTCCGCGACTTCACCATCGACGCCAGCTCCGGCGTGGACGCCGCCAAGCGCGGCAAGTTCGCCGGCCTGACGCAGACCGGCACCACCCACAACGGCGCCAAGACCGGCATCGACCACCTCAAGGAGCTCGGCGTCACCCACGTCCAGCTGCTGCCCTCGTACGACTTCAACAGCACCGTGCCCAACTGGGGCTACGACCCGCTCAACTACAACGTGCCCGAGGAGCAGTTCTCCCGGTTCACCGCCCCCGAGGACCGGGTGCGCGAGTTCCAGACGATGGTGAACGAGTTCCACAAGAACGGCATCCGCGTGATCATGGACGTGGTCTACAACCACACCGCGAGCAAGGACGTCTTCCAGAACATCACCGGGAAGTACTACCACCAGACCGAGCTCTCGGGCACCGGCAACTCCATCGACGACGGCAACCCGATGGTCAGCCGCATGATCATGGACTCGCTGAAGTACTGGGTCGACACCTACAACATCGACGGCTTCCGCTTCGACCTCATCGGCGTCCACCAGTACAAGAACGTCGACCAGTGGGCCAAGTACCTCCAGACCGCCTTCCCCGACCGCACCCTGCAGCTCCACGGCGAGCCCTGGAGCGGCGGCGTCGACGACCCCCAGCAGGCCCAGAAGGTCCGTTACGGCACCACCCCCGCCATCGCCGGCGGCCACGTGGGCGTCTTCAACGGCTCCTACCGCGACGCCGTCAAGGGCGGCACCCGCGACCAGATCCTCGGCTACATGGGCGGATCCTCCTCCAACGCCTCCTCCATCGCCCTCGGCACGCGCGGCTCCCCCCTCGCCGCCAAGAGCACCACCCCCCTCTCCGACCCGTGGGCACCGGCCTTCGCCTACGACCCCGAGCAGAGCATCAACTACGTCTCCGCCCACGACGACCTCAACATCTGGGACAAGATCACCTACTCCGGCGTCACCGGCGGCGCCACCGGCCGCGCCGGACAGATGAACCGCTTCGCCACCGGCATGGTCCTCACCTCCCAGGGCATCCCCTTCTTCCACGAAGGCGACGAGTTCCTGCACTCCAAGGTCGTGGGCGGCGACTACGAGGCCGCCAAGAACTCCTACGAGTCCGGCGACGACGTCAACGCCGTCCAGTGGGGCGAGAAGACCGCCAACAACGCGACCTTCCGCTACTACAGGGACGCCATCGCGCTCCGCAAGAACACCCCCGCCCTGCGCCTGGACAGCTGGGACGCGGTGAAGAACCAGATGACCACCACCGTCAACGGCTCCGTCGTCACCTCGGTGATCAGCTCCAGCGCCGCCGCCCCCACCACTCCCGACACCGTCGTGGTCTACAACCCGACCAGCAGCTCCACCAACGTGACCCTGCCCGCCGGCACCTGGAAGAAGGTCCTCGACACCAACGGGGCCGCCAACTCCACCAGCACCACCGCCGACCCGCTCGCCGTCACCGTCTTCAAGAAGTCCTGACCCCTCCCACCGCACAGCCGGGGGGGGCCCCCCCCCCCGGCGGCCCCCCCCCCCCCCCCCCGCCCCCCCCCCCCCCCCCCCCCCCCCCCCCCCCCCCCCCCACCCCCCCCCCCCCCCCCCCCCCCCCCCCCCGT
>NZ_JBSHHY010000053.1:0-1144 GCF_053618675.1 Streptomyces sp. NPDC055632 | reverse complement strand
GCGCCGGCCGGGAGCCGCTCGCCGGAGGCCGTCGCCGCGCGGGACGGCGCCGTGGGGGCCCCCCCCCCGGGGGGCCGCCCCCCGGGGGGGCGCCACCCGGCCTCGTCACGGCCGCACCGCGACCGTCACCACCCCGAACCGGTCTCCGGCTTCCGCAACCGCTCCGCCCCCTGGACCACCGACCGGGCCGGGCAATCTCCGAGGAGTCCCCATGCGCCGCGTCCTCACCACAGCCGCCACCGCAACGGCACTCACCCTCTCCACCGCCGCCTGCTCCCTCACCTCCGATACGGAGCCCGTGACGATCACCTGGTGGGACACCTCCGACGCGAAGAACGAGGCACCGGCCTTCAAAGCCCTCGTCAAGGACTTCGAGAACGCCCACCCCGGCATCAAGGTCACCTACGTCAACGTTCCCTTCGCCGACGCCCAGACCAAGTTCCAGACCGCAGCCGCCGCCAAGAAAGCCCCCGACGTGCTGCGCGCCGACGTCGGCTGGATTCCCGGGTTCGCCAAGGCCGGCCACCTCGCCCCGCTCGACGGCACCCCCGCCGAACCCGACGACTTCTAATTCGAGAGAAAACTCATCAGACAGGCCACATACGAAGAGCACCTCTACGGCGCTCCGCAGACCACCGACACCCTCGCCTTCATGTACAACAAGGACCTGTTCGCCCGAGCCGGCATCACCGACGCCCCCATGACGTGGGACGAGCTGAAAACCGACATGGCGAAGGTCAAGAAGAAGACCGAGGTGGACGGCTTCGCCTTCAACCCCCAGGCGTACTTCGCCATGCCTTTCCTGTTCGGAGAGGGCGCCGACCTCGTGGACGCCGACTACGAACAGATCATGGTGAACTCTCCCCGAGCACTCAAAGGAATCGAAACCCTCAAGTCAGTGCTCGAGTCCCCCGGAGCACGGAAGCTGGACACCACCGACAAGGCGTACGCCAACATCATGAACGCCTTCGGCAACGGCGAGGTCGCCTCCGTCATCCAGGGCCCCTGGGAGACGGCGAACCTCTTCAAGGGGAGGGCCTTCACCGACAAGGAAAACCTGGGCATCGCCACAATGCCCAAAGGCAGCGCCGGCCGCGGCGCTCCGCTGGGCGGTCACAACCTCGTCGTCTCCTCGGCCTCGCCC
>NZ_JBSHHY010000052.1:0-36780 GCF_053618675.1 Streptomyces sp. NPDC055632 | reverse complement strand
GACCAGGCCCAGCTCGCGCGCCTCGGCCGCCTCCACCCGCCGGGCGGTGAAGACCAGCTCGGCGGCGCGCGCAGCATCTCCGGGGGGACGCGCCAGGCGTCGACGAGGTCGACCGCGAGGGGGCGGACCTTGCGGCAGAGGTCGTTCACCTCGCGGGTGATCGCCTTGGAGCGCTGGACGGTGAGCCGGCCGTGCTCCATGAACCAGGCCCGGTCCGCCTCGATCGTCGAGAGGGCGAACAGGTCGCACAGCAGGCCGAGCGCGTCCTTGTTGCCGCCCTCGGGCATCGCCCGCACCCCGTCGACGAACGCTTCGAGGACGAGGCGTTCGACGTGCGCGTGGGCGAGCGCGATGACGTGGTCCTGGACCTGCGAGAAGACGGCGCCGGGGTCCTGCTTCCGGTCGATGCCGTGCTTGAGCCGCCGGGCCACGCCGGCGAGCATGTGCTCCTCGCGGTAGCGGACCATCGCGAGCTGGTACTCCGGGTCGAGCAGTCCGGCCTCCCGGTCCCACTCGTCGCCGCCGGGCAGCAGGTCGCGGACCCGTTCGAGCAGTTTGTGGGCCGAGGTCCGCTCCATCACCGTCTCGACGGCGAGGCCGGTGACGTAGCGGACCATGCCGAGCTGGTCGAGGTCCTCGAACTCGCTCGCGTGGTCGGTGAGCAGGCCCTTGGCCACGAGCTGGAGCAGGACGTGGTTGTCGCCCTCGAAGGTGGTGAAGACGTCGCTGTCGGCCTTGAGGGCGGCGAACCGGTTGACGGCGAGGTAGCCGGCGCCGCCGCACGCCTCGCGGCACTCCTGGACGGTCCGGGTGGCGTGCCAGGTGCCGAGCGCCTTGGTGCCGGCGGCCCGCGATTCCAGGCGGCGGCGCGCCTGCGGGTCGTCCCCGGTGCCGGAGAAGACGTCGTGGAGCTGTGCGCGGACGACGTCCTGCGCGAAGTGCAGCGCGTACGTGCGCGCGACGAGCGGCAGCAGCCGGCGCTGGTGGAGTCCGTAGTCGAGGAGGAGCTGCTCCTCCGAGCCCGGCGACGCCTCGAACTGCCTGCGCCGTACGGAGTACTTCACGGCGATCGCCAGGGCGACCTTGGCGATGCCGACTCCGGCGCCGCCGATGCTGACCCGGCCCTGGACCAGGGTGCCGAGCATGGTGAAGAAGCGCCGGTTCGGGTTCTCGATCGGGCTGGTGTAGACGCCTTCGGGGGTGACGTCGGCGAACCGGTCGAGCAGCGCCTCGCGCGGCACCCGCACGTTGTCGAACCAGATGCGGCCGTTGTCGACGCCGTTGAGGCCCATCTTGTGTCCGTCGTCCTCGATGCGGACGCCGGGCGCGGTCTCGCCGCCCACCCGGACGGGCACGACGAACGCGTGCACGCCCTCGGACGTGCCGCCCACCTCCAGCTGGGCGAAGACGACGGCCAGTTCGGCGTGGCGGGCCGCGTTGCCGATGTAGTCCTTGCGCGCCCCGTCGTCGGGGGTGGTGATGACGAACTCCCGGGTCGCGGCGTCGTACCTGGCGACGGTGCCGAGCGCCTGGACGTTGGAGCCGTGTCCGCTCTCCGTCATCGCGAAGGACCCCATGAGCCGCCCGGCGATCAGGTCCGGCAGGTAGGCCTCGTGGTGGCGCTCGGTGCCCAGGTGCAGGATCGCGCCGCCGAAGAGCCCGAACTGCACACCGCTCTTCACCAGGACCGACAGGTCGCCGAAGGCCAGCGTCTCGAACGCGGCGATCGAGGCCCCGACGTCTCCTCCCCCGCCGTACTCGGCCGGGAAGCCCATGCCGGTCTGTCCCGTCGCCGCCATCTCGACCACGATCTCGCGCACCCGTTCGCGGAACGCGTCGGTGCCGAGCTCGTCGGCGTCGTCGAGGACGGAGGCGTGGGTCACCAGGTTGGTCCGGACGAGGTCGCGGATCCCGGCGTACTCGCCGTCGAGCGCCTCGGCCAGCGCCCGGACGTCGATCTCGGGCTGTGCGTAGCCGCTCTCGGAGGGGGATGCGTTGTCGGTGGCCATGCCCCTTCGCTACCCCGCCCCGGGACGATCAAGCGGGGCGGCCGGGCGGGTGCCCGGTGGCACGGGTGCCGGGTGGTGTCAGCGGCTCTCGCCGGGCCGGGCCGCGGTGGCCCTGAGCAGGTCCCGCAGCAGGGCGTGGTCGACGCTCTCCGGCTTGCGGAACCGCAGGCAGCCCTTGCCCATGTCCTGGCCGGCCAGCCGCTCCTCGAAGGCCTCGCGGACGTCGCCGCGCATCAGGTAGAAGGAGAGGTACTGCTTCTGGGCGGCGAACGCGATCTCGCAGACGCCGTCCCGCTCGTACGCGGGCATCCCGTACGCCATGACCTCGTCGAAGCCCGTCAGCTCTTCGAGGCACAGCCGCCGCACCTCGGCCAGCGCGGCCGCGCGCTCCCCGGACAGCCCGCTCATGTACCCGTCGACGTCGCGGGCCTCGCTGTGCACCATTCCACGAGGCTATGCCGTGGCCGGGGCCCGTATCAACGGGGGGAGATCAACGAGGGGGACGTCGACGTCCGGCGGTACGGGCGGTTCCGGGCTCAGGCTCCTTCGGGCGCGGCCTCGTCGGTGGCCCGGGCGGCGGCGCGGCGCCTGCGGTACAGCACCGCGCCGCACGCCGCGAGGAGGAGGGCGACGACCGCGGCCACCCCGAGGGCCGGCCGCTCGGCGAACAGCCTCGCCAGCACTTCGAGCACCCCGAGCCCGGCGGTCGCGTAGATCAGGGCCCAGGCCGCTCCCCCGACGAACAGCGCGGGGAGGTAGCGCGGCAGGGGCATGCGCATGCTGCCCGCGAGGAAGTTGGCGGCGGTCTGGAAGCCGACGGTCAGGAAGGAGACGGCCACCACCGGAGCGCCCCAGCGCTGGATCGCCCGCTCCGCGCGCAGGAACTTGGCCGAGGAGATCCGCCCGGCGAGCCTGCTGCGCCGGGCACCGGCGCCGGCGAGCCACCCGACGGCGAAGGTGCCTCCGGCGCGCAGGAGGACGATGACGTACAGGGCGCCGGCCGTGAGCGCGATCTTATCCACGGCGTCCCTTCCCGGACGCCGAGCCGGGACCCGTACGACCCCGGTCCGCCGGACAGGCCCTGGGGCGGGCGTGCTCCGCCGGTCGTTCCGAAGGGTCCGTCCCGGCGTGCCCGCGACGGGCGCACGCCCGGTCTCCGCTTCTCACCTGAGGTCCGCCTCTGCCCGTTCCGTCTCCCGCGTTCCCGCCGTGGCGGCCCGGGGTCCGGGCCCGGCGCCGGGCCGGGCTCCCCGGAACAGCCAGGTTAACCGAACGCCCGTACGCCGGACACGCGCATCCGGATGCCGGAAGGGGAGCCTCCCCACCGCCGCCCGGGATCATGCCCGCGCGTCCCGTGTGCCGCACGGCCCGCGGCGCGCCCGAGGTGCGGTCCTCCTCAGGAGGGCAGGCGGGCGAGGCTGCGGTGGAGGGCGCCGTCGGGGCGGGCGACGAGCTCCTCCCAGGTGCCCTCCTCGGCGATGCGCCCGGCCTCCAGGACGGCGATGCGGTCGGCCCTGCGGATGGTGGCGCGGCGGTGGGCGATGACGACGGTGGTGCGCCCCTCCCGGTGGAGCGCGGCCGCGATCCGGGCGTCGCTCGCGTTGTCCAGGTGGGCGGTGGACTCGTCCAGGACCAGGACGCGCGGCCGGGCCAGGAGCGCCCGGGCGAGGGCGACGCGGGCCCGCTGGCCCCCGGAGAGGGTGGCGCCCCGCTCGCCGACCGGGGTGTCCAGCGGCGCGATCCGGTCGACGCCGCACAGGCGGGCCGTCTCGGCGAGGAGGTCCTCGTCGGCCTCGGGGGCGGCGAGCCGCAGGTTCTCGGCGAGGGTGCCGTGGAAGAGGGGCGCCTCCTGGCCGACCAGCGCGACGGCGCGCCGGAGCTCGGCGTCGGCCAGCTCGCGCAGGTCGACGGCGTCCCCGTCGGCCGGTATCAGCTGCACCTCTCCCGCGGAGGGGTCCCAGAAGCGGGCCAGGAGGTGGGCGCAGGTCGACTTCCCGGCGCCCGAGGCACCGACCAGGGCGAGCGTCTGCCCCGCGCGGACGGTCAGCTCGACGCCGTCGAGGACGGGGCCGCCGCCGTAGTCGAACCGCACTCCGCGCAGCCGGACGCCCAACGGCCCGGGAGGGAGCGGGCGGGGCACGGCGGGCGGCGGGGCGAGCGCGGGGGCCTCGACCGCCGCTCCGACGCGGGCGGCGGCGGCGCGCAGGGACACGGCCCGGCTCAGCGAACGGGCCGATTCCGCGACGGGGCCGAGGACGGCCAGGGAGAGCGCCGTCGCCGCCGGGGCCCACGCGCCGTGCAGCCGTCCCGAGGCCACGGACTGCGCCGCCACGGCGACCACGCCGAGGACCGCCGCCACGACGAGGAGGTCGCGGACCGCGGCGGCACCGGCCTCCCACGCGGCCTCGGCGCGCTGGGCGTCGCCCACCCGCCGCCCGCCCTCCGCCAGCCGGCGGCGCCGCCCGGGGAGCGCACCGAAGGCGAGCAGTTCGCGCAGTCCGTCGACGGTCTCCACCGTGTCGGCCGACAGCTCGGCGAGGGCCGCCCGGGTGCGGGCACCGCGCGCCGCGCTCCCGCGCGCCTCGGCGAAGGGGGCCGCGGCAAGCAGGGCCGCGACCGGCAGCACGGCCGCGAGGAGCCACGGCTCGACTGCGGCAAGGACCGCCGTGCCGCCGGTGAGGACCGTCCCCGCCGCCAGGAGCTGGGCGGTGGTGTGGGCGTAGAAGAACTCCAGCGCCTCCACGTCGGCCATGGCGGTGGCCGCGAGGTCCCCGCTGCGCCGGCCGGCGACGCGGGCGGGCGCGCTGCGGGCGAGCCCGTCGAAGACGCGTACGCGCAGGGCGGCGAGGACCCGGTAGGCCAGGTCGTGCGAGAGGTCCATCTCGCGCCAGGTCGCCAGGGCCCGTACGAGGACCAGGGCGACGAGCACGGCGACGGTGCCGGGCGACGGGGCCTCCGCCCCGATGACGGCCGTTCCCACGGTGTGCGCCGCGAGCGTCACGAGGGCGACGAGGGAGCCCTGTTCGAGCAGGGCGGCGGCGCAGGTGCGGGCGGTCATGGCGCGGTGCCCGGCGAGGGCGGGGAGGAGGGCGCGGAGGGACCCCGGGGCGGGTACGTCCGCCTCGGGGGTGGGAGCGGTTCCGTTGGTGGGGGCCCCGGCCACAGGGGTCTCGGTGGTGGTGGTTCCGTTGGTGACGGGTCCGGCGGCGGTGGTTCCGGTGGCGGTGGCGGTTTCCGTGGTGCTGCTCATGCGGCGAGTTCTCCTCGGTGGGTGCGGCCGGCCTCGACGAGTCGCGTGTAGACGCCGCCGGCCTCGACCAGTCCGGTGTGGTCGCCGACGGCGTCCACCCGTCCCGCGTCGAGGACGACGATCCGGTCGGCGTGGCGGACGGCGGCGAGCCGGTGGGCGACGACCAGGACGGTGCGGTCGCCGGCGGCGTCGAGGAGTTCGCGGACGATGCCGGCCTCCCGGCGTTCGTCGACCGAGCTGGTCGCCTCGTCGAGGACGAGGACCGGGGCGTCCGCGAGCAGGGCCCGGGCGAGCGCGAGCCGCTGTCGCTGTCCGCCGGAGAGGGTGGCGCCGCGTTCGCCGAGGACGGTGGCGTAGCCGTCGGGGAGGGCGGCGATCTCGTCGTGGACGCCGGCGGTGCGCGCCGCCGCCGCCAGCTCGTCGTCCGTGGCGCCGGGGCGGGCCGTGCGCAGGTTGTCGGCGATGGTGGCGTGGAAGAGGTACGTCTCCTGCGACACCACGGCGACGCCCCGCCGGAGCGCGTCGAGGGAGTACTCGGCGGCGGGGCGCCCGCCGAGGGTGACGCGGCCCCCGTCCGGGTCGTGGTGGCGCAGGAGCAGCGCGAGGAGGGTGGACTTGCCCGCCCCGGACGGGCCGACGATCGCGGTGGTGCGTCCCGCCGGTGCGGTGAAGGAGACGCCGTGGAGGGCGGGCGCCGTCGCGCCGCCGTAGGTGAACCGGACGTCCTCGAAGCGCAGCTCCGGGGGCGCCGGCCAGTCCGCGGGGGCCGTCCCGGTGTCCCGGACGCCCGGCTCGGCGGTGCGCAGTGCCGCGATCCCGTCCGCCGCCGACGCCCCGAGGTAGCCGGCGTGCCACTCGCGGGCCAGGTCGCGGACCGGCCGGAAGCACTCGGAGGCGAGCAGCAGCACCAGGTAGGTGCCGGTCGCCGTGGTGGACCCGCCGAGGGCCGCGTGGCAGGCGAGGAGCGCCGCGGCGGCGGTGCCGCCCTGGATCGCGAGGTCCGTGATGCCGGTGTCGGCCAGGGAGACGCGGAGTTTGGCGACGGTCGCCCGGTGCAGGGCCGCCGAGCGCTCCTCCAGGCGGGCACGGGTGCGGCCGACCGCGCCGGCGGCGCGCAGCGCCGGCATGCCCTGCAGGGCTTCCAGGTAGTCGGCGCCCAGTCCCTCGTACGTGTCCCAGTGCTCCTTGCCCCGGGCGGCCAGGAGGCGGTCCCAGGCGCGCGGGCCGCACAGGGCGAGCAGCAGGGCGGGGACCAGGCCGAGCAGCGCCGGTGGTTCCACGACGGCCAGGACGGCGAGCACCAGGGGCGGCACGGTCAGGGTGACGAGGAGCTGGGGCAGGTAGCGCGAGACGTAGGCGTCGACGCCCTCCACCCCGTCGACGAGGGTCGTACGGACGGCTCCGGCGCGCGCGGTGGTCAGATGGGCGGGCCCCAGGCGTCCCAGGCGGTCGAGGAGTTCGTCCCGCAGCGCCACCCTGACCCGCGCTCCGGCGCGGGTGGCGGTGCTCCGCTGCCACGTGCCGAGCCCGGCGCGGGCGGCGACGGCGGCGAGCACCGCGGCGAGCAGCCAGGGGAGCCGTTCCGCGCGGCCGTGGGCCAGGTCGGCGAGGGCGAGGGCGAGCAGGGCCGCCTGGGCGAGGTGGGTGAGGGCGACGGCGCCCAGCAGGAGGGTGGCGGCGAGCAGGGAGCAGCGTGCGCGCCGGGCGGCGCGGCGCAGTTCGGGGTGGACGGTCACGGGGTGTTCTCCTCGTCGGCGTGACGGGTGCGTAGGGGGTGTCCGGCACAGGAGCGCGGGAGAAGGAGCGGCGGCCGGTGCGCGCGGTCGCGAGGCTCCGGAGTGCCCTCGTGGCGGAGCCGCGTGGGCGGTTCGGCGACGCGGCCGGGGGCGCCCCCGTGCCCGGAGGGCTACGGGGGAGTGCGTGCCGGGCGCCGCGTCGCCGCGGGCATGTGCCGGACACCCCCCAGGGCCAGGGCGTGGACGATCCAGTCCCGGCCGGGGGCGGCGCCGAGCGCGGCGCCGAGGTCCGCCCGCTGCCAGGAGCCCACGGGCCGGGCGGCCAGGCCGTGCTGTCGGGCGGTGAGGTGGGCGAGGTGGACGGCGAACCCGGCCCGCAGGTGGGTGCGGCGGATGTGCGGCGCGTCGGCGTCCTCGGGGCAGCCGTGGGCGAGCAGGACGGCGCCCGCGTCGGCGATCCACGCCTGGCCCGCCGCCCAGGCCGCGAGCGTCGGGCGGGCCTCGCCCGCCGCGCACCGGCGCGGCGTCGTGCCGTCGGGGGCCGGCTCCACGAGGCCGGGCTCCGGCGGGCCCACGGCGGCGCACCACCGCAGGTCGTCGCCGCCCGCGGCGGCCGCGGTGGCGAGGACCGCCCGCAGCGCGTCCGGGGGCGGGGGCCCTGCCAGCGGCGGCGGGGCGCTGCGGCGGGCCAGCAGTTCTCCGGGGGTGGGTGTGCGCGTCGGCGGCCGGGAGGACGAGGAACCGGCCGGGCCGGGCGGGGCGATGCGTACGGCCGCCAACGGGTGCCCGGCGGCTCCGTCCAGGACGGGTTCGGGCTCCCCCGCGCCCGTCGCGCGGGCCGCGAGGAACAGCGCGGCGGCGGCGTGCCCGGTGTCGAGGAGCAGGAGCGGCCGGGCGCGGTGGCCGTAGTGGGAGGCGGTGCGCCGGGCGGTGACGGAGAGTTCGGCGGTCACGCCCGGCGGCGTGCCGTCGGGCTGCCGGCCGAGGCGGTGGACGCGGTGGCGCAGCGGGTCGTAGCCGTAGCGGCCGGGCGGCAGGGAGCAGCCGGCGCCCACGACGAGTTCGGTGTCCACCGGGTGCAGCGCGCCGGCGGAGGCGGCCGGGCGCAGCCGCCCGGAGGCGTCCGAGGCCGCCAGGGAGAGGCGCAGCAGGGTTCCCAGGTCGAGTTCCGCCGGGCCGGGGGCCGGAATCGGGCACGGTGGCCCCGGCCAGGCGGGAACGGCCGGACCGGCGGGCGTGTCGGGGCCGGGGGCCAGGGAGGAGCGGGCGAGGGCCAGTTCGGCGGCGAGGTCCTCGGGGCGCCCCGCACCGGAGTGCTGCCCGTCGGCCGGATGGGCGGCGTCGGCACGGGGGCGTACCCCGTCCACCGGACGGCCGGCGCGGAGGCACTCCCCCTCCGGGAGGCGGCCGGCACAGGGGTGTTCACCGCCCACCGGGCGGCCGGCGCGAAGGTGCTCCCTCTCCACGAGGTGGTCGGCACAGGGGTGCTCCCCACCCGTCGGGCGGTCGCCGCACGGATGCTCCCCGCCCACCGGGCGGTCTGCGCGAAGGCGTTCCACGGTGTTCCTCACATGTGCGGCGGAGGCGCGAGGGTGAAGTCCTCGGGCGCTTCCGGTGCGGTCGTGCGCCAGCCGCGTCGGACGGCCGTTTCGGCGAGGCGCGGGCAGCCGAAGTAGCCGAAGGCGGCGGGGGCGTTGGGGAGGAGGCCGGAGACGAGGACCCGGGCCACCCGCAGGGACGTCTCGGCCACGTCCTCCGTGGTCAGGTCGAACGTCATGAGGCGGTGGCCGCCCGCGCGCAGCGCGGCGTCCAGCCGTTCGCGGCCGCCGGGCTCGACGGCGTCGACGGAGACGGTCCCGAGGGCGGGTTCGGTGAACCGCCGTGCCTCGCCCGCCATCCGCTCGTCCAGCCACACCTGCACGTGCGCGCCCAGGTCCCGCACGTGCTCGAACCGCTCGCCGCACGCGTCCAGGTACCGGCCGTCGGCGCGGTGGTCCAGATAGAGCCCGCGGGCCAGCAGACCGGCCTCGACGGCCTGGAAGACCCAGCCGTCGGGGCCGGTCAGGCCCTGGGTGAAGACCCAGGTGTGGACGGCTTCGAGGACCGCCTTGCGGGCGGCCTCGGCCGGGTCGTACTTGCAGGCGAACCCGGCCGCGTACAGGCCGAGGCGCGGGTCGTGGACGAGGGCGGCCATGCACGGGGCGAACTCCGAGGGCATCTCGACGAGGTGGACGTCGAGCGCGGATCCGGCCAGGTCGTCCATGAGGCCGGGCACGCTGGCCGGGTCGACGCCGCGGGCCGGTCCGTCGAGGTGCCACCACAGTTCCAGGGCGTCGCGCTCGACGGTCTCCAGGAGGCCGCGTTCGACGGCGTCGTCGAAGCCCTGCCCGGTGGCGATGCCCGCGTAGTTGAGGTGGTGGGTGCGGGGCAGTGCGCGCAGGTCGCCCTGGCGCCAGTTGAGGTGGGTGAGGGCGACGGGTGCCCAGACCTCCGCCGTACGCCCGTCGGGCAGCAGTTCGGTGCCGCGCGTCCACAGGGACGGGGTGTCGGCGGTGAGGGGGCGGTACGGGAACTTCTCCCGGGCGTACTGCCACGGCGCGTAGGCGGGCAGGTCGCCGGGGCCGTAGAGCCGCAGGCCCTTCCCGGTCAGTTCGGCGGCGGTGGCGCGCAGGGGTGCGTCGGGGTGGCCGGGCGGGGGCACGCGGTTGCCGCAGTACCGCTCCACGCCCTCGGCCATCGCCGCGATACGGGCCTGTTCGGGGTCGCCGAAGGTGGTGCCGAGGGAGACCCGGTCGGCCGGCCACAGGCCGAGTCTGCGGGCGTCGGACACCTCGGCGGTGAGCGCGGTGTAGCGGGGCGGGGTGCCCGGGGGGTGCTCGACGGGCTTGACCTTGCGGACGATGCCGCAGAGGGGGTCGACGAGTGTGTCCAGCGGCAGCGCCGTCATCGCGGGATCTCCTGGAAGGGGTCGGTGGGGGTGGGGCGGGAGGCGAGGACGTGCAGGGTCAGCGTCACGCCCTCGGGGTCGACCTCCCGCCGGGAGGGGAGCAGTCGGCGGGCCGTGACCGGGTCGTCGCCGGTGTGGGGGTTGCGGGCGTGCGCGGGGAAGTGGTGTCCGGCGATCTCCAGGCGCAGCCGCACGCCGGCGCGCAGCCGGCGCGCGATCCGGCCGAGGTCGATGGTGAACTCCTCCGCCCGGTCCGCCCGGTCCGCCCGGTCCGCCCGGTCCGCTCGTCGCTCGCGGCGCAGGACGCCGACGGCGAGCCGTTCGGCGGTCCCTTCCGGGGCGAGGGCGACGAGCCGGGCGATCCAGTCGGCGGACGGGGTGTCGGCGGTGGCCCGCAGTCGCACCCGTACGGGCCCCACGGCGTCGAGCGGGCGCGGCAGTGGCGAAGTGGCCAGCAGGCAGCGGTCGGGTTCCCCGTCGGCGGGCACCCCGAGGTCGTCGGAGCGTGCGGGGCGGTCGGGGTCGGCGGTGAAGACGGAGCCGCGCAACAGCCGCAGGCCGTACGTACGCGGTTCGCCCTCCGTGTCCGCGGGCAGCCACAGGTCGCCCCCGCCCAGCGCCAGCGCGCCGCGGCGGCCGGGGGCGAGCCCGCCGGTCAGGGCGCGGCGGGCCCAGCGCACGTACAGGTCGCCGAGGTTCACCCGGTGGGCGGGACCGGCGTCGGGGCCGGGCACGGAGGTCAGGCCGTGGCCCCAGGGGCCGAGGAGCAGGCGGGCCGAGGGCCCGCCCCAGGCGCGCCACAGGGCGACGGTGTCCTCGGTGAAGTGGTCGTGGTGCCCGCCGACCGCGAGCAGGGGCATGCCGGCGTCCACGGCCCGCGCCGCGAGGCGGCCGCGCTCGTGGTGCCGCCACAGCCCCGCCCAGGAGGGCAGGCTCCGGCCCAGCCGCTCGGGGAGGCCGGTGAGCGGCAGGTGGGCGAGCAGCCCGGGGTCGGCCGCCAGGGCCGCGCCCAGCGCGCCCTCGTCGGAGTCGCGCCGGTCGCCGTGGGCGGCCCACCACCCGGCGCGGGACAGCAGCCTCTCCGTCCCCGAGGGCTCGCGCGCCGTCTCGGCGGCGCCGAGCGCGGGCACGGCCGCGACGACGGCGTCCGGCCGCGCCTCCGGGTCCGCTTCGAGGGCGAGGACGAGGGCGCAGTGGGCGCCGTAGGAGCTGCCGACGGCGACGTACCGTCCGTCGTTCCACGGCTGCCGCCGGATCCACCGCGCCGTCGCCGTCCCGTCGGCGGTCTCGTTCTCGTACGGGCGCCACTCCCCCGCCGAGGCGAACCGGCCCCGTACGTCCTGGACGACGGCGGCGAAGCCCCGGCGGGCCCAGCCGTGCGCCTCGGCCCGGTGCCGGGTGCGGTCGTAGGGGGTGCGGACGAGGACGGCGGGGAAGGGTCCGGGGCCTTCGGGGAGCCGCACGTCCGTGGCGAGGCCGTCGACGTGCGCCCGGACGGTCGTCATCCGTCCTTCTTCGGTATCGGCACGACGGTGGGCACGGGTACGACGGCGGGCACCGGTACGGCAGCGGGCGTCGGTACGACGGCGGGCACCGGCACGACGGCGGGCGTCGGTGCGACGGCGGGCACCGGGAGGACGGGGTGTTCGGTGACGGTCAGCGTGCGCAGATCCACCTGCCGGAGCCGGCGCCGCGCCGGAACGCCCGATGCGCCCGTCTCGTCCGGGGCTCCGGTGGCCCACCGGGCGAGGTCGTCGGCGAGGAGGGCCGCAAGCAGCGCGGCGGCGGGGACGGTGAGCGGGACCGGTTCGCCGGACGTGCGGGGTCCGCTCCAGTAGGCGGCCAGTTCGCGGTGGGCCGGGGTGGCGGCGAGCCGGCGGGCCCGGACGTGCGCCGCCGTGACGTCTCCGGGGGCGGCGGCGAGGGGTTCGACGTACGCCTGCCGGCCCTCGCGGTGGCAGCGGAGCCAGGCGGTCCCGTGCTCGGGAAGCCGGTCGGCGGCGTCCCACAGCCCGTCGGGCACGGGGCCGTCGAGGCACCACACGACGGCGGCGGGGTTCCCTTCGAGCAACTCCTCCGTTCCCGGCGGCGATGCGGCGCTCGCGGTGGGCGCGGCAGACACGGCGGGCGCGGCGGATGTCGTGCGAGGGGTGAGGGGCGTCGCCCGAGGAGCGGCCCCCAGGGCGGTCAGGTGGGCGGCCAGCGGGCCGGTCAGTGCCGGGTCGCCGAGGAGCCGGACGTCACGGCGTGCGGCGGGCCACCGCGGGGGCCGTGCCGCGTCCGCCAGGTAGCCGGCCTCCTCGAAGCCCCGGACCACGCGCCGCAGTTCCTCGTCCGCCGGGGCCCCGGGAGCGCCCGAGAGCAGGGAGAGCAGGGCGTTCTCGTCCGCGTGCCGTGTCCTGACGGTGAGGAACTCTCCCTCGGCCGTGCGGACGGCGAGGCCCCGTCCGGGTACGGCGACGACTTCGACACCGGGTGCGAGCCGGTTGCGGGGCACGGCGATCTCCTGACTGCAGGGCTTGTCATGGGCGTGGGCCCGCCCGCGATGCGGCGGGCGGGCCCACGGTCGAGGGCGGTGGGCCCTCGCTTACTCCTCGGTGTCCTCGAAGGGGTTCTCGACGAGCGCGTTGGAGTGGGAGGCCGAGTCGTGGGCCAGCTGACCCGGGTCGGCGATCGGGGCGAAGATCTGCTCGTTGTCCATGAACTCTCCTTGTTCGTAAGGGAGATGCGGCGCTCGGTCGAGCGCCGTGACCGACACTAATCGAAATGATTTTCATTTTCTACAGTGGGCAGGGGGTGATCTGGGTAACACACCGGCCAGCCCCCCTCCGGGTCCCTGCCGACGCGGCCGGCCACCTTCAGCACATCCGCGAGCAGCCCCGGCGTGACGACCTCCTTCGGCGCCCCGTCGGCCACCACGAGCCCTTCGCGCAGGGCGACGACCCGCTCGGCGAACCGGGCGGCGTGGGCCAGGTCGTGCAGCACCATCACCACGGTGAGCCCGCGCTCCTCGCGCAGGCGGACCACCGTCCTGAGCACGTCGAGCTGGTGGTGCAGGTCCAGGTAGGTGGTGGGTTCGTCGAGCAGCAGGACGCGGGTGTCCTGGGCGAGCGCCATCGCGAGCCGCACCCGCTGCCGCTCGCCCCCGGACAGCGCGTCGACGTCCCGGTCGGCCCACCGTTCCACGCCGACGTCGCGCAGCGCCCGGCGCACGACGGGGTCGTCACCCTCCCGCAGCATGCCCAGCGGGCCGCGGGCCGCGTACCGCCCCTGGCGCACCAGATGGCGGACCGTCATCCCCGGCACGGCGGGCGCGGACTGGTGCAGCAGCGCCACCCGCGTCGCCGTGGCGCGCCGGGAGAGCCCGGCCAGGTCCTCCCCGCCGAGCAGCACGCGCCCGCGGTCCGGCCGGAGCAGCCCCGCGGCCAGCCGCAGCAGGGTCGACTTCCCGCAGCCGTTGAGCCCGATGAGGGCGGTCAGTTCGCCCGGTCGTACGGTCAGGTCGACGCCCCGCAGCACGGGTCGTGCGGGGTAGCCGAAGTGAACCCCCTCGACGTGTATCCCCATGGTCCGGGTCAGGGTCATGCTCTGTCCTCCGTCGGCTTTCAGAACGTACGGCCCGGCGCGCGGCGCACCACGACCAGCAGCAGGACGGCACCGAGGCAGGCGGTGAGCGCTCCGACCGGCAGGGTGAGCCGGTCGGCGTCCAGGGTCAGGGCGAGCAGCCGCGAGGAGAGCTGCGCGACGGCGTCCGCCCCGCAGACCACGACCGCGCCCGTCAGGGCGGCGCCGGGGAGGCTCGTCCGCAGGTCGGCGCCGAAGACGGCCACGGCCAGGTGCGGTACGAGCAGTCCCACGAAGCCCAGTGCCCCGACGGCGGCCACCGCGCCGGCCGTCAGCGCCACCGCGCACACCAGGGCGAGGGTGCGGGCCCGGTGGGCGGAGAGGCCTGCGGCCAGGGCGATGTCGTCGCCGCAGCGCAGCAGGGTCAGGGGCCCGGCGAGCAGCCAGGCCGCGGCCCCCCAGGCCAGCGCCCAGGGCCAGAGGAGGTGCCAGTGCTCCCACACCCGGCCCTCCGTGGTGCCCACCAGCCACTGCACGACGCTGCCGAGTTCGCCCGGCTCCACGAGCAGCACCATGGCGGTGAGTCCGCCCAGTACCGCCGACACCAGCACTCCGTGCACGGCGGTCCGGGCCGGGTCGCCGTCCCCTCGGCCGGCGAGCAGCCAGAGCAGCAGCGCCCCGGCGCATCCTCCCGCGCAGGCCGCGAGCACCACGGCCAGGGGCGAGTCCCATCCGGCGAGCCCCAGGGCCGTCGCGGTGACGGCCCCGAGGACCGCGCCCGGGGTCACACCGGTCACCTCGGGACCGGCGAGGGGGTTGCGCAGAGCGGACTGCAGGACGAGACCGGCCACGGCGAGGCAGGCGCCCGCGCCGAGGGCCACCAGCGTGCGGGGCACCCGCAGTTGGAGGAGGATGTGGCGTTCCGTCGCGTCGCCGCCACCGCCCAGTACGTCCCAGACCGCGTCCGGGGACATGCCGCGCCCGGCCACCAGCTCCGTCGCCGCGCACACCACGGCCAGGGCGGCGAGCACCGCGAAACGCCGGGTCACCACGCGTCCTCCGTTCCGGCGCGAGGCGCCCCGTCGGCCGCGACGGGGACCGGCGTCCGCGGCTCGCCCAGCGGCACTCGTACTCGCACTCGTTCCCGTACTCGTATTCACGCTCTCGCTCGTATTCGTGCTCGGGCTCGGGCTCGG
This sequence comes from Streptomyces sp. NPDC055632, assembly GCF_053618675.1. Classification (NCBI taxonomy): domain Bacteria; kingdom Bacillati; phylum Actinomycetota; class Actinomycetes; order Kitasatosporales; family Streptomycetaceae; genus Streptomyces; species Streptomyces sp. NPDC055632. Next base: position 22,078 of record NZ_JBSHHY010000052.1, on the reverse strand, counting down.
GCGAAGGCTTTCGTCGTCGACGCGCGTCCGGTCGTCCGGCCACGGCGGCCCGACCGCATCAGGGCGACGCCGGCCGGTACTCCCAGGAGGGCGGTCCAGGCACCGGCCGGCGTCTCCACGGGCGCGAGCGCAAGGCGGGCGGGGATGTCGGCGACCGCCACCACGACGGCGCCCCAGGCGGCGGACCAGGGCAGCCAGCGCACCGCTCCCGAGCCGGGGGCGAACCACCGGGCCAGGTGCGGGGCGAGGAAGCCGACCCACGCGACGGGCCCGCACACGGCCGTGACCGGCGCGATCAGGACGACGGCGACGGCCAGCGCGGCCGGCCGCGCCCGCCGGGCGCGCACGCCCAGCGCCTCCGCGTCCTCGTCGCCGAGCCGCATCACCGAGAGCACCGGCGCACACAGGACGAGGGCGGGCAGCGCGACGAGCAGCCACGGCCACGGGCCCGCGACGTCGTCCGAGGTCCGGGCGGAGAGGGAGCCCAACAGATAGCGGTAGATGAGCTGGAGGTCGAGCTGATCGGCCATGACCATCAGGACGAGCAGCGCGGACTGCAGGGCGGCCGCGACCGCGGCGCCGGTCAGCAGCACCGCCGACGGGCTGCGCCCGAGGCCCGCGGCGAGCAGGGTGAGGACGCCGCCGAGCGCGGCCCCGCAGAGGGCGAGCAGCGGTTGGACCACGGCGGGCAGGGACAGGGCCAGCACCAGCGGGGCGGCCACTCCCAGCGCCGCCCCGGACGAGACGCCCAGCATCTCCGGCACCGCCAGGGGGTTGCGGAGGGCCTCTTGGAGCACGAGTCCCGCCGCGCCCAGACAGGCTCCGGCGATCAGCGCCAACACCAGCCGGGGGACGCGGAGTTCGGTGACCACGATCCCGGCGAGCGTGGCGTCCCCGTCCAGCAGCGCGGCGGGGAGCCGGTGCGGCGGGACCTGGGGGGTGCCGAGGCAGAGGGCGCAGAGCGCCGCCGCGGTCAGCGCCGCGACCACCAGGAGGGGCTGCCAGAGCCGCGCGCGGGGAGCGGTCCGCGGTCCGGCGCCCGCCGTGCCGGCTCCGGCGCGGTCCGCCGTACGGTCCGGCGCGGCGGGCGCCGGGGAGGGCGTCCTCACCGCAGCGCGGCCGTGGCCTCGTCGAGGACGATGCCCAGCGAACGGGTGCCGCGTCCCTTGGCCCACACCTCCGGGTCCACCTCGTGGACGTGGCCGTCACGGACCGCCGGGATCTTGCTCCAGAGGGGGTTCTTCGCCAGTTTCTCCGACAGCTTGCCGTTCGCGTCGCCGAAGCTCATCGTCTCGACGAACAGCACGTCGACGCCCCGGGCGAGGATCTCTTCGAGGCTGTAACTGCCTTCCACGCCACGGGACTTCCACGGGTAGTCGGCGATCGCGGGGAACAGGCTGGCGGTCACGTCGCCCTCGGGAGTCGCGACGCCGAAGTTCTCGTCGTTTCCGTAGATGACGAGGGCGGTCTTGTCGCTCGGGGTCCTCCGCGCCTCGGCGAGCTTGGTCCGGAAGGCCTTCTCGGCCTTCTCCCCCTCGGCGGTGCGGCCGGTGAGGGCGGCGGCGTCGCGCAGGTACCCGACGCTGTCCTCCCAGGTCTCGGGCTGCATCGGCCAGAACGTGGTGGCGCCCTTCAGGGCGGGGGCGAGCTTGCCGTGGGTGTCCCCCAGGCCGATCACGAGGTCGGGCTCGTGGGAGAGGATCGCCTCCACCTCCGGTGCGATGAACCCGCCCGGGACGACGGCGACCTTTCCGGCCCGCTCCTTCCCCAGGAAACCGGGGTGGGCGAGCAGGGCGCTGTTGGTGGCGGTCGGGACGATGCCGAGTTCGGTCAGGATGTCGTCGCAGAGCGCGAACAGGCAGACGATGCGCTCCGGCTTCTTCCCCGGGGCGACCTCGACGCCGTTCACGTCGGTCAACTCGGTCGTCGCCCTGATGGGTTCGACGGTGGCGGCGCCCCCGGCCCCCGTGGCGGACCCGGACTTCCCCTGGGACGGTCCGGCCTTGTCGCTCGCGGGCCCGCCGGCCGACGAGCCGCAGCCGACCAGGACGGAGCCCACCACTGCCGCGGTGAGCCAACTACGGACGAATCTCGACGGTGCGTGCGGCATCGACGCCCTCGCTTCTTCTTCGGAAACCTGGAACGCACCGAACATACATGATAATCGTTTTCACTAAACAGACCATCGGAGGACCCCATGACCGCTGCCGCACTGCTCGTCTCCGACCACGTGGACGGAGCCGTGTACGCGCTGTCCGTGCCGGACGGCACGGTCACGGGACGCCTCACCGGACGTCATCTCTCCGAGCACGCCGGGTTCCTGGCGCTGCCGGGGGGACGGGTGGCCTGCGTCGACGACCGCCGGGGAGAGCTCCTGGTGCTCGATCCCTTCGGCGAGGAGCTGGTGGAACGCGCGATCCCGGTGGCCGTCCCGGCCGAGCACCTCGCCTGCGACCCGTCCGGGCTCCGGCTGGCCGTCACCACCGGTCTGGGGAGGAACGGCGAGCCGTGGTCGGACCTGCTGACGGTCGTCGACCTGGCCACCGGGGAGACCGCCCGGGTGCGCACGCGCGTCGGCGAACCGGGCGTGACGGTACTGGGCGACGGCGATCCGCTCGTCGTCCTGCGGCACCGGGAGCCCGGCGCGCTGGCCGTCCACCGGTTCGCGGACCTGCTGGCCGCGCCGCCCGGCTGCCCGGTGGTCACGCCGCACGCGCTGCTTCCGCTGCCGGACGACGGGCACGGCGACGCCCAGGACCCCGGCTCTGGGCGGGTGTTCGCGGCGACGGGCGCGGGGGTGCACACGGCACGGAGGAAGGGCGACGGGCTCGTGGCCGGACCGGTGATCCCCTGGGAATCGCCCGCCCGGGGCTGGTACCTCCGCCTCGACACCCGCCGGCGGGCCCTCTGGAGCACGCTGCGCGGCGGCGACCCGGACCCGCTGCGATGGCCGGACTGGACCAACCGGGCGTGGCGCCACGACCTGGGGACGGGCCGTACGCTCCTCACCGAACTCGGCCCCGGCCTGGTCTTCCGGCTGGCCCTCGCCCGCGACCGCGCCGCCTTCACCCGCGTCCACCCCGACGGCGACGAACTGGTGTTCCTGGGCGACGCCGGCGCCCTCCGCCGCGTCCCCCTCCCCGCCATGTCCGGCGCCCCGAGGCGCGGCGGCACGCCCTGGGAGGGCGTCCAGCGCCGCGCGGTGGCCGCCTCACCGGGCGCCGACTGGGTGGCCGTGACCCGGGGCGGCCACGGGGAGGTGCACCTCTTCGACGCGCGGACGGGCCGGGAGACGGCCCGCCCGCGGCTGGACACGCCGCTGCACCACGGCGGTCACGCGGCGCTGTTCGGCCGGGACGACGGCGCCGACGGCGACCCCTTGGGCCGCTGAAGGAAACCCTCCGGGGGCCGCGCCCCGGGAAGCGGCTACCGGTACGCGGGTTCGGCCCGCGCCATCCACTCCTCCAGCTGCTCGCGGGTGGTGGCGGGGTCGGCGACCAGCGCGCCCAGGTCGTCGCCCTCCACGACGGTGGTCGCCACGGCCGGGCACCGGCGGCAGCCGTCCACGCCGATCTGCGCCCACCACTTGCAGTGGGCCCGCAGATGGCACCGCGGCACGTTCCGGTCCTCGTCCGCCGGCGTGGCCGCCACCCGCTCCACCAGGGTGCAGTCGTTGCCCCTGCGGTGCAGGCACTCGCTGACGCAGTGCGACGCGAAGCGCAGTACCCGGGTCGGCTCGACGTCCTTCGGGACGACCGGGAGGACGTCCCGGGCCGGCACAGGGTCGGCGAGGTACACGACCTCGCCGTCCCGCCCGGAGCGGACGCCCAGCACCACCGCCTCCGGCGCGTCGGGTCTGCCGCTCGGGCACCAGGTCCTGCTCTTCCCGGAACGGTCCGCGGTGCTCATCTCCACCTCCTCGTCGGTCCGTCGCGTCCGCTACACGATCTGTCCGGCGCAGACCGGAAGGCAGTCGGCGGCGAGGCGCTCCTGCGCGACGGCCTCGGTGAGGTGCGCCCGCAACTGCGCCGAGCTGATCTGCTGCGGCTTGGGCGACGACGGCTGCGCGGCCGCCGTGCCCGATCCGCCGAGAAGGAGCGCGGCCGCGGCGGCTGCCGCCGCGGCACCGCCGACGGCGGAACGACCCGAGTACGTCATGACGAAACCTCCTGGGTGTGCCCTTGTGGAAAGGGGGTGTACGAGGACGGTAGGGCGCCTTCGCCCCCCTCGGCGGCAGTTCCGGCGGCGGCTTCGGGGCGGGTTCCGGCACGGAAGGACTGCCGCACCGGGCGCCTCGCCCCCGGTTCCGGTGCCGCCCGCTCACCGACGGGACCGGCACCCGGCGGACGGCCCGTCCCGCGACGGCGGACAATGGGGTCTCCGAGAGACTCCGGCGGCCGGGCCGGAGCGGGATCGGGGTGTGGACGGCGGATCGCGCCGGGACCCCCGGGCGGACGGCCGGTACGGCGACCGTGCCGTGGCCACCGCCCGGCCCCGCCCCGTACACGATCCGCCGGACGGACCCCCAGGAGGGCGAGCGTGACCGAGACCAGCGACACCCGATCCGCCGACGGCGAGGCGCACCAGGCGTCACGGAGCCGTCTGCAACGCCTGATGCGGTACGTCCCCCTGATCGCGCCCGTCCTGCTGTGGACCGTGCCGTGCTGGATCCTCCTGCACACCGGTCAGCACTGGCCCTCCCCCGTCGCGGCGGTCGGCACCGCGCTGTCCGTCCTCGGTCTGATCGGCATGCCGCTCGCGATGACGCGCGGCCACGGCCGGCGCCAGCGGGACCGGGCGGCGATCGTCGGCGACACGCTGCTGGGCGGCGTCTGGGTCCTGTTCACCTGGTCCGTCCTGCTCGGCGTCCTGCTGCGGCCCGCCCTGGCCGTGGCCGGTGTCGGCGACGGCCAGGACCGGGCCCGCATCGTCACCTGGGCCGTCCTCGGCACGACCGCCGCCCTGCTCGCCTGGGGGTACGCCGAGGCCCGGCGGGTGCCGCGCGTGCGCCGGCTCGACGTGGAACTCCCCCGTCTGGGAGCCGGATTGGACGGCACCCGGGTCGCCCTGATCACCGATACCCACTACGGCCCGCTCGACCGGGCCCGCTGGTCGGCACGGGTCTGCGAGACGGTGAACGCCCTGGAGGCCGACCTGGTCTGCCACACCGGAGACATCGCGGACGGCACGGCCGAACGCCGCCGCGCCCAGGCCGCCCCGCTGGGTACGGTGCGGGCGACCCGGGCCCTGGTCTACGTGACCGGCAACCACGAGTACTACAGCGAGGCCCAGGGCTGGGTCGACCTGATGGGCGAGCTGGGCTGGGAGCCGCTGCGCAACCGCCACCTGCTGCTCGAACGCGGCGGCGACACCCTCGTGGTCGCGGGCGTCGACGACGTCACCGCCGAGTCCTCCGGCCTCGCGGGCCACCGTGCCCACCTCGACGGGGCCCTCCGGGGCGCCGACCCCGGTCTGCCCGTCCTCCTCCTCGCCCACCAGCCCAAGTTCGTCGACCGGGCGGCGGCCGCCGGCATCGACCTCCAGCTCTCGGGCCACACCCACGGCGGCCAGATCTGGCCCTTCCACCATCTGGTCCGCCTCGACCAGCCGGCCGTCGCCGGTCTCAGCCGCCACGGCGCGCGCACCCTCCTCTACACCAGTCGCGGCACCGGCTTCTGGGGCCCGCCCTTCCGCGTCTTCGCCCCCAGCGAGATCACCCTGCTCGTGCTCCGCTCCCCGCAGCGGTCCGCCTCGTCCTAGGGCGTGTCCGGCCCCGTCCGCCGGACCGCGAGAAGCGAGGAGAGGACAGGAGAGGGAAGGAGAGGCGTCGCGGCCGTCCGTGTGTCTCAGCGCCGGGTGATCCACCCGGTCCCGGTGACCCGAGTGATGGCGTCGGGGACGGTGGTGCCGCGGAAGCCGATCCGGTCGACCAGCGGGCGGACGAGACCGGGTATGCGGGCGGGCAGCGCGTTGCGGCGCGGTGCGACGATCATCGGGGAACGGCGCTCGATCCCGGTCACGACGGCGTCGACGACCTGCTCCAGGGGGATCATCTTCCACAGTCCGGCCCGGTTGCCGCCCCAGAGCGTGGTGCCGGCGGCGTCGGCGTGGACGTCGTCCATCATCGGGGTCCTGAAGAACGTCGGGTGGGCGCTGCCCACGCCCACGCCCTCGTGCCGCGGTTCGAGCCGGGTGGCGTCGCACAGCGCCCGGACCCCGGCGTTGGCGACGACGACGTCGAGGCGGCCGAAGTGGTCGGCGGCCGCGTCGGCCGCCGCCCTGAGGCCGTCGAGGTCGCGTACGTCGGCGGCCCGGCCCCGCGCGACCGTCTCCGGCCCGAGGTCGGCGGCCCGGCGTTGCGCGAGGTCGCCGTCGAGGTCGAGGAGGTCGAGGAGGGCGAGGTGGGCGCCGCGGTCGCGCAGGGCGCGTGCGAGGGCCGTGCCGAGGCCGCCGGTGGAGCCGGTGATCAGCACGGTGCGGCCTGCGAGGTGGTAGCGGGGCATGGTGGACCCTTCGGTGGAGGGGGTGGCGCGCTCAGGCGACGGGCACGTGACGGGTGAGGAAGGCCAGCTGGTCGGTGACGTTGCGCTCGAAGTCCTCGCCCACGTAGACGTCGAAGTGGCCGGCGTCGTAGAGCTTGATCTCGCCCCTGGGCGCGCGGGCCGCGTACTTCTGGGTGGGTCCCGGCGGTGCGACGGAGTCGCGCTCGCAGACGGCGAAGAGGATCGGGCAGGCGACGTTCGCGGCCCGGCGGCCCGGGTCGCTCAGCGTCCGCGCCCGGCCCGCTTGGCGGACATCAGGCGCTCGCGCGCTTCTCGCGTCAAGGGGTGGTTCTCGCCGAGGGCGCGACGGCACATGAGGAAGGTCCGCTTGTACAGGCGCCGGGCCCGGCGCCGCAGTCCGACCGCCTGGCACATGCCGGCCAGACTCAACCGGGTGGCGAGGGTGTCGGGATGGTCCTCGCCCAGGAACGTCCGCTGCCGCTCGAACGTGTCCCCGAGCAGGGGGAGGGCACGGCCGAAGTCCCCGGAGGAGGCCTGGACGACCGCCAGGTTGTGGCGGGTGACGAGGGTGTGCGCGTGGTCGTCCCCGAGGGCGCGGGCGCACGCGGCGGCGTTCTCCTCGTGGAGCAGTACGGCCCGGGGGAGGTCGCCCGCGTCCCGGTACGTCCCGGCGAGATTGTTGCGGAGGGCCAACGTCTCGGGGTGGTGGGGGCCGTGCGCCTGCTCCCGCCCGTGGAGTGCCTGCTCGAAGAGGGGCGCGGCCCGGTCGGGCCGGCCCGCGAGCCGGTGGGTGTACGCGAGCATGCCGAGAACGGCGAGGGTGTCCTCGTGGTGCGCGCCGAGGACCCGGGACCGCGCGCGGAACGTCCTCTCGTACAGCGGGACGGCCCGGTCGAAGTCGCCCGCCTCGCGGTGGGTGTCGGCGAGGTGCCTGAGACTGGTGAGGGTGTCGGGATGGTCCTCGCCCAGCGAGCGTTCCCGTACCCGGAGGACCTCTTCGAAAAGGGGGAGGGCCCGCTCGGGAGCGCCCGCCATGAGGTGGGCCACCGCCAGGTTGTGGCGGACGGTGAGCGAGCCGGGGTCGTCCTCGTCCAGCCGGCGGTCGCGGACGGCCCGCTCGAACAGCGGAACGGCCCGGTCCGCGTCGCCGACGGCCAGGAGTCCGTAACCGATGTCGGCGCCGCGGGTGTCGGGGCGCCCCTCGTCCCCGGCCGCCGCCCCACCGGGACCGGTGCGGTCCGTGCGGAACGCCGCCGGGGTCCCGCCACCGGCCGGCGGCTCCGGTCGAGGAGCGGCGAGGCGCAGCGCCCGGTCCGGGTCGCCGGCCGCCCGGCAGGCGAGGGCGAGGGCGACGCGGGCCGCGCGGGTCGTGCCGTGGTCCTCGCCGAGCACGCGCTCCATGACCGGCAGCACCTCGTCGAACAGCGCGACGGACCGGCCGGGTTCACCGGCCTCCCGGTACGCGCCCGCCAGGTTGCCCCGTGCGAGGAGGGTGTCGGGGTGCTCCTCGCCCAGGACGCGTTCCATGTCCCCGAGGATCCCCTCGAAGAGGCGGACGGTCTCGCGCGGGTCCTCCGACGCCGTGCGCGCGGCCGTCAGGTTGTTCCGCGTCACCAGGGTGAGGTGGTGGTCCCCGCCGAACGCGCGGACGCAGGCGCCGAGGTTCTCCTCGTACAGGCGGACGGCCTCGTCGTGTCGTCCCGCCGCCCGCCACGTACGGGCGAGGGTGTTGCGCGCGGTGAGGGCGGAGAGGTCCCCGTCGTCCTCGGACGGGCCGGTGGACGAGTCGGGGAACGAGCCGTACGCGGACGCGGGATCGTCCCCGAGCAGGGCGAGCGCCTTGTCCTCGTCGCCCGCGGCCCGGTAGGCGTCGGCGAGGTTGTTGCGGCTGGCGAGGGTGAGCCGGTGCGTCGCCCCCAGCACGCGTTCCTCGTCGCGCAGGGCCCGCTCGTACAGGGGGATGGCCCGTTCGACGTGTCCCGACGCCTCGTGGGCGTGCGCCAGGTTGTGGCGGCAGGCGAGCGTGTGGATGTCGTCGTGGCCGAGTTCCCGCTCGTGGTGGTCGAGGGACCGGCGGAGGTGCTCGGTGGCCCTGGCCGCGAGTCCCTGGCTGATGAGGAACACGCCGGTGTGGTCGAGGAGCCGTGCCGTGGTGCCGGTGTCGGCGGACGGCGGCGTATGGCCGGCCAGGGCGTCCATGTGCGGGAGCAGGGTGCGGCCGGTCGGCCAGGTGGCGGGGTCCTGCCAGTCGGTCGGCCGGACGACGGCCTCCAGCGCGGCGGTCGCGCGCCCCCGGGCCTCGGTGACGAGGCCGGGCGCGCGGTGCGGGTCGTCGGTGTCGGAGGTCCGCGCGACGGACTGGACCAGCCGGTGGACGGAGAGGGCCCGCGCCGCGGGATCGACGGTGATCATGCTGTACGCGTTCAGGACGCCGATCGCGTCGACGACCCCGGCCGGCGCGTCCTCGTCGTCCAGGAGCCCGGTGGGGATGCCGTCGGGCGCGTACCAGGCCAGGGTGCGCAGCATGTCGGCGGCCTGCGGCCGCCGTTCGCGGATGTCGTCCAGGGTGACGCGCCAGATGCGGGCGATGGTGCGTTCGTGGACGGTGAAGCCCTCGCCGCCCCGCTGGTACAGCGGGCCGGGGTTCCGCCGGAGCAGGCCCAGGTACGCGCCCGGGGTCAGCAGGGGGTTCTGGGCGAGGTAGGCGGCGGCCTGTTCGACGGCCAGGGGGAGATGGCCCAGGTCCGCGCAGAGTTCGGCCGCTCCGGAGAGGTCCCGGCCGCCGCCGACGGTCGCGATGCGGGTGAGCAGGGCCAGCGATTCGTCCGGTCGCAGGACGTCGAGCCGGATGACCTCGCCGGCGTCGTGCCACACCGTGGCGAGCCTGCTGGTGACGAGAAAACGCCCGTGGGGCAGGCGGGCCAGGAGCGGGGCGATGTCGGCGACGTGGTTGACGTTGTCCAGGACGAGCAGCCAGCCGCTGTGCGTGGCCAGCCACTGCATCCCGTTCTCGGCCAGGGCTTCCACCGTCAGCGCCTTGGAGACGGCGGGCTGCAGGGCGGTGGCGAGGGCGGCCAGGCCCCGTTCCACGCCCGCCGCGCTGTCGGCGGACATCCACCGGACGGGCGCGAGACGGTGCCTGCGGGCCCGGGTGGCCGCCCAGTGCGCGACCAGCGTGCTCTTGCCGACCCCGCCGAGTCCGTGCACGGCATGGAGCCCCACGCCGCCGTTCCTCTTCATGGCGGCGTCGAGGCGGTCGAGTTCGGCGGTGCGCCCCACGAAGCGGGTGGTGCGGTACGGCGGGTTGTCCAGTCCGGGCCGGGCCTTGACCTCGGACACGGGCCGCACCGCCTCCGGCGGGAGCACCACGCCGGAATGGGCGTGGTAGATGCCCGTGACGGCGATGCCGCCGTGCGTCGCGCTCGCGTTCCCGCTGCCCGTCACCCGCTGTGCGGGGGTGACGCCGCCCTCCGTGCCCCCGGCCGGGGTGTGCGTGCCGGGATCGTGCCCTCTGCTCCATCGCCACCTGGCCATACCGAGGTCCCGGCCGTCTACTCGGTCACGATGCCGCTGACCGCGCTGGACCCCGCGCCGACGGCCTCCGCGTCCCCGGTGTTCACGGCTCGTGCGGCGCGCCCGTCGCCCGACCGCCTCACCCCGGTCACGGCGCTGCCGCCGTCCCGCGCCAGCGCGTTCCCGGTCGCCAGGGCCGTGTCGGCCTCCGGGTCGGCGACGAGGGCCGACAGGGCGCGCAGGTCCCGGACCGCCCGCTCCCGGTCCCCCGCGTCGAGGGATGCGAGCAGGACCTCGAACCGCTCCTGCCACACCCCTTCCTGGCGCGACAGCTCCCGGTCCGGATCCGTGGCGGCGCCCGGCTCGAGCGCCCGGGCCGTCCGGTCCAGCCGCTCCAGTTCGGCCCGCCCCCGCTCCGCGTCACCGCGGCCGAACAGTTCGGCGACCCGCTGCCGCACCGCGTGCCAGGCGTCGGTGCCGGCGGCCTGGACCACCGCCCCGCCGCCCGCCGCGGCCAACGCGGTCAAAGCCTCGGTCAGCAAAGCCCCCACCCGCCCCTCACGTCGCCCCGCCTCTTCTCCCCAGCAACGTACAGGCCCGCTGCCGTACATGGGGTGCGGTTCGAGCCAGTCGGAGCCTTCCGCCAAGGCTCGTCCGCACGGGCCCCGGCCGGGCCGGGAGGGCGTGGCCCGGCCTCGGATCAGGGGCGTCGGGCGAGGGGTACGGACTCCCCGCCCGGCCGGCGGCGACGCGCGGAACGACCCCGTCGGAGTGCGGCGTAGGCTGGTCGCGCAGCTGGTTCGCCCCCGTCCGCCAGGCGGGATGCGTCGCAAGAGGGAACCCGGTGGGAATCCGGGACTGCCCCGCAGCGGTGAGCGGGAACGACCGCCGTCATACGCACTGGCCCCGGGAAGGGGCTGGGAAGCGACGGCCAGTAGGTGTCCTCCGGACCGGTCCGGTGGGCGCGCCCGCGAGTCCGAAGACCTGCCCGCCGCCCGCGCGCCCACACCCCGTGCGCGCGGAACAGCCCCGCCGCGACTCGCGAAGGAGAGTTGACGTGGCCGATCCCACCGTCACCAGCCCCGTTCCCGCCGCCCGTCCCGCCAAGACGCCGGACGACTCCCGGGTCGTCCTCGCCCACATCATGAGCGAGCACGACACCAACCTCTACGGCACCATCCACGGCGGCGTGATGATGAAGCTCATCGACGACGCCGCGGCGGCGGCCGCCGGGCGGCACGCCGACGGCCCGGCCGTCACCGTCTCCGTCGACCGGATGACCTTCCTCGCCCCCGTGCGGGCCGGAGACCTGCTCAGCGTCGAGGCCGGCCTCGAACGGGCCGGGCGGACGTCGATGACCGTCGGGGTCCGGGTGACCTCCGAGCGCTGGAACAGCACCGGCCCCGCCACCGAGGTGGCGACCGCCTTCCTGACCTTCGTCGCCGTCGACGCCGACGGCACCCCGCGCCCCGTCCCCGTCCTCGACGTACCGCTGCCCGGCCTGTCCTGACCGGGCGGACCGCCGCCCCGGCCGTGCGCGGTCACGACCGGAGCGGCGGTCTCCGCGCCCACGGGCGTCGAGCGCCGGGCCCGGACCCCGCCGACCGCCCGCAACCCCGGCGCACGGCCGGCGGACCCGTTCCACGACGGAAACGACCAAGGAGCACCATGACGTCGAGCGACACCCCCAGGCATCTCACGGTCATCGGCATCGGATCCGGGGACCCCGACCAGTTGACGCTCGCGGCGGTGAAGGCCATGCGCCGGACCGACGTGTTCTTCGTCCTCGACAAGGGCCGGGAGAAGTCCTCCCTCGTACGCCTCCGGCGGGACATGCTCGACGAGCACGTCACCGGGCCCTACCGGGTCGTCGAGGCGGAGGACCCGTGGCGCGACCGCTCCCAGGAGGAGTCCGTCCCGTACGCGGAAGCCGTCCACGACTGGCGCCGTCGGCGCGCCGACGTCTGCGAGCGGCTGATCCGCGACGAGACGGCTCCCGGGCAGCGCGGGGCGTTCCTGGTGTGGGGCGACCCGTCCCTGTACGACAGCACGCTGGCGATCCTGGAGGACATCACGGCCCGGGGGAACGTGGCGTTCACGTACGACGTGGTCCCGGGGATCAGCAGCGTCTCCGCCCTCGCGGCGCGCCACCGCATCGGTCTGAACCGGGTCGGCCGGCCGATCCACGTCACGCCCGGGCGGCGGCTCCCCGAGACGGCCGGCAACGCCGACGGCGACATCGTCGTGATGCTCGACGCCCACGAGTCCTTCCGGCACATCGCCGGTGACACCACGTGGATCTACTGGGGCGCCTACATCGGCACGCCCGACGAGATCCTGATCTCGGGCCTGCTGTCCGAGGTCGCCGACGAGATCCGCCGCGCGCGGGCGGAGGCCAGGGAACGCCACGGATGGATCATGGACACCTATCTGCTGCGCCCCCACTCCGACGACGGCGACGACGACGACGGCGACGGCGACGGCGACGGCGACGCATGAGGCCTACGCCCGGTCGGCCCGCGGTTTCGGGGCGTCCTCCTCCTTCCGGAGGGGCCGGGGGGAGAAACGGACCGGGGCCTGGAAGCGGGCCTTGCGGGCGGCCCGGCGGAAGACCGTGAGGACCGCCGGTCCCGCGAGGACGACGCAGACGAAGTTGGTGACGGCTCGGCCCGTGTCCCAGCCGAGGGAGGTGGCCAGGTCGAAGGCCAGGTACCGCTGGAACTGCTCGGTGAACGGGAGCCCCGGGAGATAGGCGATGGAGCTGTTCGGATCGAGCGAGAACGGCCAGAAGGAGAGGTTCAGGAGGAAGCCGAAGAGGTAGCCGGAGAGCGAGCCGTACACCGCGAGCAGGGCGACCTCACGGCGCCCCGTGGCCTTCGGCAGGAAGCCCGCGAGCATGCCGACGAAGGCGCAGCCGAACATCTGGTACGGCATCCAGGGGCCGACGCCGCCGGTGATGAGGGCCGAGGCGAACAGGGACGTGCAGCCCAGGGTGAAGCCGAAGCCGGGGCCGTAGACCCGGCCCGCGAGCACGAGGACGAAGAACACCGTCTCGATCCCGGCCGTGCCCGCGCCGAGGGGGCGGATGGCGGCGTTGACCGCGGAGAGGACCCCCAGCATGGCCAGCGCCTTGGAGTCGATGCCGCCCTCGGCGATCTCGGAGATCACCACGCAGAGCACGATCACCAGGAGCACGCCGAAGATCAGCGGCGGGGCGTAGTGCGAGCCGAACTTGCCGGGCGCGACGAGGAACGGCCAGAAGAAGGCGACGACGCCGAGGAAGGCCGCCATCGCGATGACGGCTCCGGCCCGGGCGCGGATGCGGATGGCGGCGGTGGACGTGCTCATGGGGCCGGGTCCGTTCCGTCGAGGTCGGCGTCGGCGTCGGCGTCGAGTACGGCCGTCAGCTGGTCCACCGTGAGGAAGGGCAGGGGCGCCAGGATCTTCGCGGTCTGGGGGGCGAAGACGGGCGAGGCGACGATGACCTCGGTGGTGGGTCCGTCGGCGACGACGTCGCCCTCCGCCATGACGACGACCCGGTCGGCCGCGCGGGCGACGAACTCCACGTCGTGGGTGGAGACGACGACGGAGCGGCCCTCGGCGGCGAGGGCGTCCACGATGTCGATCAGCTCGCCCTTGGCCCGGTAGTCGAGGCCGCGCGTGGGCTCGTCGAGGAGCAGGACCCGTGGCGCGGCGGCGAGTTGGATCGCCAGGACGAGGGCCAGCTTCTGTCCCTCGGACAGGTCGCGCGGATGGGTGGTGTCGGGGATGCCGGGTGCAAGCCGGTCCAGGAGGGCGCGGGCCGGGACGCCGTCGGCCGCGACCCCGGACTCGGCGTCGGCCTGGTCGAGTTCCTGCTTCACGCTCTCCAGGTAGAGCAGGTCCGTGGGGGTCTGCGGCACCAGGCCGACGAGCCGCCGGGCCTCGGCCGCCGGAAGCTTCCGGGGGTCCCGCTTCCCGGGCCCGTCCGGTCCCCCGACGGAGACGGATCCGGCCTTGCGGGGGCCGGAGCCCTGGAGGGCCCAGAGCAGGGAGGACTTCCCGGAGCCGTTGCGGCCCATCAGGGCCGTGATCTCGCCGCCGCGCAGGTCGAGGTCGACCTCGCGGACCGCCGGCACGCCCTGGTACGTCACGGTGACGCCGCGGGCGGTGAGGAGGGCGGCGCGATCGGTGCCGGGGGCGGGCCGCACCGGCGGAGGGGTGACGCCGCCCAGCCGGGTGCGGAGGGGGGCCGCCGCCCGCCGGGCGTCGCGGACGGAGAGCGGGAGCGGGGACCAGCCGGCGGCGCGGCCGAGTTCGACGACGGGCGGGGCGACGGACGTCGTGCGGAAGACCTCGGCCGGCGGCCCGGAGACCACCCGTCCGTCGCCGGGCAGGTGGAGGACCCGGTCGGCGTACTGCACCACCCGCTCCAGGCGGTGCTCGGCGAGGAGCACGGTGACGCCGAGGTCGTGGACGAGCCGGGTGACGGCGGCGAGCACCTCCTCGGCGGCAGTCGGGTCGAGCGCGGAGGTCGGCTCGTCGAGGACGAGGATCCGGGGGTGGGCGGTGAGCACGGAGCCGATGGCGACGCGCTGCTGCTGCCCGCCGGAGAGCTCGTGCAGGGCGCGGTGGCGCAGGTCGGCCAGGCCGAGCAGGTCGAGGGTCTCCTCCACCCGCTTGCGCATGGTCGCCGGGGGGACCGCCAGCTGTTCCATGGTGTAGGCGAGTTCCTCCTCGACGGTGTCGGTGACGAAGCCGTCGAGGGGGTCCTGCCCGACGACGCCCACGACGTCGGCGAGTTCGCGCGGCGGATGCTCGGCGGTGTCCCGGCCGTCGACCGTCACCCGGCCGTACAGGGTGCCGCCGGTGAAGTGCGGGACGAGGCCGTTGACCGCGCCGAGGAGGGTCGACTTGCCGACGCCGGTGTGGCCGACGACGAGGCAGAGTTCGCCCTCCTCCACGGTCAGGTCGACGTCCCGCAGGACGGGTTCGGCCGTGTCCTCGTACCGGACGGTGACCTGGTCGAAGGTGATCACTCGGTTTCCTTGGTGCGCTGTGCCGGGACGGCCGGGCGGACGGGCTGGCTCGGGGGCGGGGACAGGAATCCCGCGGTTCCCGCCAGGAGGATCGCGGCGGCCGGCACCAGGGGCAGGGTGGGCCAGCTCAGCGGGTAGAGGGAGGGGTTGAGTTCGGCGGCGTCGAAGCCCGCGTTGCCGAAGAGGAGGACGGCCGAGAGGACGCCGCAGCCGGCGACGGCCCACTCGGCGGCCTTCCAGGGGTCGGGCCGGTAGGTGGTGCGGGTGACGCGGCGCCCGCCGAGGCGGAGTCCGGCCACGCACAGCAGGCCGCCGGCCGCCAGGGCCGGGAAGCCGAGGAGGGTGGGGGCGGTGGCGTCGAGGAGCCCGTACGCCCCCGCGCACAGGCCGCACATGCCGAGCAGCATGAGGGCGCCGGTCGTGCGCCGGGAGCGGCGGGTGGCCGTTCCGGCGCGCCCGTAGCCGCGGGAGTCCATGGCGGCGGCGAGGCGCAGGGAGCGTTCGAGGGCGTCCTCCAGGACGGGGACGACGATGCCGCGCAGGGCGCGCAGGCCCTTGGTGCGTCCGGCGCGCAGTCGCCGTGCCCGGTGCACGCGCTGGACGCTCTGGACCAGTTGGGGCGCGACGCTGATGGAGACGGTGACGGCCACGCCGAGTTCGTAGAGGGCGCCCGGCAGCACGCGCAGGGCCCGTTTGGGGTTGGCGAGGGTGTTGGCTGCGCCGATGCAGCAGAGCATGCAGGCGAGCCGCAGTCCGTCGGTGGCGGCGGAGAGCAGCGCCTCCAGGGAGACCGGGCCGCCGATCTGGATGCCCGCGTACCAGTCCGGTGTGGGGATGTGCGGCAGGGAGAAGAGGAAGTGGTCGCGGGGCGTGATGCCGGTGGCGAAGATCGCCCGGAAGACCACGCGGATCGCCACGACGGTGAGGGCGAGGTAGAGGTAGTACGTGAAGCCGCGCGCCCAGGGGGCCTCGGTGCGGCGCATGCTGATGACGTATCCGAGGACCGCGAGGACGAGGAAGAGCAGCAGCGGGTTGTTGGTGCGGCTGACGGCGGTGGCGAGCGCCAGGGCCCAGATCCACCAGGCGACGGGGTGCAGGGTGCGGGGCAGACGGCGGCCGCCCGCGTCCGGCGCGGGGCCGGGCGCGGACGGCTGGACCGCCGCCGCGGTGGTGCGGGGCACGCGGCTACTCCGTACGACGGCGGCGCTTGGCCGCGAACACGGCGGCGGCGCCGATCAGCAGGCCCAGGACCCCGGTGACGACGGCGGGCACGTACGAGCCCGCGTCGTGGGCGGCGTCCGCGGCGGGCGCCGCGTCGACCACCCGGGGCCCGGAGGCGGCGGCCGGGGTGCCGGTCGTCGAGGTGCTCGGGGAGGGGGTGGGCGGGGCGCTCTTCGACGGGCTCGGGGAGGGGGTCGCCGGGGCGGTGGGGCTCTTCGGGGCCGGGGGGACGGCCGGTGCCTTCGTCGTGGGCGGCGCCGGGGCGGGCGGGTTCTCGGGGGCGGGTCCGGTGTCGGTGCCGGGCGGCGGCGGGGCCGCGGTCCGGGTGTCCTTCGGGGCGGGCCCGCCCTTCGGCCGGGTGTTGTGGGCGCGCAGCTGGTCGGGGGTGACGGTCGGGCGCCCGCGGGTGCCCTCGATGTCGGTGCCGCCGAAGATCCACAGGTCGACGCTGCCGGGCTTCGGCTTGTAGAGCATCGCGCCGAGCTGGCTGTACTCCCAGGTGTTCTGGCCCGGGTTCGCGTGCCAGTACGACCAGTACGCGGAGGCCGGCGGGGTGAGGACGCAGTCGTCCTGCCGGGGCGTCGGGTACTGCTTGCCGCCCTGGTGGCCGCTGTAGCCGATCCGGCAGATGAACGCGGGGCCGTCGTGCCCGGTGCCGGTCGTGGCCCAGCCGCCCTGGTTGAGGAGCTCGTACCCGGTGGTGGGGGTCGTGCCGCAGGAGCGGTAGACGGGACCGCCCCAGTGGCTGAAGTCGACGGCGAGGACGACTCCGGAGGAGGTGGTGCACTGCCCCATCGGCTGCGGGGCGGCCCCGGCCGGGGCGGCGGTGACGGCGAGGGCCGCCACCGTCAGCCCCAGCGCGGCCGTCGTGCGGCCGAGGGCGCGTATCCATCGTCGGACGCTCATGCCGGGCCTCCCGAGGTCTCACGGCGGCGGCGGGCGAGGTGGACCGTGCCCCAGCCGGCGAGAACGAGCGCCACGGCCGCGGCGGCGAGGCCGGTGACCCGGGATCCGGTGGCGGCGAGGCTGCCGCCGGTGCCGGAGGCCGGGCCCCCGGTGGAGGAGGAACCGCCGGCTTCGTCGCCCGTGGTGACGATGGCGGGGGCGGAGGGGGATCCGGTCGGGCTCGGGACCGGCTGGGCCGTGGTGCCGCTCAGGTCGCGGGTCAGCACGCCGAAGGAGATGCCGGTGGCTCCGCCGACGGCCTGCGCGGAGGCGCGGACGTCGGAGCCGGGCTGGCCGCCCTTGGCGACGTTGAAGCCGCCGTCCTTGTTCTGCTGCGAGAGCAGGAACTTCCGGGCCTTCGCGAGGGGGACGGCGTACGTGTCGGCGTCCAGCGACAGGCCCTGGATCGCGAGGGCCGCGGAGTTGACGGAGTTGCCGGAGGCGCCGGGGAAGCCGCCGTCGGGGAGCTGCCGGGCGGCCAGCCAGGCGAGGGCCTTGTCGACGGCCGCCTGCGAGGCGGCGTCGGGGAGCAGGTCCACGGTCATCGCGGCCATGGCGGTGGAGTCGACCTCCAGGCCGCTCTTCTCGCCGATGAGGCTGGGCCAGGCGCCCGTCGCGGGGTCCTGGAGGCTCTTGAGGTAGGAGATCGGCTCGGCCGCGGCGGCCGTCTCGCCCGCCCGGACCTGGGCGATGACGCCCAGGGACTGGGAGAAGACGGAGGTCGCGTAGGTGTAGTTGCCCTTGGCCGCGCACTTCCTGGGCTCGTTCGGGGTCGCGGCCGGGCAGACGCCCTCGGCGAGCGCGGCGATCAGGTCCCGTCCGCCGAAGTTCCGGGGGTCGCGGCCCACGGACTCGGCGAGCACCGCCGCCTTGCCGATGAACCCGCCGCCCGCGTACTTCGTCCCGGCCTTGGTCCAGTCGTGGACGCCGCGGCCCGTGCCGTCCTTGCCGCCCTTGTCGAGGAAGTCGACGATGTTGCGCAGGGTGGTGTTGTCGTGGCCGGTGGCGGCGAGCGCGTAGGCGCCGTCGATGGTCAGGCCGTACTCCGCGAAGCCCCGGGTGGACTCGTAGTAGCGGCCCTGGACCAGTCGGCCCGCGAGGTAGGCCGACCCCTTCCTCAGGTCCGGTCCCTCACCGGCCGGGGGGCCGGTCGGAGGGGTGGTGGTCGGCGGGGTGGTGGGGGGTGTCGTGGGAGGGGTGGTGGGCGTGGGCGGCTCGGGCTCCTCGGTGGTCAGCGCCACCAGGTCGCTCTTCGCGCCCGCGACGACGGCCGCGGTGGTGGCGTAGAGCAGCGGGTCCTCGGTGCCCTCCTCGAAGGCGAAGCCGCCGCCGGGGAGCTGCTGCCGGGAGAGCCAGGAGAGGCCCGCGTCCGCGTGGCCCCGGTCGCCGAGGGCCCGCAGGGTCTGGGCGACCCAGCCGGTGGCGTGGGCGCTGCCCGGCGTGCTGTAGGAGGCGGCGGGCCAGGCACCCGTCGGGAACTGGGCCTTCTTGAGCGAGGACCGGGCCCTGGTCACCACGGGGAGGTGGCCGCCGGCCCGCTGGAGGGCGAGCGCGACGAGGGCGGTGGTGCCGGGCTCGCTCTCGCACACCTGGCCGTCGAGGATCAGGAAGCTGGGGAACCCGCCGTCGTCGCACTGGAGTCGGGCGAGGCGGGTGACGGAGTCGGCGGGCGGGGTCACTCCGCCGCTCAGCAGGGCGATGACGGCCAGTGCCTGGCCCTCGGTCTGTCCGGTGGTGCGGAAGTCGCCCCTGGTCGCGCAGCCGGGGACGGGCTGCGGCGCGTCGGCACCGCTGTGGCAGACGTTCGCCACGAGGTCGCCGAGCAGGTCGTGGCCGCCGAAGGCGCGGGGGTCCTTGCCGGTGGCCTCGGCGACGAGCGCGAGGCGGGCGGCGGCGGTGGCGTCCGGGGCCTGGTCCTTCCCGGCCGGGTAGGCGTAGGCCCCGGTGTGCTCGGGCCTGCCGAGGAAGTCGGCGATCCGCCGGGCGGCGGGGCCCTCGCCGTCGGCCGCGGCCAGCGCGTAGGCGACCTCGGTGGTGGCGAGGTAGTTGGGGTCGGTGGCGCCCTCGTCGACGACGCGCTGTCCGTTCGTCAGCCGGTCGGCGAGCCAGCGGGTCGCGGCGGGCACGTCGACGGTGCCCGGGGGCACGTTCGGCGGGGCCGGGTCGCCCGGGGCCGGCGGGTCGCCGCCCTCCGCGCGGACCTCGTCGGGCGTGAACGAGGGCCTGCCCCTGGTGCCTCCGATGTCGGTGGCGCCGAAGACCCAGGCGTCCACGTCGCCCGGCTTGAGGGTGCGGGACATGGCGCCCAGCGGGCTGTAGGTCCACTTCCGCTGGCCGGGCGAGGCGATCCAGTACGACCAGTAGGCGGTGGCCTGCGGGGTGAGGACGCAGTCCTCCTCGGCCGGAGTGGGGTACTCCCTGCCCTTGGCGAAGGCCTTGTTGCCGATGCGGCAGAGGAAGGCGGGGCCGTCGTGGCCCGTTCCCGTCGTGGTGAAACCGGCCGAGTGGAGCAGTTCGTAGCCGGTCGTGGGCGTGGTGTCGCAGCCGCGCACCACCGGGCCGCCCCAGCGGCCGAAGTCGACGGCGACGATGGCGCCGGTCGTGCGGGTGCACCGGTCGATGGGGTCGGCCTCGGCCGGCGGGGCGGTCGTGAGGAAGACCACTCCGGCGCCGAGTGTCACGAAGGAGGCGGTCAGGAGGGACAGCAGTCGCCGTCTCGCTCTCGCCCCCCGCTTCGCCTGCTGTTCGGTCCCCACCGCGGCCCCTCGTCTCTGCCGGGCGGCTGCGTGCGTGGCGATGCGACCCGCACGGCTGTGATGCCGTGGGGAGGCGGCGATGACCACGCCGTAGTCCGCGACGGCGTTCCTTCGTACTCGATCCGGGCCCCAGGCATTCCGGCTCACCCGGGACGAGCCGGGTCTACGGTTGCGGGTCAGCGCCGGAATTCGACCGGCTTCCCCTGGGGCTGAATGCTTATCAGGCGGAGTGCAACACGGATCCGAGCGGGGCGTCAAGGTGCCGTGCGTCTCACTCCGGGGCGCGGGGAGGCACGCGGTCCGCGCCGTCTCCGAGTGGGTGGCGGACCCTTGATCGCTCGGGTAGCGTCCTGGGCTGCCACATGGGGGAATCCGGTGCGAACCCGGAGCTGACGCGCAGCGGTGTGGGACGGCGGAGCCGTCTCCGAGCCCGAATGCCCATACGGCGATGCAGTACAGGAAGCCGTACCACGCGTTTCGGACGGCGGCTCCCCCGGCCACGCCCGGCCGTGCCTCCGCACGGCGACGCCCGGCGTGCACCGGTGCGGCCGGCGTCCGCCGACTCCAGGAGCAGGCCATGTCCCGTCCCCGCACGTCACGCCGGATCGCGCTCGCGGTCCCCGCGGCCCTCGGCGCCCTCGCCCTCGCCACGCTGCCCGCCTTCGCGACCTCGACGCCCGCGCAGATAGCCACCTCCAAGACCAACGGGGTCGCCTACCTCAAGTCCCTCCAGGCGGCCGACGGTTCCTACGCCGGGTCCGGTCTGTCCAACGAGTGGGCGTTCGGCGCCTTCGCCGCCGCCGGCACCGCCGTCGTCGACGTCGCCCCGGGCGGCGACACCACCAAGAACGCCCGGACCGTGTACCGCAACCTGCTGTCCACGTCCGGCTGGCCGTCCGCGTCCCCGGTGGTGACCGACTACGAGCGCGGCACGCTCAACGCGTACGCGGCGGGCATCGACCCGGCCCGCGTCTCCGCCTCGCGCAACCTGATCGCGCACGTCTACTCGTACTGGCAGACGGCCGAGCCGGGCTACTTCGGTCCGTCCTCGAACTTCAACGGCACCGTCTTCGCGGCCCTCGCGCTGCGCGGCGCCAAGACCCAGGCCGGTACCGTCCGCGTCCCCCAGTCGCTCACGGACGCGCTGGTCGCCCGCATCCGCGCGAACCAGCACAACGACGGCGGCTGGACGTACCAGAAGGTCGAGGGCGACCCGACCGCCCTCAAC
Source organism: Streptomyces sp. NPDC055632 (assembly GCF_053618675.1). Classification (NCBI taxonomy): domain Bacteria; kingdom Bacillati; phylum Actinomycetota; class Actinomycetes; order Kitasatosporales; family Streptomycetaceae; genus Streptomyces; species Streptomyces sp. NPDC055632. The sequence continues at coordinate 894 of NZ_JBSHHY010000052.1, read as the reverse complement.
ACCGCGAGCGACGTCGACATGACGGGCGCCGCCATGGCCGCCCTCTGCGTCTCCGGCGTTCCGAACACCGACGCGGACGTCGTCCAGGCGAAGACCTTCCTCAAGGGCAAGCTGGTCAACAATTCCGGCGCCTTCAACTCCCTGTACGGGGTGAACACCAGCTCCAACGGCTGGGGGGTCTCCGGCCTCAACGCCTGTGGCATCAACCCGCAGACCGGGGACTTCCTCACCGGTCTCGGCAAGACCCCGGTCGACTTCCTGATCGCGAACCAGTACAACCCGGCCGGCGGCTTCAAGTACAAGCCCGCCGACACCGTGCCCTCCGCCTACGCCTCGATCGACTCCCTGCGCGCGGTGGCCGGCGGCGGCTTCACGGCCGCGCCTCCGGTCCCGGTCACCTCCGGGGCCACGCAGTGGGTCGCCCAGTCCGGCTTCACGTCGGGCACCGCCACCAGGCTGGCGCTGACCGTCGACGACGGGGCCGGGAACCTCAAGGTGTGCTCGGTGGCCTTCACGCCGACGGGCACGACGACGACCCTCGGCGCCGTCCTGGCCGCCGCGACGGGCGGCGCCACCCCGGCCGGCTGCGTCACGAGCGTGACCCCGTCGTCCGGCACCGGCGCGATCACCGCCCTCAACGGCAAGGCCAACAGCGGTACGAACACCTGGAAGGTCAGCGTCGACGGCTCTTCCTTCGCCGGGGCCCTGCGCGAGAAGGTGATCAACGTGGGCGACACCGTCGCCCTGCGCTGGGGAGCCTGATCCCGACGGCCGGGGCCCGGCCGCGGGCGCCCCCCCCCCCTGGCGGGGGGGGGGCGGGGCCCCCACCGGCCCGTCGACGGCGTTCCGCCCGGTGTGTACGCACGGTCAGGACCTCCTGGCCGGCGAATATAC
>NZ_JBSHHY010000051.1:0-36799 GCF_053618675.1 Streptomyces sp. NPDC055632 | reverse complement strand
CGCGCCGGGGGCGGCGGGGGGGGTGGGGGCTGGCCCCTTGGGCTTTGCAGAGCCCGTCTATTTTGCGGCGGGGGCCGGGGGGGTGGGGCCCGCCCGGGGGGCGGGGGCCCCCGCCGCGGCGGGCCTCCCCCGGCTCCGGGACCAGCCGTTGCGACAGGCCCTCCCCGGCCCCGGGGTCAGCCGTCGCAACAGGCCGCCCCGACTCCGGGGTCAGCCGCCGCGGACCATCCGCAGTTGCTGGGCGGAGCCCAGGTGCGTGCCGTCCCGGCCCCAGGCGTCGATCCACTCCGAGGACCAGCCGGAGGGGCCGGCCTGCCGGGTCGTGGCCCGGAGCAGCAGCCAGGGCGAGGACGCCTTGGCCAGGCCCGCGCCGGGCCGGACCGTGATCTCCACGGTCGGCACGAACGCGAGCGTCGAGAGCACCGCGGAGTAGGAGGGGGCCAGCGCGTCCATCAGGAGGACGAAGCGCGGGGCGTCGGGCGGGAGGTCGTCCTCGACCAGCCTGACCCAGGCCACCAGCTCGGCCTCCTGCCCGCCCGCGTAGGGGCGCGAGGAACCCACCGGCCTGATCTCCATGCTCGTCGAGATCGGCACGAATTCTTTCGGAATGGCGAATTTCTCGCACTCTTCGGGACCGGGAACCTCCGGAATGGGGAATTCCACGACCGGCCAGGAAACATCGCCGGATTCACCCGCGAAGACCGCCCACGAGTCGAGCAGTGTGCCCCGCTCGGACTCGATGCGTCCGGATACGGTCGAACTCGAACGGCCGGTGTGACCCGGCGCGGTCACGACCCGGAACGGGGAGTCGATCGCCCGCCCGAACCGGCCCGTGACGCTGACGAGTTCACGCTCTCCGGCATGCTCGCGCATGGCCTCCGCGACGAGGCCGAGGGCCAGGCCGCCGTGCAGTCCACCGAAACCCTTGAGGTGTTCGGGAACGTCCGTGTATCCCGTGTGTAAATTTCGCAGAAACTTTCCCGGACTGACCTCTTCGGCCATGCCGCCCATACCGTCCTTCGTGTTTTTCTGCATGACCCGGCACTTTAGAGGGTCGGGTACCGAGTCTTCCACCCTTTAGTGCTTCCGGACGGCTCCCGGAACCGCCTGCGGGAAAGAGAAGAAGCCGTGGGGGTCGTACGACGACTTGATTCGGCTCAATCGCGGAAGATTGGATCCGTAGTAGGCCTGCGCATAGTTCGTCAGGTTGGTGTCCGGGAAGTTCACGTACGAGCGTCCGTTGGAGTACGGATCGACGGCGCCGAACAGTCCGTTCAGCCATCCCTCCGCCGCCGCCCGGTCCTCCTCCGCCGGGACGGGCGTGGCGAGGCTGACCGTGAGGGTCGCGCTGAAGAGGGAGTCGCGGTGCACCCACGCCGTCGCGTCGGTGGCCGGCAGGTTGGCGTTCTTGCCGAGCCCGAGCAGGGAGACGATCCGGGTCTGGCCGGCCCGCCGGTCCGCGTCGAAGGCGGCGAGCAGCTCGTCCACGCCGGACTGCGGCGGGATGCGGTGGAACATGCGGCCGCGGTTCTTGAGCCAGTTCTGCCGGGGCAGCAGGGCCTCCGGGTTGGAGCCGGTCTCGTGGCAGGCGTCGACGGTCTTGTCCTCGCAGCCGAAGACCCGCATCATCGCCCGGTCGTACGGCAGTTCCTGCACGACCCGGGTCGCCGGGGCGGTGCCGACCAGCGAGGCGAGCGCGGCCAGCTCGGCCTCCAGCTCCTCCGGGGTGCCGAAGTGGACGCCCGAGACGATGAAGACCGGCAGGCTGCCGGGCTTCGCGTCGGCGAGCCGCAGGATGCCGCCGCAGGCGAGGTCGGCCGAGGCCTGCGCCGACCAGTCCAGGTAGCCCTTGACCGCGCGCTGGGCGTCCGACCAGGACCAGGTCAGGGTGTAGTGGCCGACCCGGGTGATCGGGGTGGGCGCGACCCGGAAGTCGGTGACCACGCCGAAGTTGCCGCCGCCACCGCCGCGCAGCGCCCACAGCAGGTCCGGGTGGCTGGTCTTCGAGGCCGTGACGATCCGGCCGTCGGCGAGCACGACCCGGGCCGAGACCAGGCGGTCGGAGGCGGGGCCGTACTTGCGGTACTGCCAGCCGGTGCCGCCGCCGGTGAGGAAGCCGCCGGGGCTGACGGTCGGACAGAAACCGGCCGGGACGGTGATCCCGTAGGGGGTGAGCCGGGGCACCACGTCCACGGCCTGGACGCCGGGGCCGATGCTCACGGGGCCCGTGCCGTCGCCCGGGCGGACGTGGTCGAGCCGGGTCAGGTTGACGACCAGGCCCTCGGTGGTCGACCAGCCGCCGTAGCTGTGGCCGCCGGAGCGGACGGCGGTGTGCAGTCCGTGGTCCTGGGCGAAGAGCATCGCGGTGCGGACGTCCTGGGGGGTCTCCGCGTAGACGACCGCCCGCGGGCGCACGTCGTCGAACATGGCGGTGGCCAGCTTGCGCGCGCGGTCGTACTCCGCGTCGCCGGGGAGCACCAGGTCGCCGGTGAGGGAGCGGCTCAGGCGGCTCCAGGCGGGCCCGTGGGCGTGCCCGTGACGGGGGCGGGCCCCCGCGGTGGCGGCCGTGGCGAACGCGCCGGCGGTGGTGGCGAGTCCCGCGCCGGCAGCCAGCAGGGTCCTGCGGTTGATCATGGTGGTTCGTTCCCTTCGGGGTGGGTTTCCCGCGCGTGTCGCGCCGGTGTCGGTTCCGGCCGAGCGGTTCGGCCGTCACGGCTCCGGCCGGACGGACCTGCCGTCACGGCTCAGGCCGGTGGTCGGGGAGGGGCCGGGCCCGGGCCCGGAGCAGGCGCTGCCAGCGCGCGGCGCGCGGGGCCGGGGCCGCCGGGCCGCCCCCGGCGCCCACCCACGCGGTGACGGGACGGATCCCGTGCAGCGCGTTGACCAGCCAGGTCTCCCGTTCGTGCAGCTCCTCCGGGGCGGCCCGGCCGTGGCGCACCACCACGCCGCTCTCCCGGGCCTGCCGGACGAGCAGGGCGCTGGTGACCCCGGGCAGCAGGTGCGGTCCGGGCTCCGGCAGGCACAGCTCGTCGTCCTCCCACCACAGCAGGCTGGCCGTGGTGGACTCGGCGGCCGCCCCGCTCGCGGTGGTGAGCAGGGCGTCGTCCGCGCCCGCCTCCTGTGCCTCGGCCCTGACGCGCGCGAGGAGGGCCAGGTCGGGGCCCTTGCGGTGGGGCGCGGTGCGCGGGTCGGCGTCCGGCCGGGGCAGGACGCGGACGGGCCCGAGCAGTTCCGGCGCGCGGCGCGGCCAGAGCGCGAGGACGCCGTCCCCGTGCAGCTCGACGCGCGGGAACCAGGCTCCCGTGCGGGGCAGCGCGGCGAGGGCGTCCCGCCAGAAGCGCTCCACGGCGGAGGCGTCCCGGCCGCTGTCGCGGCAGGCCCGGGTGAACCGCGCCCGGTGGCCCTCGACGTCCCGGACCCGGCCGTCCTCGACCAGCCAGGAGTCGGCGGCGAGCAGGACGTCGGGGGCGGGGGCCCCCGGGACGAGGCCCCGGGCCTCGTCCCAGGCGAGCCGCGCCTCCGCGACGGCCGGGCCGTTGGGCGGATTCATCGGGTCAGTACCGTCCCTTGCCCTTGTTGGTAGGCGCTCCCGTACGGGGTCCGTAGGGGGCGCGTTCGAGCCATTCGCCGAAGGAGGGCACGACCGGGGAGAGGGCCGCGCCGACGGCCTGCCGGAGCCGGGTGACGCGGCTCCTGGGGCGGAGGTGGGCGAGGGCGGTGCGGGCCGCCTCGCTGTTGAACCCGGCGGCCTGCCGGCGTTCGACGGCGAACGCGCCGACGGCGCCGGCCCGCCGCTCCGGTGCCGCGAGGGCCTCGGCCACGGCGTCGGCGGCGGCGACGGAGTCGGCGATGCCGCTGTTCATGCCGCGGGCGCCGAACGGCGGGAAGAGGTGGGAGGCCTCGCCGACGAGGAGCACCCGGTGGTGCGGGTCGGTGAAGGACTCGGCGACCACGTGCAGGAACTTGTACCGGGACACCCAGAGGAGCCGCTTCGCGTACTTCTCCCCGACGACCTCGGCCACCCAGCGGGCCGCCGCCGCCTCGTCGGCCCACTCCGCCGGGTCGTCGTCGTCCTTGCACTGGAGGTCGAGCTGGAAGCCGCCGGCGAAGGGCACCCGCATCACGCTGCGCCCGCCGAGCGCCGGGTGCTCGTAGACGAACACGCGCTCCAGCGGCAGCGGGTCCGCGGGGTCCTCCTCGACGTCGACGACGACGTGGAAGGCCTCGGAGCGTTCCCCCAGCATCTCGATGGACTGGGAGCGGCGCACCCGGGAGCGGGCGCCGTCCGCCCCGATCACGTACTCGGCCTCCCACACCGTGCCGTCCTCGGTGGTCAGCCGCGCCGACCGCTCCGACGTCTCCACGTCGGTGACGGCGGCGCCCCAGCGGAACACGACGCCCGCCTCGCGGCAGGCCGCCATCAGGTGCCGCTCGGTCTCGATCTGCCGCAGGCTGGTGAACGGCGGCACGAGGCCCTCGTGCTGCGGCTGGGGCGGGTAGCTGCGGGCGAAGACCTCCCGGGAGCGGTAGACGGTGCGGCGGGTGGGCCACACCACTCCGTGGGAGACCAGGGTGCGGTCCAGTCCCGGGCTGATCCGGCCGAGCAGCTTCAGCGACTCGCGGTGCACGAACAGGGCCCGGCTGCCGGGGCGCGTCCGGTCCTCCGGTTCGGCCTCCAGGAGGGTGACCGGCAGGCCGTGGCTGCGCAGGGCCAGGGCGGCGGTGAGGCCGACCGGTCCCGCGCCGACGACCAGGACCGGCGCCCGGCCGGGCTGGTGGCTGTTGGGGGTCATGACGGCTCCTCAGTCGGCGGCGGGGGCGGCCGGCGCGGTGTTCTCGCGGAGCATCCGGGTGATCTCCACCCGCTGGACCTTCCAGGTGGAGGTGCGCGGCACCTCGTTGAACGGCCAGTGCAGGGGTGCGGCGAGGGCGGGCAGGTCGGCGGTGGCGCGGTCCCAGCGCCCCTGGTCGAGCGGGGCGTCGCGGCGGGTGCAGACGACGGGGACGGGCTCGCCCTCGGGGCCGGTCACGATGATCACTTCGAGGAGCTCCTCCAGGCGCTTCAGGAGGATGTCCTCGAGTTCGAGGTTGGAGTCGATGGTGTCGATCTGGTCGATCTCGCGGTCGATCAGGTGGAGCCGGCCGAAGCGGCCGAGGGTGCCCATGTCGCCGAGCTTCCACCAGCCGTCGTTGAAGTTGTCCAGGTAGCGCTGGTGCTCGCCGAGGTACGTCATGATGCGGCCCCGGCCGCGCAGTTCGAGGTTGCCGGGCTGTCCCTTGGGGACCGGGCGGCCCTGGTCGTCGACGACCCGCAGCTTGATGAAGCCGGGGAGGACGTAGCCGACGTCGCGGCCGTCGTTCCGCTCCGCGCTCTTCTCGGTGTACCAGGCGCCGGAGATGGGGCCGGTCTCGCTCTGTCCGTAGAGCTGGATCAGGAGCGGGCGGGGGCGCGCGGAGGCGGCGAGGAGGCGCTGGATGGTGCGCGGGTGGATGGCGTCGAAGGTGCTGCTGTAGTAGCGGACGCTGGACAGCGGGGCGCCGGGGGCGTCGGCCAGGTCCTCCCACTGGACGAAGTTGTTGGGGTGGGTCTCGACCAGGCCGGGGCGGTGCCGGACGAAGATCGGGGCGATCTTGTCCGGGTCGAGGTCGTTCAGGACCAGCAGCGGGTTCCCGTAGTTGAGGAAGACGCCGAGGGAGTGGAAGAAGCGCGAGTGCACGAAGGACATGCACAGCGCGACGGTCTCCTTCTTCCGGATCGGCCAGGCGATCATCTGCTGCGGCAGCAGCCGGTGGAACAGGGCCCGCGCGTTGTGGACCATCAGCTTGGAGACGCCGGTGGTGCCCGAGGTGTGGGTGATCAGGGCCGGCTGGGAGGGGTGGAGCCTCACGGCGGGGCGCCGGGGCAGCCCGTTCAGCTCGGCGAGCAGGCGCAGTCCGCCGTGCGCGTCCGTGCCGGCGAGCAGGGTCTCGTGGGTGAGCTCCCGGACGGGGACGCCGTCGAGGGGGCCGGTCAGCTTGGCGGCGTCGGTGACCAGCCAGGGCTTGTCCAGGCGGCCGAGGAGCTTGCCGACGATCTCGCCGGGCAGCGCGGAGGAGATCATCACCGGCACGGCGCCGACGCGGGCGATGGCGGCGGCTATCAGCGAGATGTCGAAGTTGTCGGACTTGTGGACGGCGACCCGTTCGGTGGGCCGGACACCGGTGTGCCACAGGCGGGCGGCGAGGTCGTCGACGACGTCGGCGAGGGAGGCGTACGTGAAGCCGGTGCCGAGGTCGGGGAAGGTCGCGAGCGGCTGGTCGAGGGTGACCGGCGTGCCGGGGAACTTCGCGGCGGCCTGCTCCCACAGCAGACCGAGGTAGAAGGCCTTCTCCGGCAGTTTCCTGGCGAGCGTGGAGAGCATGGGGCGACTGCTTTCTCTGCGGAGGGAGCGGAGGGAGCGGAGGGAACGGAGGACGGGTCGGACGGGTCGTACGGGAGCGGGGCCGGGGCCGGGGGTCACCAGGCGCCCTGCCGGATGAGGAAGCGCTGGAGCTTGCCGGTGGCGGTGCGCGGCAGGGCGGCGACGACCTCGACGGCGCGCGGCACCTTGTACGGCTCCATGCGGGACCGGGCCAGGGCGATCAGCTCGGCCTCGAGGGCGGAGGGGTCCGCGGCGGCCGGGTGGGAGGGGCGCGGGACGACGAAGGCGCGCAGTTTGGACGCACCCCGCTCGTTGCGGACGCAGGCCACCGCGATGTCGTGCACGGCCGGGTGGCGGGCGAGCACCTGCTCGATCTCGACCGGCGAGAAGGTGATCCCGCCGACCATCTCCAGGTCGTCGGTGCGGCCCCGGTGGGCGAGGGTGCCGTCGGGGTTGCGCACCACCAGGTCGCGGGTGTTCAGCCAGCCGTCGACGAGGGTCCGGGCGGTCTCCTCGGGCAGGTCGTGGTAGCCGCGGGTGACCGTCGGGCCGGTGACCCACAGCTCGCCGGGCGTGCCGTCCGGCACGGGCCGCCCGTGCTTGTCGCGCACCTCCGCCGTGAAGCCGGGCGCGGGCCGGCCCACCGTGCCGGGCACGTGGTGGACGACGCCGTTGGTGGCGATGGCGTGCCCGGCCTCGGTCGAGCCGAGCTGGTCGTAGAGCGGTGCGCCGAGGAAGGCGCTCGCGCGCTCGCGCAGTTCGTCGGTGAGCCGCTCCCCCGCCGAGACGGCGGCGCGGACGCTCGCGAAGTGCGCCGGGTCGGTCTCGGCGACGAGGTTGGCGTACGCGGAGGGCACGGCGAACAGGTACGTGACCCGGTGCCGGGCGACCAGCTCGGCGATCCGGGCGGGCCGGGGCGGGCCCGGTTCCAGGACCGCGGAGCCGCCCGAGTACAGCGGGAAGGCGAGGGCGTTGCCGAGCCCGTAGGCGAAGAACAGCTTGGACACCGACAGGGCGGTGTCGTCCGGGCCGAAGCCGAGGACCCGGGCGCCGGCGCCCGTGTAGTAGACCGGCAGGTCGGCGTGGCGGTGGACGACGCCCTTGGGGAGTCCGGTCGTCCCGGAGGTGTACTGGAGGTAGAGCGGGTGGTCGTCGCCGACCGGGGCGGCCGGGGCGGGCTCCGCTCCGGCCGCCAGGCCGAGCAGCCGCTCGCCGGTGAGGCGGGCGAGGCCGGCGAACCGGTCGGCGAGGGAGTCCTCGGCGAGGACCGCGACCGCTCCGCTGTCCTTGGCGACGTAGCGGTGCCGTTCGGCCGTGAGGCCGGGGTTGGCGAGGACGGCGACGGCGCCGAGGCGGGCGGCGGCGAGGAAGCCGACGACCCAGGCGATGCCGTCGGGCAGGGCGAGGAGGACTCCCCGTCCGGGTCCGGCCCCGTGCTCGGCGAGCACGGTCGCGGCGCGGGCGGCGAGGTCGTGCAGCCGGCCGTGGGTGAGGGTCAGGTCGCCCTCGTGGTAGGCGGCGCGGTCGGTCAGGTTCCGCGCGACGGCGGCGTCCCCGAGCGCTGCGGCGACGTTCATGGCGTACGGCTCCTGGTGGGTCGGCTCGTGGGCGGACGGGGTCGTGCGGGGGCTCCCCAACGAGGGCCCCGGGGCTCAGGAGCCCGTGACGAGCGGCTTTCCGAGGCGGAAGGCGCGCAGCGGGGCGGAGGCCTTGAGGACCATCTCGTCGAACTCGTCGTCGGCGTCGGAGTCCAGGACGACCGCGCCGCCCGCGCCGATCCGCCACTGGTCGCCGACCCTGACGGCGGTGCGGATGACGATGTTGAGGTCGGCGGTGCCGTTGGTGGAGAGCCAGCCGATCGAGCCGGAGTACACGCCGCGGGCCTCGTCCTCCAGTTCGTCGATGATCTCCATGGTGCGCAGCTTGGGCGCCCCGGTCATCGAGCCGCCGGGGAAGCAGGCGCGCACCACGTCGATCGCGTCGAGCCCGGTGCGCACCCGGCCGCGGATCGTGGAGACGAGCTGGTGGACGGTGGTGTAGCTCTCGGTGGTCATGAGCCGGGGCACGTGGACGCTGCCCACCTCGCAGACCCGTCCGAGGTCGTTGCGGAGCAGGTCGACGATCATCAGGTTCTCGGCCCGGGTCTTGGCGCTGGCGGCGAGCGAGGCGCGCAGGGCCTCGTCCTCCTCCGGGTCCGCGCCGCGCGGCACGGTGCCCTTGATGGGCTTGGTCTCGACGACGCCGGAGCGGTCGATGGAGAGGAAGCGCTCGGGCGAGGAGCTGGCGATCTCGACGTCGCCGAGCCGCAGGTAGGACGCGTACGGCGCCGGGTTGGCGCGGCGCAGGGCCCGGTAGTAGGCGTAGCCGTCGTCCTCGCCGGGGAGCCAGGCGGAGGTGGTGAGGCAGACCTCGTAGCTCTCCCCCGCCCGCAGGTTCCGCTGGATCTCGTCGATCCGGGCCCGGTAGGCCTCCCGTCCGTGGGTGAGCCACTTCTCGGCGTCGACGGCCTCGCCCGGACCGGTGGTCCCGGCGGGTTCGGCCGGGCGGAGGGAGAGGAGGGCGGCGCTCGTGGTGTCGAGCCAGCGGACGGCGGCCGCCTCGGTGCCGGGGGTGGTGTCGCTGAGGGCGAGCAGGTACGTGCTGCCCTCCTGGTGGTCGACCACGACCACCCGGTCGGCGAAGATCCAGGCGGCGTCCGGGGTGGGCGAGACGTGCTTGTTGACCGAGCCGAGGTCGCCCTTGAGCTCGTAGCCGAAGTAGCCGACGTATCCGCCGGTGAAGCCGAACGGCAGGTCGGGGACGTCGAGTCGGCGCCGGCGCAGCTGCGCCTGGAGGTAGTCGAAGACCGTGCAGGGGATGCGGCGCGGCGGTTCGCCGGTGCGCTCGACCTCGGTCTCGCCCTCGGTCAGGCGGTAGCGAACCGTTTCGGCGAGCGGCCCCGAGGCGTCGCCGAGGAAGGAGAAGCGGGAGCGGCCGGGTTCCACGTGGGCGCTGTCCAGCCAGAAGGCGTTCGCGGCGGAGTCCGCGTACAGGTGGGTGAAGGCGGCCTCGGTGTCGACGGCGGTCTCGATGGTGCGCAGGTGGACGCGGTATCCGGCGGCGGGTTCGGCGGGTATCACCGCCCCGGGTAAGGCGACGGCGTACGGCTGTCCGGCGGGGACGGCGGGCGGGGCCGCGGCCTCGGGGCGCGGGTGTTCCTCCCGGTGGGCGCGGGTGAGGTCGCGGAAGTTGGCCATCATCCGGCGGCCGTGCTCGGTGGAGACGGACTCCGGGTGGAACTGCACGCCCCAGATCGGCCGGGTGCGGTGCCGCAGGCCCATGACGACCCCGTCCTCGGACCGGGCGGTCACCTCCAGGGTGTCGGGCAGCGGCTCGGCGACGCCGAGCGAGTGGTAGCGCACCACGGTGAAGTCCTGCGGCAGACCGGCGAAGACGTCCCGCCCGTCGTGGGCGATCCGGCTGAGGAAGCCGTGCCGCGGCTCGGGGGCGGGCCTGATCTCGGCGCCCTCGCCCAGCCCGATGCCCTGGTGGCCCAGGCAGACGCCGAGGACGGGGACGGTCGCGGTGCGCAGGACGTGCGCGGAGACGCCGAAGTCGCGGGGGCGGGCGGGGTGGCCGGGTCCGGGCGAGATGACGACGTTGTCGAAGGCCGCCAGGTCGAGTTCGGCGGCGCCGGGGGCGTCGTTGGTCACGACGACCGGCTCGACCCCGTTGACCTCGGCGAGGAGCTGGAACAGGTTGTAGGTGTACGAGTCGTGGTTGTCGATCAGCAGGGTTCTCATCACACGGCTTTCTCGGGAGGCGGCCTCGGGTCGGTCCTGCGGGCCCTTCGGTACCTTCGGCCCTTCGGTGTCTCGGGTCCTCGGGCCTGCGGGTCCTTCGGGTCCTTCGGGTCAGCCCTTGGCGATCAGCTCGGAGACGGCCGAAGCGGCCAGCAGTGCCTGGTCGTCGTTGAGACGCGGGTCGCAGAGCGTGCGGTAGGCGCGGCCGAGGCCGTCCTCGCGGGCCGGGCCGCCGGTGCCGAGGCACTCGGTCACGTCGTCGCCGGCGATCTCCAGGTGCACGCCGCCGGGCCACGCGTCCGCCCGGTGCATGGCCTCGAAGAAGCCGGTGATCTCGTCGAGCACGGCGCTCATGTGCCGGGTCTTGACCCCGGTCGCGGTGGTGACGGTGTTGCCGTGCATGGGGTCGCAGACCCACAGCACGTCGTGCCCGGCCGTGCGGACGGCCTCGACCAGGGCGGGCAGTTCGGCGCGGACCCGGCCGGCGCCGAAGCGGCCGATCAGGGTGAGGCGGCCGGGCCTGCGGTGCGGGTCGAGCCGGGCGCACAGGGCGGTCAGGGCCTCGGGACCGGTGCCCGGTCCGATCTTGCAGGCGACGGGGTTGGCGAGCCGGGCGAGGAAGGCGACGTGGGCGCCGTCGAGACGGCGGGTGCGTTCGCCGATCCACGGCAGGTGGGTGGAGAGCAGGTAGTCCTCCCCGGTGTGCCCGTCGCGGCGGACCAGGGCCTGCTCGTAGTCGAGGACCAGGGCCTCGTGGCTGGTCCACAGTCCGGTGTGGCGCCAGGTGCCGTCGCGGTGGGTGGCGGTCTGCCCGTAGTCCTTGAGGATCGAGCGCAGGCTGCCGTCCCAGGCGCGGGTGGGCAGGCCTTCGCCCCCCGTGGTGTACGAGCCGTCCGGGGGCAGCAGCGCGGAGGCGGACTCGTGCGCGATCAGGTGCAGTTCGTTGAGGACCGCGCGGGCGGTGGCGTAGCCGGTGAGCATGCGGCGCGGGTCGGGGACGCGGGCGGCCGGGTCGGCGGCGTGTCCGTTGACGAGGTCGCCGCGGTAGACCGGCAGGGTCAGTCCGTCGACGGTCTCCTCGGGCCGGGAGCGGGGCTTGGCGTACTGGCCGGCGAGCCGGCCGACGGTGATCGCGGGCAGCCGGGTGCGGCCGCTGATGATCTCGGCCATCCGTCCGATGACGCGGTGCTTGCCGCGCACGGCGGCGAGCCCGGCGGCGCCGACGGGCTCGGCGCAGTCGCCCGCCTGGAGCAGGAAGGCGCGTCCCGCGCCCGCGTGGGCGAGGCCGGAGGCGAGCCGGCGCACGTCGGCGGGGGCGGTGAGGGCGGGGGCGAGGGCCAGCTGGTCCTGGACCCGGGCCGCCCGGGAGGCGTCGGGCCACCGGGGCTGCTGGTCGGCCGGAAGGTTGCGCCACTCGGTGAGGGCGAGCGGCGGCAGGGTGTCGGCCGCAACGGTCGGCGGGGAATCGGCGAGGGTCACGGCTTCTCTCTTCCGTCCGTACGAGGGGAATGGTTCCGTGCCGGTCGGTCAGCCTTCGTGGTCGGCGGTGACCAGTCCCTTGGGCTCCAGGAGGAACTGGGCCAGGCTGCCGTCGTGCGGGGTCTCGGGCACGCCCGCCCAGGGGCGGACGCGGCCGGTGACGACCTTGCGCACGGAGGGCTCGCGGAGCACCTGCTCGGCGAGGCCGGCGTGCTCGCCGAGGAGGCTGACGACGAGGGAGTCGCGCAGCGGGCGGGTGCCGTCGGCGGGGCGCCAGGGCGCCACCACGACGAACGGGAAGCCCAGTTCCGTACCGGCGATCGGGTCGTCGGGCCGGTCGACGGAGACGACGAGCGGGCGCAGCACGGTGGTGCCGTCGCCGGGGTCGGCGAGCAGCGAGCCGCCGTAGCGGTGGGTGCTGTGGTCGGTGGCGCCCGCGGTGAGGTTCCGCAGGTGGCCGGCCAGGGCGTCGGCGGTGTCGGCGCCGAAGGCCGGCAGGGTGGCGCGCTCGTCGAGGACGGGGTGGACGGGCAGGTCGGCGAGCCGGGCGGCGAGGGCGTCGGCGAGCGGGGCGGCCTCTCCGGCGGTCAGGACGAGGGAGATGTTGTTGCAGCGCACCCCGCCGTCCTCGGCGATCCAGTCCACGAGGTCGTCGAGGACCTCCTTGTCGTCCTCGGCGCCCGCCCCGACGAGGACCTTGCTGCGGCCGGGGCCGCGCACGAGCACGTCGCTCCGGTGTCCGAACCGCTCGGCGGCGGCCGGTCCGCCGTAGACCAGGCCCAGGTCGGCCTGGGCGAGGAGGTGTTCGCCGACCTCGTGGTCGCCGGGCAGGAAGGCCAGGGTGTCCGGGTCGATCCCGGCGGCGAGCAGGGCGGCGAAGAGGCGGCGCGGGGTGAACGGGTCCTTGCTGCCGGGGCGGACGAGGACCCGGGCGCCCAGGGCGAGGGCGCGGACCCAGGTGACGTTGGGCTCGGGGTGGTTGTTGGGCACGACGGCGGCGAGCAGGGCGCCGCGCGGCACCCAGACGGTGCGGTAGCCGGGGGCCTCGAAGGGCTCCGGGTACTCGGCCCGGTTGATGCGCTCGATGATGCCGAGGGAGCCTCGGACGCCCTCGATCGCCCGGGTGACGGCGGCGCCGGGGGTGCCGGTGGCCAGGACGACCCGGCGGCGGTACTCCTCGGGGGTCTCGCCTCGGAGTTCGGCGGTGGCGAAGAGTTCGCCGGCCTTCGCGAAGAGCTCGGGGCCGGGGGCGGGGCCGGGCTTCGCGGCCCTGAGCCGGTTGAGGGCGGCCTGGGCGAGCAGCCGGGGGGCCAGACCGACGGAGACGAGCGGGGTGCCGTCGAGGGCGGCGAGTTCGGCGCGGTCGCGGCTGTCGACGTCCTGGCCGCCGATGACGGGGTTGACGACGGGCAGGGGCGGGGCGGCGGCCATCAGTAGACCCCCTCGATCACGGCCGGGGCGTCCTTGGCCTTGAGGGGCGCGATGTCGGCGAGGCCGTCGAGGTCCGACCCGGCGGCCGGCTCGACGCGGATCGCGGTGTCCCGCTCCAGGACGTTGGGCAGGAACATGTCCCGGCTGAGCTGGTGGACGAGGACCTGGCCGCGCTCCCCGTACGCGACGGGGCCGCCGGTCTCCGGGTCGAGCAGCTCGACGAGGGACTGCGGGTGGTACGGGACGAAGACGCACGGGTGGCGGTCGCCGTCCTCGCGCGGGCGCTGCGGGGCGATGCCCATCAGGGTGTTGCCGTAGATCGCGGCGACCCTGGCGTTCGGGAAGAAGGTCTCCTCGATCTGCCGCAGCGACTCGGGGCTGATGCTGGTGCCGGCCCACAGGATGGCTTCGAGGGAGTCGGCGAGCCGCTCGTACAGGCCGGGGCGGGCGCAGACGGCCTCCAGGACCGGGGGCGTGATGAAGAGCACGCTCACGTTCTGGGTGTTGACGACGAGTTCGATCTGCTCGATCAGGTATTCGCGGTACTCGGCGGCCAGTTCGGGCCGGCCGGAGCCGATGAGCCGCTTCACCCAGCGCGGGTCGAAGTCCAGGGTGAAGCACATCGAGCCGCGGAGCTGCGCCAGGTGCCGGACGGTGCGGCCGACGACGTGCGGGCCGGTGGGGCCGACGTGCAGCCAGTGGCCGCGGCCGGGGAAGCCGTGGGCGGCGAGCACCTCGCTGACCCATTCGACGTTCCGGGAGCGGGCGTGCGCGTCGACGACCCGCTTGGGCGCGCCGACGGTGCCGCCCGACTCGAAGACCTCGAAGGGCTGTCCGGCGGCACCGGCGGGCACCAGGTCCTCCACGGGCACGGTCCGCAGCTCGCCGCTGACGTCCGGGAAGCGCCGCAGGTCGGCGACCGAGGCGATGTCCGTGCGCGGGTCGAAGTCGAGCGTCTTCGCCTTGCGCAGCCAGAACGGGGAGCCGGTGGCGGGGTCGAAGTGCCAGTCGAGGGTGGCGCGCAGATGGTCCTGCAGAGTCATGTTCGTCCGTCCGTGGGTAGATCGGCTCAACGGCCCGGGGCGTGCCCCGGGCGAGATCGGCACAACGGCGCGATGCGGAAGGGAAGTTCGAGCCATGCCGCCCTGATGGGAATTTACCTTTCCTGTGAGGCACCTTGGCTGTCAAGCGTCGCTCGAGCGCACGGGCGAGCCGGCGGGGCAGACTGTTCAACTGCCGGATCGCCCATCTGGCCAGCCGCCCGGACCGCTCCTACCATCACCACCATGACCTCTGGAAACACCCAGCGCCTGGACCTGAACACCCTGTCCGCGCGCACGTACTCAGCCATGCACAAGCTGGCCGGTCAGGCCGCCCAGGCCGCCACCGAGGCCGGTCTCGAGCAGCCGCTCATCGAGCTCGTCCGCATCCGCGCCTCGCAGATCAACGGCTGCGCCTTCTGCATCGACATGCACACCCTCGACGCCCGGCACGCCGGCGAGAGCGAGCAGCGCCTGTACGCCCTCACCGCCTGGGAGGAGACCCCGTTCTTCAGCGAGCGGGAGCGGGCCGCCCTGGAGTTCACCGAGGCCGTCACCCTCATCCACGACGGACACGTCCGCGACGAGGTGCACGAGCGCGCGGTGAAGGTCTTCGGCGAGGAGCAGCTCGCCGCCCTGCTGTGGATCGTCGTCGTGATCAACAGCTACAACCGGGTCGCGATCCCGCAGCGGCTCACCCCGGGCAACTACACCCCCTCCGCCTGACCCGGGCACCGTCCGCCGTGTCCGCCTCCGGGCGGGCACGGCGCCGCGCCCCGAAGGGCGCGGCGGACCGAGAGACCGCCGCCATGCCCGCCCCCTCTCCGGCCGCGCTCCCCGAGGAGCGGTCCGGCCTCCCGTCCCGCGCCCCGGCACGGGACTTCACCGACGTCTTCACCCGGACGCTGCTCCGCCACCGCGGCCCGACCACGGAGCTCCTCGAACGCCGCGTCCGCCACCGGCTGCGACTGCGGCTCGTCGGGCAGACCCTGACCGGCAGCGCGACCGGCGCGCGCCGCCTCGTCCGCCGCACCGAACTGGTCGCCCCGGACGGCACGGTGGTCTCCCGCAACCTGGTGCTCGGCCGGCTGCCGCACGACGAGGAGCTGGCCTCCGCCGTCACCAGCCGCTCCGTACCCCTCGGCCGTTCCCTGGCCGCGTACGGCGTCCCGCAGCGGCGCACCCCGCTGACCGCCGGTCTCGCTCCCTGGCGGGGACCGGGCGGCGGGCCGGCCGCCGTGTCGCGCGGCTATCTGCTGCAGCTGGCCGACGAGGCCCCGCTGTACGTCCGGGAGACCTTCCACCCCTCCGTGGCCCCGCCGGAGCGTGCCCCGTGAGCGCCCCGGACCCCGTGGTCGTGGTCGGCGCCGGACCGGTCGGCCTCTCCGCCGCGCTGGCCGCGCACGCCCTGGGCCTGCGCCCGCTCCTCCTCGAAGCCCGTGCGCGCACGGCCGAACGGCCCGGCAGCCGCGCCGTCTTCGTGCACCGCGCCACCCTCGACCGGCTCGACGCCGTCCGGCCCGGGCTCGGGGCGGAGATCGCCGCCCGGGGCCTGGTGTGGGACACCAGGCGCACCCTGTGGGCGGGCCGTCAGGTCCACCTCCGCACGTACGCCACCGATCCGGCGACGGCACCCTTCACCAGCCTGCCGCAGACCGTCGTCGAGGACCTGCTGCGCCGGGCCTGCGACGAGGCGGGCGTCCGGGCCCTCTGGGGCGATCCCGTACGGGAGGCGGTGCCGTCCCCCGACGGGGTGCGGCTCCGCACGGAGTCCGGCGCCGTCCACCGGGCCCGGCACGTCATCGCGGCGGACGGCGCCCGCTCGGCGGTGCGCGAGGCCGTGGGCATCGGGCTGGACGGCAGCACGTCGGCCACCGAGTTCGTGGTCGTCGACGTGGCGGACGGGGAGCGGCCCGCCCGCCCCGAGCGGGTCTTCCACTACCGGCACCCGGCGGCCGGCGGGCGCCACGTGCTCCTCGTGCCCTTCCGGGGCGGCTGGCGCGTCGACGTCCAGTGCCGCCCGGGCGACGACGCCCGGCACCTCGCGGCGACCGCCCGGGAGTGGCTGCCCGCGGTGCTCCCCCAGGTGCCCGGCCCCGAGGTCACCTGGTCCTCGGTCTACCGCTTCCAGCTCCGGGTCGCCGCCCGCTTCACCGACGCCACCGGGCGGGTGCTGCTCGCGGGCGAGGCCGCCCACCTGCTGCCGCCCTTCGGCGCGCGCGGGATGAACTCCGGCGTCGGCGACGCCGTGGCCGCGGCCCGGGCCGTGCGGGACGACGCGGTGGAGGCGTACGCCCGCGAGCGGCGGACGGCGGCCGAGCGCAACGTCCGCGCGGCCGGCGCCGCCCTCGACCACCTGCTGGCCCCCCGCCCCGGCCTGCGCCTGCTCCAGCGGTCCGCCGCGGCCGCCGCCCCGCTGTGGCCCCGCGCGGGCCGCTGGCTGGACGCGGCCCCGTACGGACCCCGGATCAAGAAGGTGCGCTACTGAGGGCCCCTCCGGGACCGCTCCTCGCCGCGCCGGGCGCGTTCGGCGAACTCCTGCCAGACGCGGGCGTACTCGGAGGCCAGCTCCGCGACGGCGCCGGCCCGGTGGACGGGGACGCCGTCGGCGAGGGTCTGCCACTGCGCGGGAGGAAGGGTCAGCGCGCTCAGCAGACGGAGCAGGACGCGGCCGCTCTCGGTGTGGCGCAGGGCGGGGTCGCGGCACAGGTTCTGGTAGGCCGCGGCCAGTTCCTCCTCCGGGGCCGGGGACGGAGCCGATGCCGGAACCGGCGCCGTGGACGGAACCGCGCGCACGGGCGACCCCGGCTCCCACCCCGGTTCCTCCGTCCGCCCGCCGTCCCCGCCCCGCAGCCGCTCCGGTACGGGGTCCTCGCCGCGCCGCACCCGGTCGCGCACGTCCCGCACCGTCGCCGGCGACAGGCCCGTCCGCTTGGCGATCTCCCGCAGCGAGACGTCCGGGGACGCGGCGAGCAGGCGTCCGGCCTCGCGGCGGCCCTGGGCGGTGGACAGCGGGCGCACCCGGCCGTCCCGGCCGAGCCGCCCGGCCGGGGCGTCCGGACCGGGGGCGCTGCGCCGCAGCGCGGCCACGGTGTGCGCGGACAGGCCGGACACGGAGGCGATGGCCCGGTCCGCCCAGTGCGGATGGGAGGCCAGGATCCGCGCCGCCGCCGCCTGGCGCTCGGCGAGCGAGAGCGGCAGCCCGTGCCGGGTGTTGGCCTCGACGGCGTACACGAAGGCGTCCTCCGCCCCGCCGTCGAAGAACCGGACCTCGACCTCGGTCCGGCCGCGCAGCACGGCGGCCCGCAGCCGGTGCGTGCCGTCGACCACCCGCATCGATTCCCGGTGCACGACGATCGGCGGCAGCTCGCCCTCCGCCGCGGCGAGGATCCGCAGGTGCTCCGGGTGCTCGGTGCGGGCCCGGGGCGAGTCGGCGGGGTGCAGCGCGGCGACGGGCACGAGGTGTACGGCGGTGAGCAGGGGCGCCCGCGACGGCTCGGGCTCTCCCCCCGCACCCGGGAACGCCCCGGCCCTGACAGTGTTCACGGCTCTCTTCCTCCTCGTACGCGCGGTGGGCAACCGTGCGCTTCGCACGGTCGCCCACCCCTCGCGCGTCCCTGAAAACGTTCGAACGCCCGGTCGTTCAGTCGAGTGCGCGCAGCAGCGCGACGACCTCCCGGGCCGCCGCGTCGGCCTCCTCGCCGGCCGGCTCCGACCCCGGCTCCGCCTCAAGGAGCGGCGTGGCGTCCGCGAGCAGCGCCGCGAGCCGGCCGCCGTTCTCCCGCGTGAAGGCCTCCGAGCCCTCCCAGAAGACGTCCCGCACCGCGCGGGCGGTGAGGAACGAGCCGTCCGGGGCGGAGGTCAGGAGCTTGCCCGCGAGGGACCGTTCGAGGGCGGTCGGGGTCCAGCGCCCGCCGGCCAGGTCCGCCGCGAGCGTCCGCGCGGCGGTCCGCACCCGGTCCGCGCCGGGCACCGGGCGGGTGCCGACGAGGAGGCCGGGGATCGGGTTGGCCCGGTAGTTGTCCCAGAACGCGTCGCCGAACCTCTCCACGGACTCGGCCGGCACCTCGGGCACCGCCCACGCGTAGTCCTCGAACCCGGCCGCCGCGAGGCACTCGGCGAAGGCCTCGTGGCTCCAGCGCGAGGTGGTGATGGTGGAGGTCTCGGTGCCGATGAGGTCGGTGACCAGGACGCCCCGGTCCCCGTCCGGGGTCTCCGAGACCACCCGCAGCCCGTACGCGTCCCACTTGGGCCCGAAGGGTTCGAACTCCGGCCGTACGGTGAGCGCGACGAACCGCCCGCCCGGGGCCAGGTTGTCGTGGATGCCGCGCAGCATGGCGGTCAGTTCGGTCTTGGTGGTGGCGTAGTTGAGCAGCCATACCGCGCTCACCAGGTCGAAGGCGCCCAGCCTGGGCAGCGCGACGGCGTCGCCGACGTGGTAGGTGATGCCGAGCGGGCGCTCCCGCTCGGTCGCGCGGGCCAGTTCGACCATGACCGGGGACAGGTCGACGCCGACGGTCTCGGCGGCGCCGGCGGCCTTGATCAGACGGGTGTAGTGGCCGTGCCCGCAGGCCAGGTCGAGGACCCGCCGGCCGTTCAGGTCGCCGAGGTGCTTGAGGACGTTGTGCTGCTCGGGCCCGGCGAGCGGGGCGGTGTCCTTGAAGTCCGAGTACCGGTCGCCGATCCCCGCGTACTGGTCCTGCTGCTCGCCCTCGGGGGACGCGCCCGCCGGGTGGGGGGCGAAGTCGGTGTAGCCGGTGGCCCCGCCCTCGTGGAAGGTGTCCTCGTCGGGCTCGGTGAGCGGGAGGCCCCGGCGGATCCGCTCGGGCAGGTCGGGGTTGGCGGAGAAGTACCGCGCGAAGGCCACGGCGTCGGCGGCCCCGGCGTCGAGCCGCCGCGCGCCGGTCTCCGGGTCGGTCGGGGCGTCCCCGGTGAACGGGTTGGTGAGCAGGGTGCCCGCCCAGCGCTCGCGCACCAGCCGGTTCAGCCGCTCGTCCGCGCTCTCCACCAGGTGCAGATAGGCGAGCCGTCCGGCGTCGAGGGCGTCCGCGAGCAGCCCGTAGACCACCGAGGGGTCCTGCTCGACGGTGTCGTTGTAGCCGCTGGCGGGCGAGATCCGCAGCGCCACCCGGTCCGCGCCGATCGCGTCGGAGACGGTGCGGACGGCCTCGACGGCGAAGCGGATCCGGGCGGCGGGGTCGCCGCCGTAGCCGTCCTCGCGGAGGTTGGTGTTGTCGCAGAGGAACTGGTGGATCAGGTACCCGTTGGCGCCCTGGAGTTCGACCCCGTCGAACCCGGCCTCGACCGCCGCGGCGGCGGCCGCCGCGAAGTCCGCCAGGGTCGTGGCGATGTCCTCGGCGGTCATCGCGCGCGGCTCCACGGTCGGCACGAGCCCCTTCGGGGTGCGCGCGTCGCTGAGCGCGGTCACGGCGGACGGGGCGAGCGGCCGTAAGCCCTCGGGCAGCAGGTCGGGGTGGGCGATGCGGCCGTGGTGGGAGAGCTGCGCCACGATGCGCCCGCCCGCCCGGTGCACGGCGCCGGTGACCTCCGCCCAGCCGGCGATCTGCTCGGGGGTGTGCAGTCCGGGCTGGCCGACCGGCCCGGCGCCGGCCGGGCTGATCCGCACGCCCTCGGTGACGATCAGCCCGGCGGAGGCCCGCTGGGCGTAGTACTGGGCCACCAGCGGGCCGGGCACGCCGTCGGCGCCGGCGCGGTTGCGGGTCATGGGGGCCATGACGACGCGGTTGGGCAGGGCCAGGGCGCCGGCGGTGAGCGGGTCGTACAGGGATGGCATGGGTCTCTCTCCGTAGGGTGCTTCGGATGTCCGGCGGTTCAGGCGTTTCCGGGCCGGGCGTCCGCGGCCCCGGCCGCTCCGGTCCAGGTGGTGAGCTCGATGCCGTCGCCGAGGGGCAGGTCGAGCGAGACGTAGCCCCGGTCCCGGTCCCGGATCCGCTCCAGGTACGCGGCGGGCAGCATCGAGAGGTTGTCGGAGACGATCACGGCTCCGGGCGCGAGGACGGGCTCCAGGACCTCCAGGACCGGCAGGTACAGCTCCTTCCAGCCGTCGAGGAGGACGAGGTCGACGGGCGCGTCGAAGGCGCGCAGCAGCTCCAGCGCGTCGCCCTCCCGCACGTCGACGAGGTCGGCGAGCCCGGCCTCGTCGAGGTTGGCCCGGGCCCGGCGCACCTTGCTGCCGTCGAGCTCGGTGGTGACGAGCCGGCCCCGGCCGTTCTCCCGCAGGCCGGCGGCGATCTGCACGGCCGAGGTGCCGAAGGAGGTGCCGAACTCCACGACGAGCCGGGGGCGCAGCATGCGGACCAGGGTGTACAGCAGCCGCCCGGTGTGCGGGTCGACGGGGAGCAGCGCGTCGGCGCAGAGCGCGCTGGCCTCGGCGGGGGTGGGCGGGGCGGCCAGTCGGGCGGCGTTCGCGTGGGCGCGCTCCATCACCTCCTTGTCGTCCCGCTCGGCCTGGGAGTACAGCCGGTTCAGGACGGCGCGGACGGCGGGGTCGTCGAGCCCCGCGGGGCCCGGGGCGGCGGACTGGACGGTCACGGTGGGTCTCCCGCTCTCAGAGGGACGCGAGCAGGTCGCGGCGGACGTAGCTCTGGGCGTTGTAGATGGTCCGGCGGGTGTCGGTGATGGCCCGGCGGCCGTGCATCACCCGGGTGTTGTCGATGAGCGCGACGTCGCCGTCCTGCCACTCGATGTCCTCGGTGAGCCGGTCGGTGAGGCGCTTCATGCGGGCGGTCAGCTCCTCGCCGAGCGGGCTGCCGTCGGCGAAGGAGATGACCGGCTTCTCGTAGTTGTAGGAGGGGCCGAAGACGCTGTTGGCCCAGGAGAGCCGCTCGCCGAAGAGCGTGGCGTGGGCCGCGCCCGTGCGGTACGTGTAGTGGGCGGAGCCGTCCTCCAGCTGGACGAGCGTGGTGGACGCGCGGCCGTCCGGGGCGCTCTCGACCAGGGCGCGGAAGTCCTCGAAGGTGATGTCCTCCAGGGGCTTCGCGCCACCGGTCTGGTGGCTGACGAACTGCTTCCACTTGGCTTCCTCGACCCGGCGCGCGTACGTGATGTCCTGCGCGAAGGCGGCCCGGTCGGCCTCCTCGGCGGCGTCCCACACGCGGTAGCCGTCGCACACGGTGGTCTGCGAGCCGTGGGAGGCGGCCTTCTCGCAGAGGAACCAGGTCAGGTCGGGTCCGAAGGGGCTGTTGCCGTTCTCCAGGTGGAGGCCGACGGCGTCGGTGCCGGCGTCGACCTTCTGCGCGACGTCGCCGCCGTGAAAGGAGCGGGCGGGGTCGAGGGTCACCCGGTCGGAGTGGTTCTTGACGAAGAGGGAGAACTCCTCGACGGAGGGGCGGAATCCGCGCAGGACGACGTGCCCGGCCTCGGCGAGCAGCCGCACGACGGCGCGCGGGTCCAGGTCGCCGAGGGACGCCCCGTCGGCGCCGGGCGTGACGAGCTTTCCGGTGCCCGTGCCGAGGGGCGTGGTCTCCGGCCGGCTCACAGACATGTTGACCTCTCGTTCTTCGCGGTTGTCATCGCGATCGGTGAGTGAGGAGGTGCTCGACGACGGCCTTGCGCATGGGGCGTCCGGTGACGGTGAAGAGCCTGCGGTACGCCTCGTCGTCGGCGCCCATCAGGTGGACGGTCTCGACCCGTTCGACCTCGGAGAGGTGTTCGGCGCCGAACGCGGCGAGCGCGTGCTCCGCCTCGGTCCGGTCGGCGGCCGGGTCGATCACGAACAGGCCGTGCAGGGCGGGCAGGTCGTTGCCGACGACGGCGACGGCGCGGACGAAGGGCAGCCGCGCGTACTGGGCCTCCACCCACTCGGGTGCCACGTTGCGGCCCGCCGAGGTGATGATGACGTTCTTCTTGCGTCCGGTGATGGTGAGGTAGCCGTCCTCGTCGACGCGGGCGAGGTCCCCGGTGTGCAGCCAGCCGTCGACGACGGCGCAGCTGGAGGGGTCCTCGCGGGTGTAGCCGTCGAAGAGGGAGGAGCTGGAGACGAGCAGTTCGCCCTCCTCGTCCAGTCGGACCCGGACGTGCGGGAGCGGGCGGCCCACGGTGCCGATGCGGCGGGCGCCGGGGGTGTTCCAGCTGACGACGGAGCTGTTCTCGGAGAGTCCGTAGCCCTCGTACACGGCGATCCCGAACGCGTCGAGTCCGCGCAGCGTCTCCGGGTGGACGGGGGCGCCGCCGCAGCAGATCAGGGGCGCCCGTTCGGTGCCGAACAGGGCGGGGGCGACGGCCAGTCCGTCGGCGGCGGCCCGGCGGGCTGCGTCGAGGAGCGCGTTGGCGAGCGCGGGGGTGGCGACGAGGGCGGTGGGGCGGGCGGCGGCGAGCTGCGGCAGCGCGGCCTCGACGGCGCCGCCGCTGGTGCCGACGAGCGGCGTGCCGGGCGGCAGCAGGGTCAGGCAGCCGCCGTCGAGCAGCACCAGGTACAGGCCGGTGACCTGCTCGATGAGGAGGCTGAAGGGGACGAAGGAGAGGTAGCCGGTGAAGGCCCCGGCGGGCATCGCCCCGTGCAGGGAGTCGATGAGGGCGCCGACGCCGTGGGCCCGGATCCGTACGCCCTTGGGGCGCGAGGTGGTCCCCGAGGTGTGGATGATCTTGCAGATCCAGTCCTCGTCGCCGTCGGGCACGGCGTACGGTTCGGTGCCGCCCGCGAGCGCGGCGAGGGAGACCTCGACGACCCGGCAGCCCTCGGGCAGCACCGGTCCCCATTCGGCGAGCCGCGCGGCGCCCTGCGCGTCCACCAGGCAGACGTCGGCCTCCTCCAGGAGCCCGGCGGCCTGTTCGCGGGAGAAGGCCAGCGGCACGGGGACCTCGGTGGCGCGCAGCCCGAGCAGGGCGAGGTCCGCGACGACGAACTCCGGCGTGTTGCCGCACAGGACGCCGATCCGGCCGGCGCCGGCGCCGATCCCGTCGGCGAGCGCCCGGGCGGCCCGGGTGATCTCCCGGTAGCCGTGGGCGGAGGCGACGCCGCCCCGGCCGTCGAGGACCCGGACGAGGGGCCGGTCGGTCTCGGCGTAGCGGCGCAGCGCGTTCTCAACGGCCCGCACGGCCGACCACCTCCCGGGGCGTGGTGGCGTCGGTGAGGAGTTCGACGACGGGCGCGAAGAAGGCGTACCGGCCGGTCGCCCCGGCGAACAGGCCGGCGAGCCGGGCGAGGTCGATGAAGCCGACGGTGGGGCGCTGGTCGTAGTACGTGCCCCAGGCGGCCCGCTCCTGCGGCGTCAGGTGGTCCGGGTCGGCCTCGCCGAGCACGGTGTAGTTGATGTCGAGGCGGGCGAGCAGGTCGCGGAGCTGCTTGGTGACGGTGCACAGGATGTGTTCCATGCCCATGGTCCAGGCGATGATCGGGATGACCCGGATCAGTTCGCGTCCCGCCCCGCCGGGTCCCGCGAGCGCCCCGATCTCGATGATCCGGTCGCGGTCGACCGGGGTGCCGGTGCGGGCCGCGATGGCCTCCTCGATGCGGGTGTCGAGGTAGCGCTCGGAGAAGAAGGGCCGGTCCGGGGCGGCGTACGTACAGCCGGCGCAGGCCAGGACGGTTCCGCCGGGCACCGGGTCGCGCTCGGAGGGGACGGCCAGGACGAACGCGTCCGGGTCGGGCTTGACGTCGGCGGCGTGGGTCTCGGCGTAGGTGGTGCGGGCGAGTTCGCCGGCCCGGTGCCAGCCGTCGGTGTCGCGCAGGGCCAGGGATATCTTCAGCACGTCCGTGTCTCCGCTCGCGAGTGCTCGGGGTCGGGCAGACGGTGCGCCCAGGGACGGATCTGTTCGAGCTGGGCGGCGAGGGCGAACAGGGTCGCCTCCTCGCCGAAGCGTCCGGTCGCGTGGACGCCCACGGGGAGTCCGGCGGCGGTCCGGTGCAGCGGGACGGACATGGCGGGCTGCCCGGTGAGGTTGGCCAGCGGGGTCTCGTGGCAGAACTCGACGGCCCGCAGGAGCTGCCGGCGGGGGGAGCCGGTGGCGAAGGTGCCGAGCGGCGGGGCCGGTTCGGCGGTGACCGGGCCGAGCAGCACGTCGTACTCCTCGTGGAAGGCGGCGAGTCCGCGCGCGGCCCGCTGGAGGGCGGTGACGGCGAGCAGGTAGTCGGCGGCGCTCAGGCTCCGGCCCCGCTCGTAGAGGTCCCAGGTGAGCTCCTCGAAGCCGTCCGGCTCCGGGGTGCGGCCGCTGAGCAGCGCGTACGAGGTGATGGCGGAGGACACTCCGGCGGCCCAGAGCGCCAGGAACGGTTCGACCAGGTCGGCGAAGGCGACGGCGGGTTCGGCCTCGGTCACCTCGTGGCCCAGGTCGGCGCAGAGCCCGGCGGCCTCGCGGACGGCCTCCGCACAGGCGGGGTCGAGCCGGCCACCGCTGCCGGGCCTGAGGGTGAAGGCGATGCGCAGGGGCCGCAGGCGGGGGGCTTCGAGGACGGCCCGGAGGAACGAGCCGGCAGGGGCGGGCGGCGCCCAGTAGGGGTCGCCGGGGGCGGGGCCCGCGACGGCGTCGAGCACGGCGGCGCTGTCCCGGACCGAGCGGCTGACCACGTGCTCGGAGGCGAGTCCGTTCATCAGGTCGCCGACGGCGGGTCCGAGCGGGGTGCGGGCCCGGGTGGGCTTGAGGCCGAAGACCCCGCAGTTGGAGGCGGGGATGCGGATGGAGCCGCCGGCGTCGTTGGCGTGCGCGACGGGGACCAGGCCCGCGGCGACGGCCGCGGCGGAGCCCCCGCTGGAGCCGCCCGCGCTGCGCCCGGGGTCCCAGGGGTTGCGGGTCGGGCCCTGGTGGCGGGGTTCGGTGGTGGGCAGCACCCCGAACTCGGCGGTCTTGGCCTTGCCGAGCACCCGCAGGCCCGCGGCGCGGAACCGGTCGCCGAGCTCGCTGCCCCGGTCGGGCACGAAGCCGGCGAGGAAGCGCGAGCCCATGGTCGCCTCGATGCCGGCGACGGTGGGGCCGAGGTCCTTGAGGAGGAACGGCACTCCCCGGAGCGGTGACTCCCGGAGCGGCGATCCGTGGGGCGGTGCTCCCCCGGGCGGCTCCCGCGGCTCCTTGTCGGCCTCGGCGAGCGCCTGCTCGAAGGCGGTGACGGCGACGGAGCCGATCGGGCCGTCGTACCGCTCGATCCGGTCGACGGCGGCGCCGAGCAGTTCGGCCTCCGTCAGCTCCCCGTCACGGACGAGCCGGGCCTGCGCGTGCCCGTCGAGCCTCCGTAATTCCCCTAAGGAGGTCATGCGGCCTCTCCCCTCCCAACCGATAGCTTTTATTAAAGCTTTCTCCTGAGAGAGTAGCCTCCGGGCGGAGGTCCATCAACCGCCCCCGGTGCGCGGGGCTTGCCCGCGTGCCGCAAAAATGGGATAGGTGCGTCAGGACGGCACCACGGGCAGACGAGCGGCCCGCCGCACGACGAGGAGATGCATGAACGACCAAGCCCCGGCCGGGGCGATCCCCCTGGACCGGCTGGCCCGCCACGCGAACCGGCTGGCCCAGCTCGTGAACGCGACCACCCGGGCCGCGTCGGCCGACGCCGGCCTCACCCAGGCCGACACCGACGTCCTGCTCGCGCTGTACCGCTCCGAGGGCCACCGGCTCCGCCCGACCGCCCTGTCCACCGTGTGCGAGCTGTCCTCCGGCGGCACCAGCAACGTGACCCTCCGGCTGGTGCAGGCCGGTTACGTCACCCGGGAGGCCAACGCCAACGACGCCCGGAGCACCTGGGTGCAGCTCACCGCGGAGGGCGAGGCCCTGGCCGGTTCGGTGCTCGCCTCAGCCACAGCGGCGCACGCGGAGCTGCTCGGCCGGCTGCCGGACGGGCTCGCCGAGCGGCTCGACGACCTCCTCGCGTCCGCCCTCGGCCACCTCGACCAGCGGACGAAGCCCCGCCTGCACTAGGGCCTGTCCGGACAGGGCCGCGAGCCGGGCCAGTTGCACGGGGTTGGGGACGCCCTCGACCCGGTAGCCGCCGGACACCACGGTCGGCGTCGTCCGCACCGAGGGCCAGCGGGCCACCGCCGTGCGGTGCCGCCGCGCGTACCGGGGCGAGTCCACCGCGGCGAGGAACCGCTCCGGGTCGAGCCCCGCGCGCCCTGCCGCCCCGGCCAGCACCCCGGGCTCCGCTATGTCGAGCCGCTCCCGGAAGTACGCGTCGAAGACCTGGTCGCAGTAGGCGGCGCCGCGGCCCCGGTCCACCGCGTAGTGGTAGCCCTGGAGGGCGAGCCGGGTGGGGGCGTACGGCGGGGGCTCCCGGTGGACCGGCACTCCGAGGCGGTCGGCGAGCGGGCGCACCCCGCTCTCCCAGACGCGGGCCGCCGGCAGCCTGTTCCGGGCCGCGCCCGCGGCCTCGTGGGGGTACCAGCGGACGGCCGGACCGAAGTCCTCGAACTCCGCGGCCAGCAGACGCCGGGTCAACATGCTGAAGGGACATCCGAAATCGAACCAGGCGTCGATGACTGCGGTCATGGCCATGAAGCATACTCAAATCGCTGTTTTCCCCAGGCACGTCCAGGACGATAATGTCACGTCCGCATCACGCCGACATCACACGTTGACCTCGAAGGACTCCGGCCGGCGGGCGGACCGCCCCCTTCCGCGGGACAGTCTCGCCCCGCCGGATGAACCGCGGACGAAGAGCGCGCGGCCCCCTTCCCTCACCGGGACGTCGCGGAGACCTCCACCCGGCCGAGCAGGGTCTCGCCGTCGGCCGCGAGGACGCGCTTGCGGTAGGCGCCCGTCGCGTGGTCCGTCTCGCGCAGCTCGATCGCCCCCTCGGTCCGGGCGTGGACGTCCCCGAAGCCGGTGACCCCGAGGCCCAGGACCTTCAGCCGGGCCGGCTGGGCCGTGTCCGCGTACGAGGGCGCCTCCAGGTCCATGAGCTGACGGGCCACCAGGCCGGCCATGCGGCGGCCGGGGGCCACCAGGCCGTGGCAGCGGCCCTCGACGGCCGCGCACTCGCCGATCGCCCGGATCCGCTCGTCGGCCGTGCGGAGCCGGGCGTCGACGAGGAAGCCGCCCCGCTCCCCGGTCGCCAGGCCCGCCGGGGCGGCGAGTTCGTCCCGGGGCCGGATCCCGGCGGAGAACACGACGAGGTCGGCCGCCAGTTCGGTGCCGTCGGCGAACCGCACCGCCCTCGGCCCGACCGAGACCGTCCTCGCCCCGCAGTGCACCTCGATGCCGAGGCCCCGGACCAGCTCCCCCAGGAGCCGCCCGCCGTCCGCGTCGACCTGGAGCGGCATCAGATGGGGCGCGGTCTCCACGACGCGGGTGCGCATCCCGAGCTTGCGCACCGCGTCCGCCGCCTCCAGGCCGAGCAGCCCGCCGCCGACCACCACCGCCGGCCGGCCGGGGCGCGCGGCGGCCCGGATCGCGTCGACGTCCTCGATCCTGCGGTAGGTGAAGCAGTGCGGCAGGTCGTGCCCGGGCACGGGCGGGACGAACGGCCGCGAGCCGGTGGCCAGGACCAGCGCGTCGTAGGGCACCCGGGTGCCGTCCGAGCAGCGCACGGCCCCGCCCGCGCGGTCGATCCCGGTCACGGTGGTCGACAGGCGCACGTCCACGAGCGCGTCCGGCAGCACGCCGGGGAGGGCGAGGTCGGCGGGGTCGCGCCCGGAGACCAGGGAGGAGAGCGCGATCCGGTTGTAGGCGGGCCGCGGCTCCTCGGCGAGCACCACGATCCGCCACGTGCCGGAGGTGTCCAGGGCGCGCAGCTCCTGGACCAGCCGGTGTCCGGCCGGGCCGTACCCGGCGACGACGAGGGTCCTCACCTCGCCTCCCGGGCCGGTCCCAGTGCCGCGCACACCGCGCGGAGCGTGTCGGAGCACCCTCCGCAGCCGGTGGTCGCGCGGGTCGCCTCCACCACCGCCCCGACGGACCGCGCGCCGTCGCGCCAGGCGCGTTCGACGTCCTCCCGGTCGACGCCGTTGCAGTGGCACACCACGGACTCGCCGGGCGCGTCCCCCACGGTGCCGAGCAGCAGCGCGAGCGGATCGGCGGGCACGGGCGCCTCCCGGTCGTACAGCTGGCTCACCGCCGCGATCCCCTCGGGGAGGCCGACCAGGACGGCCCGCGCGATCCGGTCCCGGACGAGTTCGAGGCGCGCGTACCGGCCGAGGGCGGGGTCGTGCAGGGTCACGGTCCGTTCGACGGGGAAGCCCGGGAAGCCCAGGCAGGCCACGTCGAGGCCGGGCACCCGGGGTCGCAGGATCGGCGAGGGGGCCGTGTACCAGGCAGGTCCGCCGGTCAGGTCGGCGGCCAGGGTCTCCGCCTGGCCCAAGGCCCCCACCAGGCCGGGCGCGCCCGTGCAGGCGCCGATCGCCCGGACGGCGGGATCGCTGGTGCGCAGCCGTCCGTCGACGACGACGCCGTGCCGCACCCGCAGGCCCGCCCCGAGGGCGAGGGAGGTCTCGGGGACGCTGCCGACGCACCACACGACGGTGTCGACGTCGAGGATCTCGTCCTCCTCGACCCTCTTGTCGAGCCGCAGCTCGACGCCCCAGTCCTCCAGGGCCGCCACCACCAGCGCGCCCGCCGTCGCGTCGAGGTGACGGTGCATCGGGTACGGGCCGGCATGGGCGAGGACCACCTGGTGGCCGCGCCGCCGCAGCGCCGTCGCCGTCTCCACGCCGAGGACGCCGCCGCCGACCACGGCCACCCGGCCGTGCACCGGCCGCAGGCTGTCGTCGAGCGAGTGGAAGCCGCGCCCGGGGGCGACCGGCCGGGCCCCGGTGGCCAGGACGAGGGTGCCGTACGGTTCCGCCACGCTGTCCCCGGCCGCCGTCCGCCCGTGCACGAGCCGGCGGGCCCGGTCGATCCGGGTGATCCGGACCCCGGGCAGCACCCTGGTCCCGCGCGGCGGTGCGGGCAGGGTCACCGCCTCCGGCGCCAGGCTGCCGTCGAGGACCGACCCGAGCAGGGTGCGCTGGTACGCGGGATGGGGCTCGGCCCCGAGGACGGTGACGGGGCCGCGGTGGCCGAGGGCGGCGAGCCTCTCGGTGAGCCGGTGCGCGGCGATGCCGTTGCCGACGACCACGACGCGGTCGTCGGCGCCGCACGCGCTCCGGCCCGCCCCCCTCTCGGTTCTCCGGCGTGTCGTCCCGTTCATGCCCCGTCCCCCGTCCCCGTCGTCTCTTCTTCCTCGTCCACCGGTTCCACGCGGACCGCGCTCACCTTGAACTCCGGCATCCCGCTGCGCGGGTCGAGCGCCCCGCTCGTGAGCAGGTTCGCCCGCCCCTCGCCCGGGAAGTGGAACGGCAGGAACACCGTGTCCGTGCGCAGGCTCTCCACCGCCCGCACCCGTGCCACCACCGCGCCCCGCGCCGACACCACCCGCGCGAGCCCGCCCTCCACCACTCCGGCCCGCCGGGCCGTGTCGGGGTGGATCTCCACGTACGCCTCCGGGACGGCCTTCGCGAGCCGCTCGACCCGCCGGGTCTGAGCGCCGGACTGGTAGTGGGCCAGGACCCGCCCGGTCGTCCCGTACAGGTCGAACGATCCTCCGGGCAGTTCGGCCGCGTCCCGGTGCTCGACCGGGACGAAGCGGGCCCGCCCGTCCGGGTGGTCGAAGGAGTCGAGGAAGAGCCGCGGGGTGCCGGGGTGTCCCGGTGCCGGGCAGGGCCAGTGCAGGACCTCGCCCGCGTCGAGGCGCTCGTAGCTCACGCCGGAGTAGTCGGCCCGGCCGCCCGCCGTCGCCCGGCGCAGCTCGTCGAAGACCTCGCCCGGCCGGTCGGGCCACCGGTCGGCCGGCTCCCCGAGCCGTACGGCGAGCCCGCGCAGCACCTCCAGGTCGCTGCGGACCCCCGGCGGCGGGTCGAGCAGCCTGCGCCGGCGCAGCACCCGCCCCTCCAGGCTGGTCAGGGTGCCCTCCTCCTCGGCCCACTGCGTGACGGGCAGGACCACGTCCGCGAGGCGGGCGGTCTCGGAGGGCACGAAGTCGGCGACGACCAGCAGGTCGAGCGCGGTGAGGCGCTCGGTGACGTGACCGGCGTGCGGGGCGGAGACCACCGGGTTCGAGCCGAAGACGAGCAGGGCGCGCGGCCCGTGCTCCGTGCCGAGCGAGTCGAGCAGTTCGTACGCGCTCGGGCCCGGGCCCGGCAGCCGCTCCGGGTCGACGCCCCACACCCCCGCCACGTGCGCGCGGGCCGCCGGGTCGGTGATGAGCCGGTAGCCGGGCAACTGGTCGGACTTCTGGCCGAGTTCGCGGCCGCCCTGTCCGTTCCCCTGGCCGGTGAGGCAGCCGTAGCCGCTGCCCTGCCGCCCCGGCAGGCCGAGGGCGAGGGCGAGGTTGATGAAGGCGGAGACCGTGTCGGCGCCCTTGCTGTGCTGCTCGGCGCCGCGACCGGTCAGGACGTACGCCCGCCGGGCGCCCGCCAGGAGCCGGACCGCCTCGCGCTGGGCGGCGACCGGGACGCCGGTGGTGCGCTCCGTGCGCTCCGGGGTCCAGGCGAGGGCCCGGCGCCAGGTCTCCTCGAAGCCGCTGGTCCGCTCCTCCACGTAGGCCCGGTCGAGGTGCCCGTCGACCACGGTGAGCTGCAACAGGCCGAGCGCCAGGGCGAGGTCGGTGCCGGGCGCGGGTCTCAGGTGCAGCGCGGCCCGCTCGGCGGTGGCCGTGCGGCGCGGGTCGATGACGACGAGCGCGCCGGCCCGGTCGAGGTGGCGCACGAGCGGCGGCATCGTCTCGGCCGGGTTGGCCCCGGCGAGCAGCACCACGTCGGCCTCGTCGAGGTCCGTGACGGGGAAGGGCAGCCCCCGGTCGACGCCGAAGGCGGCGTTGCCGGCCACGGCGGCCGAGGACATGCAGAAGCGCCCGTTGTAGTCGATGCGGCTGGTGCCGAGGGCGACCCGGGCGAACTTGCCGAGCAGGTAGGCCTTCTCGTTGGTGAGGCCGCCGCCGCCGAACACCCCGACCGCGTCCGGGCCGTGGGCGGCCCGCAGTTCCCCCAGCCGTCCGGCGACCAGGTCGAGCGCCGCGTCCCAGGTCGCCGGGGCGAGCCGCCCGTCGGCGCCCCGCACGAGCGGTGTGCGCAGCCGGTCGGCGGTGGTCAGGACCTCGGGCGCGGTCCAGCCCTTCTGGCACAGGCCGCCCCGCTTCCCGGTGCCGGCGAGGACGGCGGGCGCGACGGTCACCCGGCCGCCGGCGGAGGTGAGCTCCGTACCGCACTGGAGCGCGCAGTACGGGCAGTGGGTGAGGACGGTCCGCCCGGTGCCGGCTTCGGCGCGGTCGGTGCGGTCGGTGCGGTCGGCGTGGTCGGTGCGGTCGGCGTGGTCCGTGCGGTCGACGTGGTCCGTGCGGTCGGCGTGGTCCGTGCGGTCGGCGTGGTCGGCGCGGTCCGTGTCTTCGGCGCGGGTGTCAGACACGGCTGACCCCGCGGCGCCGCGCGCGCGACGGGTCGAGCGGGTCGCCTCCGTCGGGCGCGGGCCGCAGGTAGACCGCCCGGACGACCGCCCCGCACACCACGTAGAAGCAGAGGAAGCCGAGGAAGGCGGGGGTGCCGCTGCCTCCCTCGGAGCCGTACGCGGCCCGGAAGGCGAGGTTCACCGCGACCCCGCCGAGCGCCCCGACGGCGCCCGCGATCCCGATCACGGCGCCCGAGCGCTGCCGGGCCCGGGCGAAGGCCTCGCCCGCGTCGCGGCCCCCGGTGACCTCGCGGCCCGCCTGCTCGGCGAAGACGGCCGGGATCATCTTGTACGTGGAGCCGTTGCCGATCCCGGTGAGCACGAAGAGGACCGTGAAGGCCGCGACGAACAGCCCGTACGAACCGGCCCGCGAGGCGAGCAGCAGTCCGCCCGTTCCCGCCGCCATGCCCGCGAACGTCCACGCGGTCACCCGGGCGCCGCCCCACCGGTCCGCGAGCCGCCCGCCGAAGGGGCGGGAAAGCGAGCCAAGGAGCGGGCCGAGGAAGGTGTACGAGGCGGCCTGGAGCGGAGAGGCGCCGAACTGGGTCTGGAGCACGAGCCCGAAGGCGAAGCCGTAGCCGATGAACGAGCCGAACGTGCCGACGTAGAGCAGCGAGATCCACCAGGTGTGCGCGGAGCGCAGGGCCGCGCGCCGGGCGCCCTTCTCGGCGCGCACCGGCGCCAGGTTGTCCATGCGCAGCGCGCACAGCAGGGAGACGGCGACGATCAGCGGGAGGTAGCAGGCGGCGACGTACGACGGGTGGGTGTCGCCCGCGACGGCGATGACGAGCAGGCCGAGGAGCTGGACGACGGCGACGCCGAGGTTGCCGCCGCCCGCGTTGAGGCCGAGGGCCCAGCCCTGGAGGCGCTGCGGGTAGAAGGCGGTGATGTTGGTCATCGAGGAGGCGAAGTTGCCGCCGCCGACGCCGCCGAGCGCGGCGATCAGCAGGAAGACCCAGAGCGGGGTGCCCGGCCGCTGGACGAAGTACGTGGCGGCGCAGGCGGGCACGAGGAGGACGGCGGTCGCGAAGACGGTCCAGTTCCGGCCGCCGAAGCGGAGGACGGCGTGGCTGTACGGGATGCGGAGCGCGGCTCCGACGAGGGTGGGGGTGACGACCAGCAGGAACTTCTCGTCGGGCGTGAACGGCAGCCCGATGCGGGGGGACATGAAGAGCACGAGGACCGACCACATGCTCCAGACGGAGAAGCCGATGTGCTCGGAGGCGATGGAGAGGGCGAGGTTGCGGCGGGCGACGCGTCTGCCCCGGGTCGCCCATAAGTGCTCGTTCTCCGGGTCCCAGTGCTCGATCCAGCGGCCGGTTCTTCTGCTTGGGTTCATCGCTCGCCCTTCGGGCCGGATTCCGCACTGCGTCGACGAGTCTGCTTTCCGGACAGGAATCTTGGGCAGCGCCCGGGGACAGCGTCAACGGCCCGTTTCAGGGTCCGTCAAGTCCGCTCGCCACGGCTCTCCGACGGGTGTTCCCCCGCCGTGAACCCTTCGGCGGAGGCGTGTGAACAGGCGTGATCCGGCTGCGGGCGTACGGGAGAACACCCCGGCCGTACGGGACGGCCGGCCCTCGCCTCCCCTCCCCGTACGCCCCGGGAATCCCTCGTTTCCCGTACGCCTCAGGAGTCCCCGTCCAGCATCCGGGTCAGGACCTCGCGCTGGAGGGGCTTCGCCTCGGCGTGGCGGTCGAGGCCCTTCTCCGTGAGCTTCACCTGGACGCCGCGCCGGTCCTCGGGGCACATGCCCCGGGCGACCAGGCCGTCCTTCTCCAGGCGGGCGACGAGCCGGGACAGCGCGCTCTGGCTGAGGTGGACGCGGCCGGAGAGCTCCTGGACGCGCCAGGCCGCCGGGCCGTCCTCGGACGCGCCCTCGGCGAGGACGTCGAGGACCTCGAAGTCGCTGGCGCCGAGTCCGTAGGGGTGGAGGGCCCGGTCGAGCTCACAGGTCGTACGGGCGTGCAGGGCGAGGACGTCACGCCACTCCTCCACGAGCGCGCGTTCGGACTTGTTCGCTGCCATGGCCGCACGTTAGCAGAGACGACCTCTTTTGTTGCACGGGAATTAAATGCACTTGCATTCAATGCATGTGCATGTACTGTCTCTGTCCATGACCTCTCCGCTCACCGACGTGCCCAAGTCCGCGCAGGAACGCTGGAGTCCGCGCCTCTGGGGCACCCTGCTCGTGCTCTGCGCCGCGATGTTCCTCGACGCCCTCGACGTCTCGATGGTCGGCGTCGCCCTGCCCTCGATCGCCGCCGACCTCGACCTGTCCACCGCCACCCTCCAGTGGATCGTGAGCGGCTACATCCTCGGCTACGGAGGGCTGCTGCTCCTCGGCGGCCGCGCCGCCGACCTGCTCGGCCGGCGCCGGGTCTTCCTGATCGCGCTCGCCGTCTTCGCGCTCGCCTCGCTGCTCGGCGGGCTCGTCGACTCCGGGCCGCTCCTCATCGCCAGCCGGTTCGTCAAGGGGCTCAGCGCCGCCTTCACCGCCCCCGCCGGCCTGTCGATCATCACGACCACCTTCAAGGAGGGCCCGCAGCGCAACCGGGCCCTGTCCATCTACACCACCTGCGCCGCCACCGGCTTCTCCATGGGCCTCGTCCTGTCCGGGCTGCTCACGGAGCTGAGCTGGCGGTGGACCATGCTGCTCCCCGCCCCCGTCGCCCTGATCGCCCTCGTCTTCGCGCTGCGCCTCATCCCGCACAGCGCCCGGGACGACTCCTCCGGCGGCTACGACCTGCCGGGCGCCGTCACCGGCACGGCCGCGATGCTGCTGCTCGTCTTCACCGTCGTCGAGGCGCCCGAGGCGGGCTGGGCCTCCACCCGCACCCTGCTGTCCTTCCTGGCGGCCGCCGCCCTGCTCGTCGCCTTCGTCCTGATCGAACGGCGCAGCCCGAGCCCGCTGGTGCGGCTCGGTGTGCTGCGCTCCGGCTCGCAGGTCCGGGCCCAGCTCGGCGCGGCGGCGTTCTTCGGCTCGTACGTCGCCTTCCAGTTCATCGTGACCCAGTACATGCAGTCGCTGCTCGGCTGGTCCGCGCTCCAGACGGCGCTCGCCTTCCTTCCGGCCGGCGTGCTGGTGGCCCTCTCGTCCACGAAGATCGGCGGGATCGTGGACCGGTTCGGCACGCCCCGGGTGATCGCGACCGGCTTCACCCTGCTCGTCGTCGGGTACGCGCTCTTCCTGCGCATCTCGCTCGTCCCGCAGTACGCGGCCGTCATCCTGCCGTCGATGCTGCTCATCGGAGCGGCCTGCGCCCTGGTGTTCCCGTCGCTCAACATCCAGGCCACCAACGGCGTGGCCGACCGCGAACAGGGCATGGTCTCGGGTCTGCTCAACACCTCGATCCAGGTCGGCGGCGCGTTCTTCCTCGCCGTGACCACCGCCGTCATCACCGCGGGCGGCGGACACGGCGGGGACGCCTCCCCGCAGGCGGTCCTGGACGGCTTCCGCCCGGGTCTGGCCGTGGTGGCGGTCATCGCCCTCGCCGGACTGCTCGTCACCCTGCCGGGGCTGCGGAGGCCGCGGGGCGCGGCGACCGGGTCGGTCGTGGTCGCACGCTCCTCGGACCCCGGCCCGGTCGCCGGGGACGCGACCGCGGGGAACACCGCCGCCGACGCCTCGGCCGCCGGGGACGTCCCGGCGAAGGTCGCCCTCCGCGACTGACCGTCGGGAGGGACACGGGGGAACGGGGGACGCGGCCGTCCGGCGCTTCGGCGACCGGGCGGCCGCGCCCGTTCGTTCCCGCCCGTTCGTTCCCGCCCGTCCGTTCCCGCCCGTCCGTTCCCGTACCGCGTCGACCCCGCGCGGACCCTCGCTCGCGGGCTCAGCCGCGCGGAAGCAGGCCCACGTCCTGGCCCAGGCGGCGGGCCGACGCGGTGAAGAAGGCGTCGCGGTCCTCGACGACGCGGTGGAACTGGCCGAAGACCTCGAAGGAGACGAGGCCGAAGAGCTGCGACCAGGCGGCGACGAGCGCGGCGGCGAGGGCCGGGGGAAGGTCCGGGGCGATGTCGGCGGCGATCCGCTCGGCCTCGGGGCGCAGGGCGTCCGGGAGCGGGGGGAGGGCGAGGCCCTCGCCGGCGTGGGCCAGGCGGACGATCTCGACGAGGGCGAGGCCGACACGGGCGGCGGGGGCGATCGTGTCCTGGGGCGCGGTGTAGCCGGGGACCGGGGAGCCGTAGATCAGGGCGTACTCGTGGGGGTGGGCGACCGCCCAGGCTCGGACCGCCCGGCAGACGGCGGTCCAGCGGTCGAGGGGGCGCTGCCCGGCGGAGTCGGCGGCGGCCCGCTCGGCGGCGGCGCCGACGGCGTCGTAGGCGTCGACGATCAGGGCGGTGAGGAGGTCGTCGCGGCTCGGGAAGTAGCGGTAGAGCGCGGAGGACACCATGCCCAGCTCGCGGGCCACGGCCCGCAGGGACAGCTTGGCGGCGCCTTCCGCCGCGAGCTGGGTGCGGGCCTCGTCCTTGATGGCGGCGGTGATCTCGATGCGGGCGCGGGCGCGGGCTCCTTGAACGGGCGTCATGGAGAGCAGTGTGCCACTTCCGGAGCATCGCATCGAAACGAGAGCAGGTCATTGAAAAGAGAGCAGGGCATTGAAAAGAGAGCACCGCTCTTGCTTGTGAGCGCCGAAGCGTGCACACTGATCTCAAGAGAGAGCAGCGCTCTCGGTCCACTCGCTCGACTCGCTCCGCTCGCCGACGGAAGCCCTCAGGAGGCAGCCATGTCCGCCCAGCCCGCCGACCCCACCGGCTCCTCCCCCACCGCCCCCACCGACCCCACCGGCTCCCCCTCCCCCGCCGCGGGCTCCCCCGCCGCCCACGTCCTCAAGCCCGGCTGGTTCACCGTGAACGTCCTCAACCGCCTGGTCGCCTGGACGACCCGCCGGGGCATCAGCGTCTGGGGGTCCCGCGTGCTCGCCGTCCGGGGGCGCAAGAGCGGCGAATGGCGCCGCACCCCCGTCAACCTCCTGACGGTGGACGGCGCCCAGTACCTCGTGGCCCCCCGCGGCCACGTCCAGTGGACCCACAACATGCGGGCGGCCGGGGGCGGAGAGCTGCACCTCGGCAAGCACGTGCAGGAGTTCACCGCCGTCGAGGTCGCCGACGAAGCCAAGCCCGCGCTGCTCCGCGCCTACCTCAAGCGCTGGAAGGCGGAGGTCGGCGTCTTCTTCGACGGGGTCGGCCCGGACTCCTCCGACGCCGAACTGCGCGCCGCCGCCCCGAAGCACCCCGTCTTCCGCATCACGACGACGGGCTCCGCCGGCCCGGCCGCGTGAACGGACCGGGCCGGCGGCCGGTCTCA
>NZ_JBSHHY010000050.1:0-37596 GCF_053618675.1 Streptomyces sp. NPDC055632 | reverse complement strand
TCCGAGGAGTGGCACTTCGAGACCACCACCGTGCATGCGGCCGGCGAGGAGATGCGAAACCTCGCTGCAGAGTTCCAGATGTTTCTCACGAGCACAGTTGGATAGCTGAGCCACCACGTGAGACAACCTCTAAGTCGCAGTTGAACCTGTCACCCCGCAGGTCAACGGCCTCGCCCCTGCAAGATCTAATGAGACGGGACAACGAGCCAGGCCTGGATGATGGCGGCAGCGCCGTGAGCGGCTGTTGGAGAGCCCGCAGTAGCCCCCGAGCAGGTGGTCGCTAGGCTCGCGCCATGTCTAACGATCTCGGCTTCACGTGCTCATGCTGCAGCGAGCACCACGCAGAGCTCCCCATGAGCTACTCGACCATGGCCCCTGACGTGTGGGATCCCAGGTTCGAGAGTGATCCGGACTGCCTGCTGTCGTCCGACCAGTGCGTGATCAAGGGCCAGCACTTCTTCATCAGGGGTCTGATCGAGATACCCGTGATCGGCAGCCAGGACGTCTTCTCCTGGGGCGTCTGGGTCTCTCTGAGCAAGGACAACTTCGCCCGCGCTCTTGAGGTGTGGAACACGGAGGGCCGCGAGGCCGAGAAGCCGTACTTCGGCTGGCTCAGCACCGAACTCGCGCTCTACCCCGAGAGCACCACCAACATGAAGACCAACGCCCACACGCGACCGGTGGGCAAGCGGCCCTT
This sequence comes from Streptomyces sp. NPDC055632, assembly GCF_053618675.1. Taxonomy (NCBI): domain Bacteria; kingdom Bacillati; phylum Actinomycetota; class Actinomycetes; order Kitasatosporales; family Streptomycetaceae; genus Streptomyces; species Streptomyces sp. NPDC055632. Next base: position 36,899 of record NZ_JBSHHY010000050.1, on the reverse strand, counting down.
CATCGAGCTGGAGCCCACCGACCACCCGCTCGCCGTTGAACAACGCACCGGGATCACGCTGGACCGCGTGCGTGAGATCGCCACGGCGGTGCTCCACCCGGCCTGACTGGCAGCGTCGGTCGAGGTTCGCTGAGACTGGTCGAACTTCACTGAGACGGGACAGCCGTAAAGATCGAGTGCTCCGCCCCGCCCTGGAGGGGCCGTTCTTTACGCCGTAAAGATGCTCGCCGAACCTTGGGTTCAATCGGGGCGTACGTGACCTATCCCCCCACGCTTCTTTACGGCGTAAAGAGCGGCGCGTGTCTCCGGAGCCCCGGATGCTCGCTAAGCTCCACGCCGAGACCAGCAAGACCTACCAGGAGTGTGAATGACCGGCGCGCAGAACCAAGGCCTCTCTGTGGCGGAACGGAGGCGGCTCCTCGCGGCCCAGAGAGAGCAGCAGGCTGCTGTGCATGCGCAGAGCGCGGTGCCCGCCGGCAACGTCTCCACTCCGGAGAATGCCCCTCGACTCCCTCGCCCACAACCCGCGCAACGCCCGCCGGGACCTGGAAGGCATCGAGGGTCTCGCCGACACCTACGAGGCCACGGGAGTGCTGCAGCCCTGTCTCGTCATCCCCGTCGAGACCTTCCGGGCCGCTTTCCCTGAGAGCGCGGACGAGGTCCCGGTCACGGGATACGTGGTCATCGGCGGCAACCGCCGCCTGGCCGCCGCGCGCCGCGCGGAGCTGAAGACCCTGCCGGTGCACGTGAACACCAAGCTGGCGACGCGGGAGGAGATCCTCGTCGCGGCGGCGATCGAGAACATCGCCCGCGAGGAGCTCCGCCCCTTCGAGGAACTCGCCACGATCGAAGACCTCAAGGCGGAGCTCGGCACCTACGACGCCGTCGCCAAGAAGCTCGGCAAGTCTCCCGGCTGGGTCTCCCAGCGCCGCCGCCTGGGCAACCTCCAGCCCGAACTCCGCGAAGCCCTTGAGACGCGCGCCCCGGGCATGACCATCGAAGTCGCCCGAGACCTCGGCAAGATCAAGGGCCGCGACGAACAGCTCGCGGCGTGGAAGGCCGAGCAGAAGAACGCCGCGCGCCGCGCCGCCGACCCGGCAGCCCAGAACCAGCCCAAGGTGAAGAAGAGCGCCAGGGTGCCCGCGCAGGGAGGGGCCGGCGGCGAAGGTGACACCCCGCTGGACGAGGCCGCGAAGGCCAGGCGCGAGTCCTGCCTCATCGCCGTTGCCGCAGGAGCCGGCGACCTCGCCCGCCTCTCCATCATCGCCGCCCAGGCCCCGGTCGCCCCCGACGAGGCCGTCGCGCTCGCCGGACAGTGGCTCACCGAAACCGCCGAAGGCTCCGCCGCGCTGAACCTCGCGTCCCTGGCGGGCGAAGAAGGAACCGACCGCCAGCTCCGTGCCGCCCTGGCCCTGGCCCTGGCGCAGTGCGAGCTCCACGCCACCCGTACGAGTGGCACCGACTCCGCTCATGCCCGCGCGTACGCGGACTGGCTGGAGACTCACACCGACTACCAGCCCACCGACGCCGAGCCCGCTCCAGCGGCGTAGAGCGGAGACCCCCATGAGCACCGACACCCTGACCCCGCCCGCCGACACCGGCCGCAAGACCCGCGTCCTGACGCTCGCCAGCGGGTCGGCCGGCTCGGGCAAAAGCACCCTGGCCGCCGCTCTCGCCGAACAGGCCGCCGCGCATGGCCTGCTGGTCTGCGTCATCGGCCTGGACCGGCAGCGCGACGTCTCCCGCCTCCTCGGCTACGACAACCCCGACGCCGACGAGGAACTGCCCACCCTCATCGACGTCGTCGACGGCATCTGCACCCTGACCGAAGCGCTCGTCCCCGGTCGCCACAGCAAGACCGGCGAACCCCTTCCGGGCCTCTGGCTCGTCCTGGAATCCGGCAGGCTCGACACCCTCAGCGTCAAGCTCGCAGGGGTCACCGCACGCGAGATGTGGCTCTTCCGGCTCCTCCCGGAACTCCGCGGCCTCTTCGACCTCATCCTGTTCGACTGCCCCGGCAACCATCGACCTCGGCACCCAGGGTGCGCTCATCGCCGGCGACGAGATCGTCGGGTGCACCAAGAGCCAGGAGAAGGAAGCCCGCGGCCTGACCTCACTCGAAGACAAGATCGCCGACCTGCACAAGTCCTTTGGCTTCATGGGGATGCGCGACGGACTCGACTGGGTCGTCATCGGCGAAGGCGTCACCGGCGTCTCCCAGGGCAAGGTGTACTACGACATAGAGCGCCAGGTCCGCGAAGCGTACGGCGACCTCGTCGTACAGCCCACCGTCCGCGACGACGTCAAGGTCCCCGAGTCGTACTCGGCCTCCCTGCCCATCACGCTCTACAACCCCCGCTCCGAAGCCGCCATGGCCTACGTCAAGGTCGGCAAGGCGATGAAGATCTACAGCTGACCCATCTTTACGCCGTAAAGAGCTCGGCCCGCGCCAGACAGTGGGCCGGGCTCGCGGCTTTCAGATCCCGGTTCGGCGCGGTGGATCTTGAGTGCTCTCGGCGAAGGCTGCACATGGTCCGGATTGGACATGCGGCCCTTCCCCGAGACGTAAGCCTTCGGGATCCGTACGGTCCGCGACATGACCGTCTTCTTGCAGTACGGACCGGACCACGGCCGAACCCTCACCATCGATCGGACCTGCGCCACGGGCGACGAAGTACACGTCGCCCCCGGCCGCTACGTCTACCTGCTCACCGACAAGGAAGACACCCAGGGACGGCGGATCGCCAAGGTCTACTTCGACTGACCCGCAGGCTCCACCCGGCTCTCCGCTTCGTCACCTACCCGACGGGGGTGGCATCGTCGACGCGGAGCTTGTTGAGAGCTGCCCCTTGTTGAGCCGGACTTCCCCAATTGGGGAAGTCCGGCTTTTTCGCTGAACTAGATTTCTGCTCCTACCCCTAAGGGCTGTCCCGTAACTCCGAAGACCGCTGGCTGGTGTCCGGTTCGACCTGCTTTCCCGGGATCCTGTTGGGGCCGCGAGTCGGGTCAGAACCGGACAGAGCGATCCAGCGGTGACGTCCCGTTGACCTCTGCGCCGAGTTACGGGACAGCCCTTACACGGTGAAGGGCGGCCTTCGTCCTCGCTGCGGGCACCTGCCCCACTCAGGGCCGAGTGAAGATGTCGTGGGTTCCGATGCGGCGCCACACGATGTGCCGGTCCCCGGCTATCCGCGCCCGGCCGTAGCACCACGTCGCGCGCCCGTCCGGTGCCCAGGTCAGCTCGTAGACACCGGGAGCGCACCGGACGCCCTTGATACGCAGTCCCGGGTGGAAGCGGCGTCCTATGCGCAGGTCGGGGACGAAGGCGTCGAGGACGGTGCGGCGGAAGCGCCGGTGCTGTGCGGGGGTGAGGTGGTCGAGGTCGGTGGTGAAGCGCGGCAGGGTCTCGAACGTGGGCACGGGGTTCTCCGGGCAGCACAACGAGGCCCCCGGTGGATACCGGGGGCCGGGGGAGTGTTCGGGGTGAAGCGGAAAGAGTGCGCTACTTGGTGCTGATAGGTGTCAGACGGCAGGTCGGGGGTGATGCCGGAGAGCGATGACACTCCGGGCCGGCCCCGGTCCGCGTCCCGCCCGGCGGAACGCGGACGAGAAAGTCGGCGGCCTCTTCCCGCCTGGCGGGACGTGCACCGGATCGGTCTTTTCTTGCTGGTCAGGGCGGTGTGGCGTGGTGGTCATGATGGATGTCCGCCTGATCAGACGCGGTCAGATGTACCGCTACTACCTGCGGCAGGTCGTCGTCGGCGACTACCTCCGCCCCGTCCGCACCCCCCTCGGCATAGCCCAGGTACAGGTAGGTGTTCCGCCGGGCCGGTGGACGGGACGGGGCCTGGCCGACCTCGGCCTGCGCCCCGGGGCGATCGTCACCGAGGACGAGCTCCGCCAGCTCTTCGGGCAGGGCCGGCACCCGCACGGCGACCGGCTCGTCGCCGAGGCGCTCGTCGCCGGGAAGACTCCGGCGGTCGCGGCGAAGGCCGGGAGGCTGGGCCGCGCGGTGGAGGTCACCGGAGCGGATCTCGTCTTCCGCCCGCAGCCGACCATCCAGCTGATGTGGGCGCTGGGGGAGGAGGAGACGCGGCAGGTGATCGAGACCGCGCACGAGCGGGCGATCGAGGCGACGCTCGCCTGGATCGAGGACCACGCGGCGACCATCCGCGTCGGCGCCCAGGGCCGTTAACCCACCCGTCCGGTGCACGGTCTGGCCTTCGCGCGCTTCCGCCACTACGAGTCGAGAGCCGGCACCCCGCTCCTGCACGACCACGTTCTGGCGTCCCTGCGGGGCCTGCGGCCGGACGGGAAGTGGGGCGCGGTGCACTCCACGACCCTGCTGGAGAACGTGGTCGCGGCCTCCTCCCTCTACAACGAGCTCGTCATGGCCGAGGTGTGCGAGGCGCTGGACGTGGCGTCCGAGCCGCGTACGGTCAGCGCGGGGCGTCGGCCGGTGATGGAGGTGGCGGGGGTGCCGCACGAGCTGATCGGTTGGATGTCCCAGCGCGGCCACGAGATCGACCTGTGCCGCCAGGAGCTGGAGCACGAGTACGTCACCGCCGTCGACGAGGACGGCAACCTCAGGTTCGGGCCCGTCGTCTCCGAGGAGGCCCGCACCAAGCTCAACCGGATCGCCGCCCGCAAGACCCGCCCGCCGAAGCCGAAGGCCCGCTCCCTCGCCCAGTTGCGTACCGACTGGCGGGCGGGCGCGAAGGAGTTCCTCGGGGAGGCCGCCGAGCTCGTCGACAGCCTGTTGGAGCGGGCCCGGGCCGCGGCCGCCGCGATCCGCGCCCAGGTCGCCGAGACCCTGGACGTCGCCCTGGCGGCGCTCGGCGTCAGCGCGATGGTGTTCGTGATAAGCAGCAACGGGCTCTTCCACCGCCGCCACCTGCTCGCCGAGGCCCGCCGCTTTCTCGCCCTGGTCCAGCGCGGCCGCCGCCGCGAGGCGGGCCTGGACGAGACGATCGTGAACACGGCCATTGCGGCGTACTGCGTGGACGTCACCGAACCGAAGAGCACCCGCGGGCTCCTGGCGGGCTACCGGCTCTACACCGCCCGCTGGGCCCGCCCCGATCCCGCCCGCGCCCGGCGGCGCGCACCGGAGGCGGCCTTCGACGCCGACCACCGGCCCCCGGCCGGCCTCACCGCCCCGGACGGTCCGGTCCTGCCGGTGGAGATGGGGGAGTGGGACATCCCGCGCGTCCCGCTGCGCTACGACCGCGCGGTCATCACCTCCACCGCCCTCACCCACCAACTACGCGCCGCACGCGGTGCGGGACGCGCCCGGTACTACGAGGGCGTCACCGCGCACCAGCAGGCCGCGATGCCCGAACAGCTCCTCCCCGTCTTCGACACCGCCTCCGACATCGAGGAGCCGGAGGCCGAGGGCAAGCCGGCGGACTGGATGGAGCGGCTGCGGGCGCTCCAGAAGGTACGCGCCGAGACGGGTGCGCAGGATCTGACCGCCGAGCAGATCAGCAGCATTCAGGCCCGCATCGAGGAGATGAAGGCGCGCGGCGAGGCGCTCCGGGAGCGCTACGAGCCTCGCCCTGAAGCTCCTGCTCCCCGGCCGGTCCTTGAGGACCAGGAGCGAGGGCAGCGTCCCGGGCAGCCCGGCATCGGACACGGTGGGGCGAGCCGCTGAGTGAGCCCCCGCCAACTTGAATGCACAGGTCAAAGGGCTGGTGTGACCGGTCCCTGGAGTACTCGTGCTGGCCGTGGGCGGGAGTCCGCGAAGAAGACCATCGGTCAGCGGTTGACTTCGAGGTTCGTCAGCACGAGCAGGGTGTGCAGGAGGTGGGTGGCACGGGCGGGGTCGGTGCGGAGTTGGTGTCTGGTTCAGGCAGGTGGTCGGAAGCCGACCTGCCAGTACCACATGCCACCCCGGCAGCTCAGGACCGTGCCACCGTCCCTCACATACAGGACGTCCTCGTTTTGGTCCCAGGCCATGCGCAGCAGCTCGCCCTGGGGATCCCCTTGCAGCACCCGCTTCCACAGCGGGCCCGTCGGCGCCCCGAGGGTCTCCATGCCGAGGGACCGCACGCCCTTAAGGATCAGAAGCACAGGCCCGATTCGCCGGTACGGCATCGCTTCGGACTCCACGTACGCGTCGGAGAAAGCCAGCTCGATGTACAGGGATCCGTCCGACGGCAGCACCGACGTGCGGTACCCCTCGGATTCGACGTCCATCTCGCCGATGCCGAGGATCTCCCAGCCGGTGATCTCCCGGAGGAACGGCTCAGGCTCTGCCCCCAGAACCGGGGTGCAGCCTTCCCACATGGCCAACCTTTCATTTTGACGGATCGGGGGGTGCCGGAGCGGATCAGCGGCATCTACGCATGCTCTCTGCGCGTAAATGATCCCGTCGACCGTCTTTCAGCTCAGGTGTCGACCATGCCGACGGACGATCTACTGCTCAGACAGTCGGCCGTGAGCAGCGTGAGTACTTCGACAGCCGATCACACCAGCCCTTTGACCTGCGACTTCAAGTTGACAGAGGTTCACTCTCCACAGGTGGGGTCCACTCCGTGGAGAGTGGACCCCACCTGTGGAGCCCACCGTTTCGTTCTTCGGTCCGCCGGGTGGGCCGGGGGGCGAGGTCGCGGTCGCACCGGCTGGGACGCGACCGGTGGCCACGTCCTAGCGGTGGGGGAGGGAGGCGAGGGTGGGGGGAGCCGGTCACCGATGTGCGGAGGTCTTCGTCATGGCCCACCCGATCCCGGACCTCACCCCGGAGCTCCTGAAGCGTTTGGGGCAGATCACCGACGCGGTCCGGCTGCGGGCGGTGCTGTACGCGGCGCCCGCCGTGCCCGCGCCGGTCCGCGGGCACCGGACGCGGCAGTACCCCGGGGGCCGGCCGAACCCGCCGAGGGCCGTACGCCCGCACCGTTCCCGCCGTCGCTGAGCCCACGACCTCCATCTGCTCCGACGGTGCGCCCGGGGATGTGCCGCACCGCGCCACCGAGTGGAAGTGGACTCCACCGGCCCCGGGACAAACGGTGCGGTCAAGGGGTGGTCAAGGGGTAAAACGGACACCGCGATGCGTGGTGTCCACCCTCAGGGCGGGCCCACCGAGTGGAGTCCATCCGGTGGATTCCACCGGATGGACCGCGGCTCCCATCGAAGTGGCCGCCACGGAGGTGGGCTCCACCCGGTGGAGGGTGGAGCCCACTTCCGTTCCACTCCACCCGGTGGATTCCACCCACCGTCCCGGCTGCCGGGTGGAGTCCACCGGGGTGCTGCCTGGGGTCAGGTGGTGGCCGGCCATCCGGTGGCGATGTCGCCGCGGACGTCGGCGAGGAACTGGCTCACCTGGTCGACTTCCTGCATGCACTCGATCAGGAACTCGGCCGCGATCCGGGCGGAGTGCGCTCCGCCGCCCGCCAGGCACCACCGCTTCAGGTATCGGCTCGTCACGGTCGCCAGCTGGTGCATGACGTGGCCGGCCTCGCAGTCGGCGTGCTCGTCGGGCACGGCGGTGAGGTGGCGGGTCAGCAGCAGCGTGCCGAACTCGCCGATCGTCGGCGCGAGCCGGTTGTCGGCGTGGAATGCCGCCAGCTCGGTCTGCTCCCGCTCGGTGCCCTGGTAGAGCCAGACCAGCTCGATGTAGTCGGCGGCCCGCATCATCCGCTCCAGGTACTCGGCGGCCTGTGCGGCCCGCTCCGAGGCGGTGGCGGTCTGCGTCGTCGTCGTTTCCATGGGGGACTCCTTATCCGTTTCGTTGGCGGGCGCCTGCCGCGCCCGCCTGCCTGTAGAGGCGAGAGGGAAGGGGGTTATCGGGTGGCGGGGGCCGGGTGGGCCTGGAGTGCCTGGTGCAGGGCGACGGTGTTGAGGTGCTCCAGGACGTCGGCCAGGTCCTCGTGGTCCTCGACGAGCAGCTGCGCGATGAGGTGCAGGGCGGTGCGGGCGAGAGGTTCGGCGGTGTCCGGACCGGCTGTGGCCCAGGCGCGCAGGGTGGTCACGAAGACCCGGCCGAGGGCGTCGAGGACGAAGGAGTCGTCGCACGGCTCCGCCGTGCGGGCGCCGACCGTGGTGACGGGGACGACGATCCGCTCGACGACGTCCACGATCAGCTCGGGCATCCGCGGTTCGGCGGCCACGAGCCCGCCGGCGAACTCGGTGTCGTCGACGCTGACCGCCCGCAGGTGGTCGAAGACGTCCATCACCGCCTGCGGGGTCATCGGGGCGAGTGGCACGGTGGTGGTGTTCTCGGGCACGTACGGCTCCTCGGGTCCGGACCGCCCCGCTGATCGTGGCGGCCTCGAAACCGATCCTCGGATCGCGGGCCTGTGGACAGAGGCCGGAGAACTCTCCCTTATCTCGAACCGGACGAATTGTGGCTATGTAGCACGATTGTTAAATCGGCATGTTTACTGGCAAATGCCGCTGAAGCCGCTCCGTGGTTACTCGGTGGGTTGGTTTTTGGCGGCGGGAGGCTGGTCTAGGCTGCCGCAGTCGTCGGCCGTCTGGGTCGGTAGGCAAATGGAGGTAGACGATGCCGCAAGCGGGACACGCCACCGGCGCGGGAGGCATACCGGGGCGGCAGGCGCTCAGTGCGGTGGCGGAAGCGGCCCGGATGGACGCGGTGCGCCGCTACGACATCCTCGACACCCCGCCCGACGGCGCGTTCGACCGCGTTGCGGCGATGGCGGCCCGGCTGTTCAAGGTGCCGGTGGCAAGCGTGACGATCGTGGACGAGGACCGGATCTGGTTCAAGGCCGCGCACGGCCTGGAGGGCGTGAGCGAGATCGGCCGGGAGCCGGGCCTGTGCGGTTCGGCGATCCTCGCCGACGAAACACTGGTGATCCCGGACACGCTCACCGACCCCGTCGCCTGCAATAACGGCTTGGTCACCGGGCCGATGGCGGTCCGCTTCTACGCCGCCGCCCCGATCATCACCCGCGATGGGCACCGGCTGGGCACCGTCAACATCCTCGACACCAAACCGCGCCTGGTCACCCAGGACGACACCGCCACCCTCGCGGACCTGGCCGCGATCGTGCTGGACGAGCTGGAGATGCGCCTGGCGGCCCTGAACGCCCTACGCACCGAGCAGGAACGGCGCATCGAGCAGCAGGAGGCCCGCGAACGCGCCGAGCGTGACACCGCCGCCATCCAGGCGTTCGCCACCACCCTCCAGCGCACCCTGCTGCCGCCGGCCCTACCGGTGATACCTGGGCTGGAGCTGGCCTGCCACTACGCCACCGCCTCTCCGCAGGACGTCGGCGGCGACTTCTACGATGTCTTCCCCCTGGACGGCACGAGGTGGGCGTTCTTCCTCGGCGACGTGTGCGGCAAAGGCCCCGAAGCCGCCGCCGTCACCTCCCTGACCCGCTACACCCTGCGCGCCGCCGCGCAGATCGACCCCGACCCCGACAAGGTCCTCACCTCGCTGAACACGGCGCTGCTCCTCGACCCGTCCGTCGGCACCCGGTTCTGCACCGCCGTCTTCGGCACCCTGGAACCTCATGAGAAGGGCGGGTTCGCCATCACGGTGGCCACCGGCGGGCACCCCCCGGCCTACCACCTGCGCGGGCAGGGAGTGGTGGAGGCGGTGCGCCCCAAGGGCGGCATGCTCATCGGCGCACTCGCCGAGGCACGCTTCGCCTCCCACACCTTCCACCTCGCCCCGGGCGAAGGACTGCTCCTTTACACCGACGGGCTGACCGAGGCCCGCATCCTGGGCGGCGACATGATCGGGGAAGAGGGCCTGGTCCGTTTCCTTGCCGCGCGCACCGCGCCCGCGAGCGCGGCGGCGATCATCGAGGACACCGTCGACCTCCTCGACGCCACGCCCCACGGGGCCGGAGACGACGTCGCCCTGCTGGCCCTGTCCGTCCCCTTCGCCGACACCACGGACGGCCTTGCCGTCTCCGCCACCGCCCACACCATCGCCCCCGCTGGCGGGACGCCGGAGAGCCGCCCGTGACCGACTTCCGCCTCACCGCACAGCACACCGACGGCGACCTCGCCCTGGCCCACGTCGCCGGAGACCTCGACGTGGCCACCGCCCCTCACTTGCGCGAACAGGCACTGGCCCTGATCGAACAAGGCCACCGCCACCTGATCCTGGACCTCGGAGCCGTCACCTTCTGCGACTCCTCCGGCTTCAACGCCCTGATCGGCATTTTCCGCTACGCCAAGACCGCCGACGGCACCCTGGTCCTCGCCGCCGTCCCCGACCGCCTCAAGAGGCTGCTGGACCTCACCGGCCTGAGCGCCCTGCTGCCCGCCCACCCCACCGCCGCCCACGCCCTCGTCGCGCACACCCGCAGCCACGACACGGCCACCACGTAACCACCGCGGTGGCCATCGGGCAGAGGCAGCCACCGCAGCCTCCACACACCCTATGAGTTCCGTACGAGCAGATCAACGAACGTGACCACACCTTGCCAACCGGTCTACACCGAACAAGCCATCTGAAGCGTTACAAACGGCTGACCAGCGGCAACCGTGCCTTTCCTTTCCAACAAACCCGCGTTGTGGCAACCGGTCACGGACAAACCAGGACGGCAAGGGGGTAGTCGAGGAGGAATCGGACGGGCGGCGGCCGGGGCGGTCAGACCGCGGTCAAGGGGGCCCTCCTCACGGTGGTCATCCGGCCCGTGCGCACATCCGCGTACGGGCCGGATGACCACCGACCCGGCCGGCAGGCCGGAGGAACGAGGACACCGTGCCCGCACCCGGCCGACCCACCCCTTCCCGCCGCCCTACGCGGCCGCGATCCTGGAGCCCCGCCCTTCACGCCCATGCCGCCTGGCCCGGCCGTACCCGGCTCGCCGGCTGCTGGGCGAGCCCTGGTGAGGCGCTGCTGTCGGCGCTTGCGTTCCCGCTGCCGAATCCACTTGCGTGCCCGGCAGCCACCCGCCCGGCATTTCCCCTTGTCAGCATGGCTTTCCGGGCCTGCGCCGCGTCGTCACAACCCTCTTATCTCCCCTGCAGCCTGAATGAGTTGTCGGTAGGGAGGGAGATCATCGGGTCCCGGCGCCCGGACCCCTCCACCGCCGGGGCCCGCCGTCCGGCTGCCGGTAGGTCGCGGGCGAGGGGAGGGCGGGCCTGATGGCGGGCAAGCGCAAGGAGAACGAGGCGGGCTCCAGTAACGACCTGCGCGCGGATGTGCTGCGCGTCCTGGGCGTGCTGAAGGTCGCCACCGCCGATCAGATCCAGCGGCTGTCCTTGCCGCACCTGACCTACCGGCACACTCTCAAGCCGACACCGGCCAAGCAGAAGGAAGCCCGGACCGCTTCCCACCGGGCGGCGCTGAACGACCTGCGGCGCCACGGTCTGGCCATCGACGGCGGCCGCACGCGGCGTGGTGAGGAGACCCGGCTGCTGACGAAGGACGGTCTGGCCGCCGCCGCGATCGAGCTGGACCGCGAGAGGGAGGAGATGGGCGGCCTGCCCAAGAGCGCGGGCCGCTCCGGTGCCTCGCACGCGATGGCGGTGAACGAGACGGTCATCGCGCTGATTCGCCCGAAGCCGGACCTGAACAAGGTTATGCGGGAGCCGGCCGAAGCGGTCGCCGCCGCCCAGGCCGCGGTCGACGCGTCCGACGGGGTCGGCGCGCTCGTCTCCTACGCCACCGAGGTCGCGCTCCCGGTGAAGGGCACCTGGAAAAATCCCGCGATCGGCAGCGTCCGCGCCGACGTCGTCCTGACCGCCCCGGAGGCGGGGATGCCGCTGCTGTTCATCGAGGTGGACAACTGCACCGAGGAAGCCGTCCTCATCGCGCAGAAGTTCGACAAATACGCCCGGTTCTTCCTGCGGCAGGAGAAGGACACCGACGGCTTCGAGAGGCCGCTGTGGCGCACCCGCTGGTCCGCGCCCGCCTGTGAGGAGTATGAGCGGGTGCACCCGCCGGTCCTGCTCGTCTTCCACCAGGCCGGCCGGCGTTCCGCCAAGAACCAGATGGCCCGGGTCGCCGACCTCACCCGCCACCGCTGGCAGGGGCGGTGGCACTCCGAGGGCGGCTACCACTCATACGACCGTTGCATTCCGATCGTGGCGACCGCGCTCGAGGAGCTGCGTGAGCACGGTCCGGCCGGGCCCGCCTTCTGGCGCTTCGGCCGCGACCACCGCCAGCCGCTGCTGGACGCGATCGGCAACCCCCGCCGGGACGCCTACCTCGTCCGCCGCCGCCAGGCCGCCCGGGAAGAGGAACGACGCCGTGAGGAGCAAGCGGCGGCGGAGCGGGAAGCCCGGCGGCCGGCTTGCAAGGACTGCGGGCGGAAGTTCACCGACGACCGCTGGGAAGCGATCGCCTCCAGACGCAGGTGGAACGAGCGCGAGCCGCACCCGCACCTGTGCGAGGACTGCCAGGACCGGGCCGTCGCAGCCGAGGCGCAGGCCGAAGCCGACGAACGCGAGCGCCAGGAGCAGGAGCGCCGGCGCCAGGAGGCAGAGGAACAGGCCGCCGCGCACAAGGCCGGCGGCTGGATCTCCCGCTTCCGCACCTGACCGGGCAGGCCGCCGCCACCGGCCACACGGGGCCCGCCCGCGTTGTCGGTGCGGCTGGGAAGCTGTCCGGCATGGACGGTGACGAGCAGCTGCTGCGCGGCCGGGTCTACGGCGCGGAGCACGACGACCCCAACCCGGGACCGAGGCCGGAGCGGACCTACGCCGAACTCGTCGGCGGCCCGCTGGACGGCCTGCTGCTGGACATCCACGGGTGGCGCACCGAGGAGGTCGACGACGGTGTCGCCCTGATCACCGAGCTCGGCCGGTGGCCCGGCGGGCGGGCGCTGTACGACCCGCGCCCCGGCGAGGCGTGTAAGCCGGGTCCGGGTGTCGCCTGCCGCTTCTACTACACCGGCGACGCCCCCTGAACTGCCCTCCCTCCCTGCGTCGGCGAGGAGACGACGAGCCGCCCTGGACGCGGCGGCCAAGCAGCTCCTGAACGATCTCGCCAGCACCCCCTGACCAGTGCCGCACTCGCCGGGAAGATGACCAACGGCCGCTTCAGAGTGGGTAGGGTCCGTGCCAGCCCGTGCCGATATGGCGTGCACGGGTCAGGCCCGGTGCCCAGATGCGCTCTGGGACGCAGTATCACCGGGCCGCCCACCGCTCGCCCGCAAGGCCTCCGGTACCGCCCGCCGGTACGCCGCGTCTCGTTGCCTGTTGCCCGTTCTCGGAGGCAACGGGCAAGCCCTGTTGGCGCGGCGGCCCGGCAGGAATCGTGGTCGGCATGCAGATCACCCACCTTCCCGGACGGGGCCTGGTCGCCGCCGTCATCTCCTCGATCGGCGTCCGTCACGACGGCGCCCTCGGCCTCGTCGACACCGGTCTCTACCTCGACCTCAGCCGCGTCCTGCGCAATCCGGCCGACGACCCGGCGATGTGCTTCCGCACCGGCCTGGACGACGACGTCTACGCCCACGTCCTGAAGACCCCCGGCGCCCTGACCCTGATCAACCGGACCGCCGTCCAGCTCCGGGCCCTGGCCGACGAGGTGCCCGTGGGCCGTCTGGTCCGCCTCACGGTGGCGTGCCAGGGCGGCCGGCACCGGAGTGTCGCGGCGGCGGAGACGGTCGGCCGGCTCGTCTGGGAGGCGTGGGGCGGCGCGTACGGCGTCGACATCGAGCACCACCACATCGACCACCCCGTCCTGACCTCCTACGCTCCCGCGTGACCCGCCCGGCACGCCAGAGGGGCGGCCACCCGGATGTCCTGGGTGACCGCCCCTGTCTGGTGTTTCGCGGTGTGTTGCTGTGTCAGGTGTTCAGGGCCTGTTCGACGGTGGTGTGGCAGTCGATGACGGTGTCAACGCCGATCAGGCCGAGGACGCGCTGGACGGCTTCCTGGGCACCGGCGATGCGCAGCCAGCCCTGCTGGGAAGTCAGGTGCTGGTGGGCGAGGATGAAGGCGTTGATACCACTGGAGTCCATGAAGCTCACGCCCGTCAGGTCCGCCACGACCCTGCGCGGCAGCGCCGCATCGTCCTGGAGCGTCAGGAGTTGGGCCAGGGTGTCCTTGGCGGTGTGGTCGATCTCCCCTTGCAAGGTCACGACGCGGATGCCGTCGACCACGCGGTGCGCTACGGACAGCCGTTCGGCGTGGTCCGTTTTCTCGTTGCCGGTCATGGTCTCCTCAACTCCGCTCAGGCTTGTCCGGGCCCGGTGTCTGTGGACGATTCTGCCCCAACGGCCAATACCGGATACACACGGACAGAGCATGATCGATCTGCGCCGATTTAAGGATCATTCGGTCGGGTACCCGCGCTTGCGTGAGCGAGAGGGAGGACGGACCCAGTGGAACTCGATGCCGGTTATGACAGCGGTGCCCAGCCTCCGTCGGAGGGACATCTGGTACGCGCCAACTACACGCTGGAGGGTGGCGGCAGCCGCATCGCGGCCGCTCGTCGCCATGCCGTGGCCTTTCTGGAGAAGATCCGCACCGAGTACGGTCTGCCGATCTCGCAGCGGGTGCAGGACCTGACCGAGCTGGTGGTCAGCGAACTGGTCACCAACGCCCACAAGTACGCCCTGGGGCCCGTCCTGATGCAGCTGCGCATCGGCGCCGGCGGTGTGGACGTCGTGGTGTGGGACAGCAACCCGGCCGTTCCGGTGGTGCGCGCCGCGGACCCCGGCAGGGCGGACCAGCATGGTCTGGAGATCATCAGGAAGGTCGCCGAGAAGCTGTCCGTCCAGCGGGGGCCGGTCGGCAAGCGCATCACCGCCCGCCTCGCTCTGGCCGACATCCCCAGCGCGGCGTAGAGGCGCAGAAGCCGGCCCCGCGCGATTCGTGTTCCACAGCTCCGGCGCAGGGTCGGCGGGTACCCGCGAGGCGTGACAGTCTCGGCGGAAACCTCGACGAGTACGTGAAAAGCCCCCGCCCGGGAGAGGGTGGGGGCTGGTCTTGCGCGGTGCTCAGTCGGTGAGCGCGTCCTTGATCTTCTCCTTGGCGTCGCGGGCGTCGCCCTTGGCCTGATCGGCACGGCCCTCCGCGGTCAGCCGCTCGTTGCCGACCGCTCTGCCCGCGGTCTCCTCGACCTTGCCCTTGGCCTGCTCGGCCTTCGCCTGAACCTTCTCGTCCCCGGCCATGACATCCACCCTTCGCTTCGCGAAATCCTCTTCCCGCCACCCCGCCTTGCCGCCCGCGCCTGCGGCAAACCTCCAGTGCGCAACGGCGACCGCACCACCTGAACGAGGGGAGGTCGGCACGTTCCCCGCCCCAGCAGACGTTCGCGGTGTCGATCCGCCAAGGCAGGGGAACAGGAAGAGGTCGACACCACCGGCGCGGGTCGTGCTGGATGGGGCGATGGCCTGCGGACGGGTGCGGCCGCCGCTTCTTCGCCAGGCACGTCCGGAGCGCTGCCCAAGGTGAGGATCCGGTCCCCTTCATGCTCGGGGAGAAGAAGGCCGGGACACGACGAACGGCTCCACCCTGGGAAGAGGGAGGAGCCGTTTCGTATGTGGCGGGGGGAGCCGTCAGGCGTGTCGTCGGTTGCCGGTGACGAGGCGGTAGACGGCGAGCAGGATGACGGAGCCGATGATGGCGGCGATCCAGGTGGAGAGTTCGAAGAAGCCGTCGACGGAGTCCACGCCGAAGATGACCTTGCCGAGGAAGCCGCCCAGCAGGCCGCCGGCGATGCCGATCAGGATGGTGATGATGACGCCGCCCGGGTCCTTGCCCGGCATGATCGCCTTGGCGATGAAACCGGCGATGAGACCGATCAGAATCCACGCGATGATACCCATGATGCGTCTCCTACCTGCTCATATAAAGCCTGCGTCAATACGGCGTCTACGCGATCGGAGCGCTTTCAAACCCCCCTCCCCACCGTCTGCGTGCAAGCCGATGGAAAGAGCAGTTGTCGCTGTCCTGACCTCCTCCCCCCGCCTGACCCGACCGGCGCACCAAGAAGGGGCGGCCACCCGGGAACCCCGGGTTGCCGCCCCTTGCGCCTGCCCGGCCTCTACACCTACGCCGCCTTCGCCTTCTGGCGCAGTGCGGCGAGCGGCGAGCGCCGGCCCTTGTCGACCCGGCGGAGCTCCTCCCAGTCGACCTCGGGGTGCGCGCCGGGGAGAACGTCGACGTCGGCGGTGCGGTAGAGCGGAACCTCGACCGCCCCGGCCCGCGAGGTGCCGTACCTCGCCTCGGCCCACTCCGTAGCCCGGATCCACTTGAGCTTGACCATCCAGTCGAACTCCACCCGCCTGACGCCGAGGCGGTCGGCGGCTTGGTCGGGGTCGAGCGGGGTGTCCGCGGCGACGAGCTCGGCCAGGTCTCCCCGTGCGCAGACCTCGGCGACCTGGCCGGGGTGGTGGAGCGTGCTCTTCGGGTTGCCGGACAGGTCGACCAGCAGGCCGCGGGTGATGAACCGGCGGACCACGAACGAGGTGACCGCCGCCTTCTCGCCCATTTTGTTCGGCGTGCCGAGCGCGGCGGCGATCCGGTCTGCCGCCTCCCGGCCCGACAGCGGCTCCCTGTTCATCGCGGCCCGCACGGCGCCGGCACCCAGCGCCTCGATGGCCGCCCGCGACCACTGCCCCGGGGAGACGTCGAGGGCCGGGGCGATCCCGGCGTGCTGCGCCCACCGGAACGCCGTCACCGGCACCTTCAGCCGCTGGGCGGCCTGCGTCTCGTCGTACTCGGTCCGTCGTGCCATGGAAATCACCTCGCGTCCGGTCACCATCAACGATGGGACAGACCATGACGAAACATCGTCAATGTGTCAATCCATTTTAAAAATGGGCAAGTTGGGAGCATTCCTTTAAGAGCGCGCCCGCGTACGCGAGGAGGAGATTCACCTGTCCGGGCACCCCGGCGACCTGGCGAAGAGTCCCATCCCGGCCCGCGTTCTGGAAGGCTTCTGCCATGAGCGAGGACACCGGTGAGGACCTGGCCGTCAAGACGCACGCGGTCGCCCAGCGGCCCGGAGACCGGGTGTTCCAGTGCGATGCGACGGCGGTGTGCACGATGCCGGACGGCACCCGCGCCTACGCCCTCCTCGACGGCGTCGGCGACACCCCAGCCGTCCGGGCCTGGGCCCGTACCGCCGCGCGCCGCCTGGCTCGCGCGGCCGCCGGACACGGCGACGCGGAGGCCGGCCTGCGCACTGAGTACGAGCGCTACGCCGCCGACCCCGCCCGCCGCGATCCCGACCACGACCTGCCCTCTGCTGCGGCCGTCGTCGCCGTCCACGTCCCCGGCGGCTGGTTCTCCGTCGCCTGGTCGGGCGACGCCCGCGCCTACCTCCTCCTCGACGAACTCGGACCCCTGCGGCAGCTCACCGAGGACCACAACGCCCGCCGCGCCTACGAGGGCTACGGTGACCGCAACCTGATCACCGCCTGCCTCGGCGGGACCCGCGACGACGAGGAGGCCGAAGAATGCTGGGGGCACCCGGCGATCGAGCACGTGAGCGGACCTGCCCGGCCCGGGTGGCTGCTCCTGGCCTCCGACGGCGCCTACGAACCCCACGAGGACATCGACTATGACTTGGGCGACTACCTCACCGGCGATCCGCGCGAGGCCGCCGAGCGCCTGGTCGACGACGCCGTACGCTACGCTCGCGTACAGCGGGACCCGTACGCCGACAACGCCACCGCCCTGATCGCCCGCATCACCTGACCGGCTGTCGAGGCACGCCCGGTCGGCTGACGACGGGGCCGGGCAGGATGTCCCCGCCCGGCCCCGGTGCCGCTGGTCAGTACGCGACCAGGTTGTTCAGCCACGCCGTGCAGCCAGCGAAAGCGGTGACCCCGAAAAGAACGGCTTCCGGCTGCGACTTGTTGACGAGGAAGGTGAGCACGCCGGCACCGATGCCCGCGCATGTGGCGATGAAGAGGATCGGCAGGGTGCGCTGCGACAGGAAGGGCGGCTTTCTGCCGGGGTCCGGCTCGGGCGTGCTGGGCGGGTAGGGCTGAGCGGGCACCGGGCTGGACGGGGACGGGATCGTTGTCCCGGGGCATGGGGTTGCTCCCTTGGATGCGGGGCTCGAGGACAGCGAACACCTGCGTGGTGTCGTCCGCGGGGGTAGGGGGTGTCTCGCGGTAGGGGGTCCTTCGGCTCTCTGCGTGAGAGCGTCCCTGTGGGACGTGAGCCCAGCCCAAGGGTGGCGTTTCCAGGGCAGCGGCGTTCGGTTTGTTCACTGCCCTGGATGTCTGGTGGGTGGTCATGTGTGGCGCGGACGGATGGCGAGCGTGCCCTGTCGTGTCCGCCACCTCCTCGAAGACAGCACAGCTTGCGGCTTGTCGTGAGACTGTGGTGCGACCTGGTGACCCGGGCACGCGGATCACCAGTGGCGGCCTCGTCCAGCGCCCCACCAAGGTGGCGGAAGATCCCCGGGGCTGATCAATGAACGAGCTGTGCGAACTCAGTCTGCCTCACACGGATTTCCACGCGCTGTGTGGGATTCTGTAGGCCCTGAAAAGGTCCTATAGGAAGTAGTCGGCGGCGTCGGCTTCCTCCTTGCACCCCTTGATATGCAGGTCAGGAGTACGCGAGAAAGATGATCACTGAGCATGCGGAGCCGGGGGCCGAACTATAGGACCTGCTTTTCTCAGCTTGTACTCCTGTGATTGTCAGTGCCAGCCCGTATCATCCGTTCACCCTTTTGGACCGGGCTTGGAGCGGAGTAGCACGATATGGCACCACAGCGTCCGTGGATCATTGAGGACTGCGCGATCACATCGCACAAGCAGGACCGCTTTGACCACCAATCTGTCGCGCGGGAGCTCCTCACCATCGTCAGGGGAAGTCGGCAGCCTCTGGCCGTTGGGCTACTGGGTCCGTTCGGCAGCGGCAAGTCCTCCGTCGTGCGGCTCCTGGACGCCGAACTGCAGGGCGACAAGGAGTGGGCAGTGCTCCACCTCAGCGCGGAGCGCCATACCGGTACCGCGCGTGCCCGAGGCTTGCTGTATGGAGTCCTGGACGAAGCGCTGGGCAAGAAGCTCATCAAGAAGGAACAGTGGGAGTCAGGACGAGCGTGTCTGGACGCCGGGAGGCAGCAGACAGCGCCCCGCCCGAACCCCACGTCCGACATCCCGGGCAAAGCTAGCCGGAAGAGTCACGCGAAAGCGATCGGTGCCGCGTTTATATGGATTCTCGGGTGCCTGATCGCGATCTGGGCCCTTGGCGCCGTTGCGGTTCTCATCGGCCACGCCGTCGGCCGCGGGGCCGGGGTGCCGGTGTGGACCTGGTTTGCTTCCCCTGGTGCGAGACCGCTGACCACTTCGCTGTCAGGGGCAGCCGTCGTGGCATGCGTCCTGGCAGCCGCCAAGGACGGTGCCCTGTCAGCGCTGAAGAAGTACGAGATCACGCTCACCACACCGCGACCAGAATCCTCTGACGACCTTGAGCAGGTCTTTTCTAGACTGATCGACAGCATCAACCGACGCCTCGTCATCGCCATCGATGACATCGACCGCCTGGCCGCGGCCGAGGTCCTCGAAGCGCTTGCCACCGTACGCAGTCTTCTGCTGACGGGAACCCAGCGCGCCCACCCGCCCGTGTTCCTGCTGTCCTGCGACGAAGACATCGTCCGTGAAGCCATCGTCGGCGTCCGCCCTGGGCTGGCCCACGCTCCCGCAGTCCCACCCCACACCGGCAAGAACCCCAGCAAGGCCTCCGAGCGCAAAGCCACAGAGGAAGCCGCCCAGGAGTACCTGAACAAGCTGTTCACTGTCCGGCTCACCTTGCCGGCCCACCACGAATCGGATCTCAGGCAGTACATCCAGCACCTGATCACCGAGCCCACTCCGCATGACCTCATCGACCGGCTCGGAGGCATCTCAGCGGTCCGCGATGTTCTCGAGACCCTCATCCACCCCGGGGTACGCGACCCCCGCCACGCCATCCGTCTTCTCAACAGCTTCTTGACCGACTACGGCCTCGCACTGAGGCGGGAACAGCCGGACGGCAACCAGACCACCTGGATTGCCGCCGGGGAGGTAACCGGCCACCCCGTCACCCTGGCCCGTCTCACGGTGCTCCGACACGACTACCGCACCCTCTACGACGCCATTCGCCGCGAGAACGAACTCCTCACACTCCTCGACGACGCCCTGCTCGGCACAACCCGCGCGCTCTACGACCCCCTCGTCGCGTCGTACATCGTCAAGCCGGACACCGACGACGAAGCGGAAGACACCCACGACGACGACACGCCTCGGCTCGACATCACATCGCACCCCGGCCTGGTCTACCTGAGAACGACCGCGGCCAAGGCACGCCTGCGCCGCCCAACCCACCTCGTGCCTCTACTTACTCTCGGTTCCACCCCCGCCAGCCGAGCCCTGGGCAGCGAAGGTGCCGCAGAAGTCCAGCGTGAACTCCTCCAGCGAGACAGCGACGCCCTCCGCGACCGTCTGCAAGCCCAAGGTATGCGCGAACGGGTCCTGCAGGCTGCGGCCGAGGCGCTACAGACGGCACGGCCAGGCCTCGACCTCGACAACACCCTGGCAGCCACCGTGCAGGCGCTGGCACAGACCCCAGACCTTGCCCAACACCTTGACCACGACACCGACACCACCGGTCGGGCGCTGCTCAGCCTGACCGACCGCATCGCCAGCCGACGCCAGGAAGCCGCCACCCCCGTCCCAGCTCACCACCTCGCAGGGATTCTGGACCTGGTTCCCAGCGCACACCTTCCCTCCCTTTACAACACCCTCGGCAGCCCCCCTCCGCGAGACTCCGTGCTCACCGCCGAGCAGGACCAGCCGCCCTTCACATGGGCACAGGCCTTGATGAACCTTCCGTCCGAGGAACACGTTCGCGAACTACGGCCCGCCCTCACCCGCTATTTCACAGCGCTCACCCACAACGGGAACCGCGAGCAACTCTTGGCATGGATCGTCTCTTATGACGAAGCGACCGATGTCCAACGCGCCCTATGGCCTGCGCAGGCCTTTCGCGCACTGATGGGCATGACCGCCAGGATCTCCGAGAACACCCCGGCAGCCGACGTCCGCAGGATCGTCGAACATGCAGCCGGGCACCACCAGTGGACCAGGCCGCTCATGCTAGGCGCCGTGACATGGCTGTCCACCGAGAACGACGAACTGCGCTCTCACGCAATGGACCTCCTCCTCGACAGGGACATCCCAGCCGACGGATGGGGCGCAGCCATGCAGCATGACGCCGCGTTCGGCTCCACAGTCGCAACCGAACTGATCCAGCACGCAGCCGTCTTCCTCACCGACGATGACGATGCGGATCGCGCCGCCCGAACAGCCGACCAGATTCATGCCTGGCTGCGAGACCTCGGCGACCACACCGCTCCCTCAGGGCAGCAGGTCAGCGCTCTGGTCGCCGAAGCTGTCGCCCAGAGCGCCCACACAAGTGCTCAGATGGCCAACGCCGCGGTGCGGATCCTGCCCGACCTGCAACAGGACGACGCAACCTCTTGCGTTAGCACCATGGCCGTGAACCTAGAGACAGTCGACCCCAGCGATGAACCGCTGTCTGACGCACTGGCGCAAGCACTCCTCACCTTCATGCGAGTCGAGACCGACGATAGCGAAGCCCGCAAGGCCGCTGACGCCTGCCTGACCGTGCTGACCACCTCCCTG
Source organism: Streptomyces sp. NPDC055632 (assembly GCF_053618675.1). NCBI lineage: Bacteria > Bacillati > Actinomycetota > Actinomycetes > Kitasatosporales > Streptomycetaceae > Streptomyces > Streptomyces sp. NPDC055632. The sequence goes on along the minus strand of NZ_JBSHHY010000050.1, from coordinate 15,381 downwards.
GCCAGTGACGACGCACGAGGAGCCTTCGCCCGCAGGCACCTGCCTGCCGTCGCCACTACCCCCGCCGGCCGCCAAACCGGCCCCAGCTTGGTCGACCAATTCCTCCCACGACTCAGCCAGCATCACATCCAGCTTCAGACCGACACCTTCTCCACCCTCCACGTCCTCATGCGAGATGGTGAAACCCGCACCGCTCGGCTTGGGCAGATCATGCAGCACCTCTACGGGCGGATGAGCACACAACCAGTCCCCAATGTCGCATTCGCTGCGCACTACGCGGCAGATTCGATCGTCAATGTCCAATGGCTCACCTGGATGGCACAGCACTGGGCCGGCATCCCCGACCACGAACGAACCCTCACCATGGCGGCGGCCTGCCGACAAGACCTCCCCCAGAGCGGTCTGCCGCCCCTGCTCCTGCAGCATCTCCTGGCAACCGAGGACACCCAGGCCTGGCACGATGCCGCACACCTGTGGGACAAGATCGGCACCGAAGAACAGACATCTCTCCTCGCGTCCGCGCGCGGGCGCTGCCCCCAGCTTGCCGACCGCGCGAACGAAGCCTCTCAAGACGTGCTCGTCCTCGCACTCGGCAAGGCCCGCGCAGAAGAAACACTCTCCTCCCTCCTCGCACTGATCGCCACGCACCCTCAGACATCCCAAGCCATCGCCACCTACCTGGACGACGCCATCTCAGGCCGAGACTGGGACGAAACCCTCGCCGTACGCACTGCCTGCGGATGCCCCGACCCAACACCCCTGTGGGACGTGCTCATCCGCGCAGTCCACAACGACCAGACCAGCATTCAACGCGCCAGCTCACTGATCGCAGGCCTTCTCACCACCAGCCCGCGCATAGCCCCCGCCAGTCTCGCCGGGGACCTCGCTCCCGTCCTGCGCGTCGCGACAGTCGACAGCGCCACCGCGATAGGCCAAGCCGTCCGGCCAGCACGCCACGTGGCAAACGCACTTCGTGCCTCACTGCACGGTCACACCAAGACGACCGCGGAAAAGGACCGGACGGCAGCCTTCAAACGCGCAGCCGGCATCCGCTGACACTCCTGCCCGCATCACCCTGCGCCCAGAAACGGGCTCAGTCCGACCACCCCGCCACACCACCAAGGCGCTCCTCAAAGGCACGCCAGGACACCACGACCTGCTGCGGGTGAACCCAAGAGCGGCAGAACCCAGAGACCAAGGACGCATGCCTCACTCCAGCCAAGACAACCCAACGGCACCCGTTGAAGGCGTGTACGCCTTCAACACCCCCGGCGCGCCCGTCGTCCTGCACGACGGTCCCGTCGGCCGCTCTCAAGGGCCCGAGACGCCGGGCATCGTTGAGCTTCGGTTCACTCCGAAACCCGGCCTGGCTTGGCGGCTGCCTCAAACCGACCACCCATTCGACCCTCTCCCCGACGACACGACCCTCCATATCGCCCGCCCTTACGGCACCGCAGAACTACCCGCCCAGCACCGTAACCAGGAGGAAGGCTGGAGCAACGGCGCACCTCTGGGCGATACCCAAGCGTCCCTCCAGCGCCTCATCGCCCACTGGGTCAACCTCCCCGCGCTACGCGGCCAGCACGACCTCATGACCGGAGCCGAAGGCGCCGAACACACGACCCGCCGCGGCCGGTGGTCCCATGAGACTGGCGGCTGGAAGATCACCCTGGATGTCCGGCCCGACCACCGTGACATCTGGAAAGACCTGCACCGAACCCACGTCTACGCCATCACCCACGTCATGGAACTCAGCCGTACAGACGGCTCGGTGTTCACCCCAGAACAGGCCCAGCCCATCCTCCGAGCCCTGCACATGGGCTTCTCGTTCGCCCTGGGCCGCTGGGTCGCTCCCATGCTGCCTGTCGGCCTCGGCGCACAGAACGACCGCATCCTCTGGGAGGAGTGGGCCGCTCGACTCTGCGACCCGGCGAAGGCGATCTCCTCAGGATGGTGGACGCACGGGGACAACGAAGCGCTGCGCATGCTGTTCACCAGTCTGGTATCCGCTTGCAGCGATCCCGTCTACGCCACACGGGTCGACCGGCAATTGACCTACGCCGTCTCCGCCACACGTGATGAAGGCTTCGTCGAACAGCGCATCATGGTCGGAGCCGCCGGCCTCGAGCACACCCTGTGGCAACGGTTCGTCCTGTCCGGAGACATGACACCCGCCCAGTACAACAGCCTGCCTGCCCACAAGCTGCTCCGCCGAGCCCTGCAAAGTGCCTCGATCTCTCTTGCCGTCGATCCGGAACACCTACCCGCGCTCGCCGAGCTTGCCGCAGTGCGGAAACGCGACCACGGCGCGAACATGGACGGCGCTGACTTGGTCACCTGGGTGCGCAACAAGCTCGTACACCCCACCGGCGCCGAGGACGACGTCTACCGTTTCAAGGGCGCCGTGACCGAGATCTGGCTGCTCACCCGCCACTACCTCACCCTGCTCATCCTGGAATCCCTCGGCTACCAGGGTGCCTACAGCAGCATGGCCGTCGGCCACAGATACGTGGGCGAGAGCGCAAAGGTGCCGTGGGCGACCAGCAACGCCCCCGACGCTTCATAACCCGAAGGCAGATGCACTGCGAAGCGAGGCACCCACAAGTGCCTTGCTCGTGTCCACCACACTTACTGATCGTTTCAGAATGAGTCCGGGGTAGGGGCTTGGCGGTCGGGTTGGGTAGCGGCAGAGTGGTGCGGGTGTCGGATGATCTTGTGCCTGATGACCTGTGGGAACGTATCGCTCCGTTGCTGCCGCCCCGGCCTCCGCGGCGTCACCGGTATCCGGGGCGTCTGCCGGCGGACGACCGTGCGGCTCTGCGGGGCATCGTGTACGTACTGCGCAAGAACGTGAGCTGGAGAGACGTGCCCGCCGAGCGAACCGGGTGCAGTGGGGTGACGGCCTGGCGCCGTTTGCGGGACTGGACCGAGGCCGGCGTCTGGCCCCGTCTGCATGAGGTGCTCTTGGCCGAGCTGCGCAAGGCAGGGTTGCTGGACATAGATGACTGCGCGATCGACGGCTCGCACATTCGGGCGTTGAAAGGGGGGCTTACACCGGACCTTCGCCGGTCGACCGCGCCCGGCCGGGCAGCAAGCACCATCTGATCGTCGACCGGCATGGCACCCCTCTCGCCGTGACGCTGACCGGCGGAAACCGTCACGACGTCACTCAGCTGACGCCGCTGCTGGACGCGATTCCCCGCATTCGCGGACTTCGCGGGCGGCCTCGTCACCGGCCGGGCCGGCTCTTCGCCGACCGCGGCTACGACTACGACAAGTACCGCCGCATCCTGCGGGCCCGCGGCATCAAGCCGATGATCGCCCGACGCGGCGCCCCGCACGGCTCCGGTCTGGGCAAGACCCGCTGGGTCGTCGAGCGGACCTTCGCCTGGCTCCACCAGTTCAAACGACTCCGGATCCGTTACGAGATACGTACCGGCCTCCACCTCGGCCTGCTCCAACTCGCCTGCAGCATCATCTGCTTGCGATGCCTACGAACCTCATTCTGAAACGATCAGTAAATAGGGCGAAGACCACGGCGCGTACGTGGTCGCGGCCTTCCACGGCGACCTCAGGGACCAGGCCGTCGACGCCGCAAGCTTCGAACTGATCGCATGACCGCCGCGGCCCCGCTGTACACCGTCATCGGGCTGACCCTCGACGTCGACAGCACCGAGCTGCTCATCGCGGCCGTCCTTCCCGGATCCGTCGTCGACCAGCTCGAGCTGCTGGCCACCAGCGAGGACGACTTCACCCGGTGGGTAGAGGAGTTCAACTGGTCCGCGAGATGATCCGGAAGAGGCATTGACGACGCAGTGCGTGAGCATCCACGTCTTCCTCCCGCGTAAGCATCCAGGCCCCCGACCAGGCCGAACTTGCGCCCGCAGGCTCTCCACGACACTCCGATCCCAGTTCGACACGCCGGGCAAGATCACACGATGAGTGGGGAGATCGCCTGAGCAGGTTTGGCCGGTCCAGGAGCTGCGGATCGGAAGAGCGCGGTTCCCCTCGCGCCCCGTGCTGAGCCCTCCGATATGTTCTTCCGGGCTCGCGCCGGCGGGTCCCACGCGTATTCGAGGGGAAATGTGCCTGGTGAGCGGCTTGACGCGGAGTGGCTCCGGTCCTGGCGGGAACAGACCGACGCGGCGCTGACGAAGCTGATGCAGTCCTTCCTCCCGACCCACGGCTTCCCGCCCGGCCACAACGCCGTGATGCCCGCAACCGACGACAGCCACCAGGCGACGGACGCGCTCGTGGACCTGACGCCGATCCCCTCAGACTTGACCACGCTCTACTGGGTGATCAGCGAGGCTTCCCTGCCCGACGTCGACAACGGGTACTTCATCCACTCACCAGCAACGGTGGCGGAACACTTCCGTGAGTACGGCCCCGCTCCGATTGACGGCGAATCGATCGCACTGGTCTTCGCCAGCGACGGCGGGGGCCATCTGTTCGCGATCGGAGACAGCGGACAAGTCCGGAAGTCCACCACGGCCTCCTGGTTTGACGACTTCGAGGTCGCCGCGTCCAGCTTGCAGGAGTTCCTCGAACAGCTCGGCCGACAGATCGCGAACCAGCCCTGACCATCAGCCCAGGAACAAACCGGCCCCCTGCCCCACGGAGGTCATGTCACCCCAGACTGGGGAATCGCGAGCAGGTGTGGGGTCACCCTTGAGCAGAGGGTGGCCGATTTCAAAGAGCGTCATCAGCATCCGGCGGCGATGTGCGGTGGCAGTGGCCTGCTCAGTCGTCGAACCACACGACGAGGCGCACGTTGTCATCACCGTGCTGTGCTGCGAGTTCTTTCATGGCTTCCCAGACGGGTTGCCACTCGCCGGTTTCGGTGACGGCATCTCTGCGGCAGATGGTGACGGATCTGTAGAGCGTGTCCCCGACGAGCCACTCACTTCCTTCGGGCCACTCCCGAACCTCACCGGCTTTGAGACCGAGAGTCGTGGCGAATGCGCCACTCCAGGAGGCCTTGCCCGTCATCCGCAGCCCGTTCGGCGTCTGGTGGTATCGGTGCAGCCGGCTGTCGGGCTTCTCTGCGGGCTCGCCCCAGTCGATGGCCTTCACCTCGGCCCACGTGATCCACGTGGTGCCGTGAAAACCGTCCTGGCCGTACCACTCGGTCAGCTGGGCGAACCGCGCACTCACAGTGGCCGAGGCGTCGGTGGGAAACCCCCGGCCTGCGGCCACGGGGCGGAAGTTCGCGTAGTTGCGGACCCCGAAGAGACACCCGAACGCGTCGTAGTTGCGGACATCGTTGAGGGAGCTGAGGTTGTGTGCGCAGTACCAGATCGGCTCCTGATCGTCCTGCGGCGCCCGGTACTCGAGGAAGCCGCTTATGTCTGTACCCATGCCAGGCATTCTCTCGATGCCGTCAAATGGTTTCGTCTGCACCCGACCGACCACCTACGCATACGTGAGCTGCCTGGCCAGGAGGTCCTGTGGTGGGAACAGCGCCCATATGTTCTTCCCGTCGCAGCATGGACCGCAGCTCTGACCGTTGTCCGGTGTGCATGGATGCGACCGGCACCGACGGCATGTGATCCGAAGGAAACGGCCTAGGACCGGCGTCCCGCAACAGCCGCCAGCGCGGGAGGACGCACCCGACACAGTCCCCCGCCGTGAAGGAACCCTTCCGCGCCGGGCTCTCACCTCGCCGACTGCCATCCCTGGACAGCCGGTCGGTGACGGGGCGGGCCCGCGGAGCCATGTGACAGCTCTGCATGGGCGCGGGCCCGCCCCACCAATATGAACGTCCCGCCCGCACACCCCGCCCCGGCCCGGCATGCTGGGCCATACGAGCAAGGAGGACCCGCGATGACCGTGCTGGACACCGAGCGCGCCCCTGCCGCTTCGCTCAGCTTCCTGTCCCTGGAGCTCACCGCCCGCTGTCAGTTCACCTGCCCGTCCCAGTGCTACGCCGAGGCTGGCCCGACCCGGGGCCACGGCAGCATGACCGCCGGGGACTGGCACCGGCTCATCGACGAGGCCGCCGCCCTCGGGACGAAAACGGTGCAGTTCATCGGCGGCGAGCCCACCCTGCACCCGGCCTTCGTCGAACTCGTCGGGCATGCGCTGCGCGCCGGCCTGGACGTCCGGGTCCACTCCAACCTCTACAAGGTCCTGGACGAGCACTGGCCGCTCTTCGAGGACCCGCGGGTGATCGTGAAGACCACCTACCACAGTGACACCGCCGCCGAGCACGACGCGATCACCGGCCGGTCCGGGTCCCACGCGGCAACGCGTGCCTCCATCGAGGAGGCTGTGCGCCGGGGTGTGAAGTTGCAGGTCGCCATCGTCGACCACGGCAACGGCCAGCGGGCGCAGCAGGCCCGCACCGAGATGAAGGCTCTCAGGATCACCGCCTCCATCGACAAGGTTCGTCCGATCGGGCGCGCCGCCGGCGGGCTCCTGCCGTCCACCTCGTCGCTGTGCGGGAACTGTGCCAACGGCAAGGCGGCCGTCCTGCCCGACGGTCAGGTCGCGCCGTGCGAGATGGGCCGCTTCCTGGCGGCGGGCAACGTGCGGGAGACGCCGCTCGCGTCGGTCCTGGCCAGCCCCGAGTGGGCGCAGAGGCGCGCGAGCATTCCGGCCCGGACGTCGGCGGACCCGTGCCCGCCGGACTGCGCGCCGTCCGGCGACACCTGCGGTCCGGCCAAGGGCGAGCCCTGCGGACCGATGGACAACTGACCGAACAGGGCTCGGGAAGAGACGGAGAGGGTGGGCATGGACTGGCGGGATCGTGCGAGCCGGCTGGCCGACGAGGTCACGCCGGCGTTTTCGCCCTGGTGGGCGGCGGTTGCCGAGATGCCTCGGCACGAGTTCGTACCCCGGTGGTGGGTGTGGGACAAGGAGGCCGGCGGCCGGACGGTGCGGGACGGTGCGGCGGACGTCGATCAGTGGTTGTCCACCGCGTACGACGACTCGACGATCCTGACGCGTATCGGCCCTCTGCACGCGGACCACGCCCGGCCCGGAGACATCGCCATCGGGGCACCGACCGCGTCATCGACGCTGCCGACCCTGGTCCTCGACATGTACGAGCACGCCAGGATCACCGACAGGTGCCGCACGCTGGTGACGACCGGGACCGGCTACGGCACCGCCCTGGCCTGCCACCGCCTCGGCTCCACCCTGGTGACCAGCGTCGACATCGACCCCTACCTCGTGGATTCCGCCACCGACCGGCTCGCCTCCATCGGACTCCACCCCGAGACCGCGGTCTGCGACCTCACCCAGGGGCCGCTGCCCGGCGAGTACGACCGGATCGTATCCACCGTGTCCGTCCCCACCATCCCGCCCGCCTGGCTCAACGCCCTGCGCCCCGGCGGCCGGCTGGTCACCACGATCACCGGCACCGGCCTGATCCTCTACGCCGACAAGACCCCCGACGGCGGCGCCCGGGGCCGGACCTCCTACGAGCCGGCCTCCTTCATGCCCCCCCGCCAGGGCGACGACTACGACAAGACGGTCCCGGACTCCCTCTGGGAAGAGGCGAAGTCCGGCGACGGCGAGGTGAGCGTCAGCCGCCACCTGCTCCTGTTCGTCCCCGAAGCCTGGAGTGTCCGCTCCATGCTCCAGCTCCACACCCCCGGCATCGAGCACCGCCACCAATGGCACCCGGACCGCAGCCACACCGTCTGGATGACCCACCCCGACGGCTCATGGGTTCGCGCCCACGCCATCGCCCCCCGGGAAGTCCCCGTCGTGCGTCAGGGCGGCCCGCGCCGCCTCTGGGACCCCCTGGAAGACATCCTCGACCGCCTCAACTGGATGGGAGAGCTGCCCGTGTACGGCGCCCGGGTCACCATCACCCCGGACGGCGAGACCACCCTGACCCGTGGCAACTGGACGGCCACCCTGTAGTTCGTCCCCGGCACCCGTGAGCAGGCCCCCGGTCCCTCGAAGGACAAGAGGGCCATGCAGGACAGGTTCGAGAGGAAGTGCGATGCCGCGCTGGCCGCCCCTCCCGGAACGAACCCCCAAGGCGACTGGAGCGCCGTGAGCGCCATCATCGACATGATCCTGCACGCCTTCGACCCGCCCCCAGCCTGACCCGGGCCCCGACCTCCCCTGGCAGGCCGGGGTACATGCGTCCCGGGCGCCGCGGGGCCACCCGGGTAGTTGCCCGACAGCCACAGACTCCGGCACACTCCCAGCCGCGCAGCGCCTGCCACAGAAACAGCGCGGCGGTCCACCGACTCGGACGGCCGCCGCTCTCTCCTCCGACTCCGGCTCGCCGCCGGCGCTACCACGCAGGATCCGGTGCGCCAACCGGGATACCGGGTGCGGAGAGATTACTGGTCGACGGGGAAGGCCGCCTGGAAGGCCAGCCGATGGGCGGCGTCCGCTCCGAGCCGGGTGAGGAGGTCGTCGAGGGCGAGATACTCCTCCCAGGGCGCGCGCCCCGTCGCCGCGGCCAGCGCCTGTACGAGCCTGTCCTCCAGGTCGGGGACACGTTTGTCCTTCCAGACCTTGTCGGCCGTGCTGACGAGGAGGTCCTCGATCATCACGTCGGGGCCGTCCCAGCTTGCATGGGTGGCGGCGAACCTGGCCAGGCCGGGCGTGAAGCCGTGCTTCAGAAGGAGAGCTCGGCCGGCCGCCTCGTGCGCTGATCCCGGCCCGGAGAGTTCCTCGGGGTGGAGGGTCTTGCCGACGTCATGGGTTGCCGCACCGAAGAGAACGGCGTCGCGGTCCACGGCCAGGTCCGGGTACCGGCCTTTCACCCAGTCGGCCAGTTCGGCCGCGACGTCGTGGACTGCGCGCAGGTGCGCCGCCAGACGGGGTGGGGCCTCCAGGGAGCGCAGCAGTTCCACCACTTCGGATGGCAGCGGCCGCAGGGACGGCTCCGCGGGGGCGTCAAGAGCGAGGGCCAGGACGTCGGAACGTATCGAAGTCATCCTGGTGACACTACTGGTCCCTGGTATGCAGGTCAGGCAAGTTCTGGGACGGGTTCTCCGCCGCGGCCGCTTGACTGTCGCATGGGCAAGCAGTACCACCGGGCCGCCCCTACCTGCCGCTTCGTCGGCTTCTCCACCCCGCCCAAGTGTCCTTGGGCGGGACGGAGCTTGGTTGAGCCGCTTTACGCCCGTCAGCGATACGGACCTCGTCGACCAGATCAGCCCGCCACTGTGCGCAGCAGGCCTGACCACCAGCGGTGACTGCCTCGGCGACCCCAGGGGCCCGTACCTCCTGCGGTGACAGCAGAGGAGGAACAGACGGCCCGTCCGGGCAACGTGCGAAAGGTGCACGGACGGGCTCCGGTCCGGATTGTCCTCGGCCGGCGGTCCGGGCGGTCCCCGACAGGCCGCAGCCTCCTTTGCTGCTCACCGTGAAGGCTGTACGGACACCCGCCCCTTCACTACCGCGGGCCACCGGCTCATCGGCTCTTCTTCCGGCTCCGAGCCCGGTGGCTCAGACAGCTTCCTTCAGGCAGCGGGCTTCCGGCTCCGCGGGGGCTCGGTGGACAGAAGGGCCCAGATCCTGCGCCCCCTCGTCCGGGGTGTCTTCCCGCATTGGACCAAAGGTGCCTGGCGGGGCGGCGTCGGCTTCACGGGCGCGACCCCGCCAGGCATCTCCAGCCTGGCACACTGGCCGCTTCGGGTTGCGGCCCGGCCTGCCGTGTCCGGCGTCAGCGGGCGGTCAGCCGCTCGTCACGCCCCGGCCGATGTCCCCGGCCAGACCCCACTCCGGATCACCGGCGGCCCCCCAGCCGACATCCCCGTATCCCCATCCGCTGTCACGCTCCATGACTGTCCCCTCTCCTCGTCACACGGGCGCGGTGCGTGCCCCGCAGGGAGACGACCGTACGCACGGCCCACCTGCTGTGTCACCCCCCTCATGAAGCGGCGGCAACGATGCCGACAGGCTCAGGGTTCGGCGGGGACGATCCGTACGTTGATGAGGATCTTCGATTTTCCCCAGGCCCACTCTCACTCCTCACTTGGTTGCGGACTTAACAGAAGTGATCATGTCGGGGTGACTCAACAACCTGGCCCGTCCCGGCAACCGCTCCAACCCAATCCCGAGCTGTACCCCGATGTTGCTGCTGCGGGGAGTCTCCGCGCCGCCCTCACCCAGTGCGCTGCCGGGCACGACTTGGACGTCGGTGAGGTTCGGTCCTCGTCCGATGGTTGGTTGCTCATCCACGCAGTGATCACCAGCCGCAACCCACGGCTGGACCGATTCAGCGTGAACCTCGGATCTGCGGAGCGGGTGTTCCTCATCTCCGCGTGGGGTCAAGGGGTGAATCTGACCAACGGCTCCACCAGCGACCTCGCTGAGCTCGCCGAAGCGGCCGCGGCCTGGCACGCAGGCGTCACCCTGGCCGAACTGCAGATCGCGGCACCCTTCCTGGAAGTTGGCCCCCTCGCTCTGGCCCACGAACGCGGTCCTGAGTACGCCGTGGCAGAGACGTGGAGCCGCTACCTGACAGTGGACCTGTACGAGGACCTGGAAATGCTCCATGCAGCGCACGCCGAACCCAGACTGAGAGCGCTTTTCCCCTTCACCAGCCACGGCGCCCTGCTGTTCAGCAGATGCACCGGGTTCCCGTTCTCCCGGGACGTCTCGGCGATCTATCCGCTTGGTGACCACCGCTATGCGGTCCGTCACCGCGGTGAGCCGTTCTCGCGCGAACCCGACTACACCGCCCAGGAAGCCGCAGCGGCAGTTGTCGCTTACATGCCAAAGGCCTGGGGGCCGGCTGTCGCAGGTACCCGACACGACCTGCGTGACCGCGAGGGCCCGTGACCACACAGGGCGCCCCCAGCCAACGCTGAAGACTGGGAAACCAATACGACCAGGCCTGTCCATGCCCTGAGCAACGGGTGGGGATATTCAACGAGCCTCATCAACGTCGGACACACCCTCCTGGGCCTCCTTGAAGCCCTTGGAGATCTTGGCGGCCGACGGGCTGTACATGACCGCGGGCTCCTGGTCCCGGCCGCCCTGCACCCAGACGGTCCTCACGTTCGCCATGCCGCTCCTCGCTGCTCGGGGTCTGAGGAACATCGGTGTCAGATCGTGCGCTAAGCCCTCGTCGGCCCTGGTGGGCGGCCGATGGGCCGCTGGCGGTGGGGTCGGTCTGAAGTTGTCCCCCAGATAACACCCCAATATCTGCGGTAGCTTGATCCGTCACCTGCGGTGGCGCTCTCCGGCGTCTCCACGAAGCAGCCCTGTTATCTGTGGCAAGGGGGAAACGGTGTCCACGCTGGTTCAGTTGCCGACCGGGAAGGCGGTGACCGTCCGGATGGCTGCCGACCTGTTCCTCGAATCGCTCGGCAACCCGAACACCGTCCGGAACTACAGCATCGCCGTCGGGAAGACCTCCAAGCGCCTCGGCGAGGGCCGACCGCTCGCCTCGGTAGAGGACGCCGAGATGGGTGAGGCGCTGGAGCTGCTGTGGGGCCGCTCGGCGGTGAACACCTGGAACGCCCGCCGCGGCGCCGTGCTGTCCTGGACGAGTTGGTGCTCCGAGCGCGGTTACGAGGGCCCGACGGTCCCGGCCTGGGTGAAGCGGCTAACGGTGCCGGACTCCGAGACCCCGGCCCGCTCGAAGATGGCCGTCGACCGGCTGATCGCCCGGCGCGAGGTCCACCTGCGGGAGAAGACGCTGTGGCGGATGCTCTACGAGACCTCGGGGCGGGCGGAGGAGATCCTCGGCGTGAACATCGAGGACCTGGACTTCGCCGGGCGCCGCTGCCAGGTGAAGGCGAAGGGCGCCCGGACCAAGGCTCGTCGCCGGGGCCAGGTCCGGGAGGACTACGTGCTGGAGACCGTGTACTGGGACGCCGGCACCGCCCGGCTCCTGCCCCGGTTGCTGCGCGGCCGCACCCGCGGGCCGGTATTCGTCACCCACCGCAAGCCCGGCCCGGGGAAAGTGGTCAGCCCGCGTGACGTCTGCCCGGACACCGGGTTCGCCCGGCTGTCGTACGGGCAGGCCCGTGCCCTGCTCGACGAGCACACGGCCGTGCACGGTCCCGGGACCGGCTGGGATCTGCACGAGTATCGCCACTCCTCCCTGACCCACCTCGGCGAGCAGGGCGCCTCCCTGCTGATGCTGATGGCGAAGTCCCGGCACAAGAAGCCGGAGAATGTCCGCCGCTACTTCAAGCCGTCCCCTGAGGCCATCGCCGAACTCACGAGCCTCCTCGCCCCAGGCGACAGCCGCCGCTGACCATGTGATCCCAGGCGGCTTGCTGACCAGCGGCGTTGTCAGAAGAGGTACGTATGCTCCGGGGAGACCATCAGGCAGCGTATGTCTGATGTGGTGAGGGAAAGGGGCTGGGATGGGCTGGTGGGACAGGGAGCCGGAAGAGCGTGCGCGTTGGGTGCTCGATCCTCTGGTGGCGGTGGGGCCGCTGCGGTTCGGGATGGACCACGACGAGGTGAAGGCGGCACTGGACGGAAAATGGAACGGTGGCGGACAGGGCACGGCCGACGGATGGCACTGGATTCCGTACGACGGCCGTTGCGTAATTGCCGTCTACGACCAGGACGGCTACTTGGTCGCGGTCGAGATCGACGCCAATGGAGGCCCGTTCGTCCGGCTCAACGACGTCGAACTGATCGGCCGGGTCCCCTCCGAGGCCCGCGCCGAGATCCTGGGCCTCGCGGCCCGACGGGGGGCCGCAGTGGGGACGAACCGCAGCGGGGATCCGCAGATCGCGGCGTGGGGCGTCTCCATGTCCACCGAACAGGAGTGGGGGCGGCTACCCGAAGGGCACGTCGGGCGGAAGGACGCCGTGATCACCAGTGCCCGGTTTACCGCCCCCGGAGTCGCCGACGATAGGGCTGCCTCCGTCATCAGGGGGCATGATGTCCGTGACCTGGTCGCGAACCCGGGAGCCTGGCCCGTGACGCCCGATCACGAACGCCCCCGCTGGAACTGGAACCCGCTGGAGCACGTGGGGCCGCTCCGTTTCGGCATGAGCCCGCACCAGGTGGCCGCCGCCCTCGGCGGCGAGACCCCGGCCGGACGGACGGGCGCTTTCCCCTTCTGGTTCTGGAAGGAGTCCGGGCAGTGGTCCCTCCACACGGACCACTTCAGGCGCGCCGGTGTCACCGCCCAGTACTGGTACCCGGACGGCGTTCCGGAGCTGGGCGCCGTGACCGTGCACGGCCGTACCGGACCCCAGCTCCACTACGAGGGCATTCCGCTGGTCGGCATCACGCCTTCCGTCCTTGACGCGGCCATCATCCAGCACGTCGAAGACCACGACCTGGGTCTGCGGTTCAGCCCGAACGGAGCGGCCGTGCCCGACGGGCCCAACCTGTACCTGGATACGGCCAGAGCGGGGGACGGCTCGGTGAGCGAACCGACCTTCTGCGCGGAGGACTATCAGATCTGACCCCGCACGGCGCACGACGCAGCCCGTGGGCTGCTGAGGCCCCCGCCCAGCGCGCTGCAGTTCCTCCTTGCCCCTCGCATGATGCGCCGCATCGCGCACGGTCTGGCCTTCGCCGACGCCCACCGATGGTTCGTCGCCTGTCTGCTCTACCGCCTCCGCCTCCACCAGAAGCGCTACGGCACGGACTGAAGACTCACCACGCCGCCGCCTGCTGGCAGCGCGCCGGTGCCTACTCCTCGTCGGCGGCGACGTTTTTGTCCCGCAGGGGTCTCAGGCCGCCGGGCAGGTCGGGGAGCTGGAAGGAGTACCGGCCGAGCATGTTGATGTGGTGCCGCACGAACGGGGATAGCCGTGCGACGTCCTCGTCCCGGACCTCGAACCCGTCGGCGCGGAGCCGGTCGACGGCGGCGTCCATGTAACCGGGTGTTGAACAGGACCAGGGCGTTGAGGACGAGTCCGAGGGCGCCGATCTGGTCCTCCATGCCGTCCTGGTAGCGCTGGTAGAGCTGTCCGGTGCGGCCGTGGAAGATCTTCCGGGCGAGGGCGTGTCGGCCTTCTTGGAGGTTGGCCTGCACCTTGATCTGGCGGCGGTAGCCGGGTTTGTCGGCCAGGCGCAGGATGTGCTGGGTCTTCGCGATCCGCCCGTAGTGCGCGATCGCGTCGCCGAGCGGGGTGGGGCGGCCGTCGCGGGAGAGCATCCGGATGACGTCGTAGGCGCGGACGGCTCCGGTGTGGATGGAGCCGATGATCCGCAGGATGTCCTCCCAGTGCCGCTCGATGCGGGCGAGGTCGACCCGGCCGCGGGCCGCGTCCTGGAAGGCGCCGTAGTCGGCCGTGCGGTCGATGCGCCACATTTTCTGATCGGGCAGGTCCGCCAGCTGCGGCGCGTACGTGAACCCGGCGAGCGTGAGAAGGCCGAAGACGATGTCGCTGTACGAGGCGGTGTCGGTGACGATCATCTCCGGGCGCCGTCCGCCGTCGTGGTCGTAGAGGACGTCCAGCACGTACAGGGAGTCGCGCGGGGTGCCGGCCACGACCTTCCCGCCGAGCCCAGCCGCCTGATCATTGATCATGTTCAGCCAAGTTGCCCCACCCCGGCGGCCGAAGAATTTCGGGTTGGGCCGCGCGTACACGCTCGGTACCGGGACGACGAACCGCATCCCGTCGACCGAGGCGACCAGCCCGCCGCCCCATGCGCTCGCGAGGCCGATGGACGCCTGGTGCTCGATCAGCGTGGCGTTCGCGGCCTGATACGTCGCGAGCCGCAGGTAAGTCTGGTCGACGTGGGACAGCCGACCGTACTTCAGCGCGTCGGCCCCGCCGATCACGGGGGTGTAGCCGACGTTGCAGCCATGGGCGACGAGCAGCGCGGCGATCGTGACGTGCAGGTCCCTCAGCCTGGCCTCGCCGCCGGTGACCGATGTGAACGCCTGGTCGGCGCCGGTCCACGAGAAGACCTCCAGCAGCACCTCCGGCAGGTCCACGCGCGGCAGCATCGCGTTCACCGCCGCCCGCAGATCTAGGCCGTGTATCAAAAGTGGATTTTGGTTGTGGATGATCACGGTTCATGGGTCGGGGAGATCTCACGGACGAGCAGTGGGCGGTGCTGGAGCCGCTGCTGCCGAAGGGGACGAAGGCGGGGCGGCCGCCCGTCTGGCCTCGGCGGCAGTTGATCGACGGCATACGGTTCCGTGTCCGCACCGGTGTTCCGTGGCGGGACGTGCCCGTCGAGTACGGGCCGTGGGGCCGGGTCTATGACCTGTTCCGCCGTTGGCAGCGGAACGGAACCTGGCACCGGATCCTTACCCGGCTGCAGTCCCAGGCCGATGCCAAGGGTGCGATCGTGTGGGACCTGGGCGTCGACTCCACGGTGTGCCGCGCCCATCAGCATGCGGCCGGGGCCCGCAAGCAGGGTGACCTGCAAAAGGAGCCGCCGGGTGGCGTGTTCACCGAGCCCGGAGATCACGGGCTCGGACGTTCACGCGGCGGGTTCACCACCAAGTTGCACCTGGCCGTTGAG
>NZ_JBSHHY010000049.1:0-38811 GCF_053618675.1 Streptomyces sp. NPDC055632 | reverse complement strand
CTGCAGGGGGGACCCTGTGGGAGAGTAGGACACCGCCGAACAATCATTGTGGGAAAGCCCCGCACCATCTGGTGCGGGGCTTTTCTGCGTTCACCGTCCTTTTCCCGAGCCCAGTCCCGGACCCGGGATAGGTGAGCCTCAGAGTCGGCCGGCCGCCTTCAAGGCGAGGTACGCGTCCGCCAGGGCCGGGGCCAGGGTGTCGGGAATGGCGTCGACGACCGTGACGCCGTGGCGTCGGAGCTGGTCCGCGGTGCGGGCGCGCTGGGACTGCGTCTGCGTGGCCGCAGCGGCCTCGTACACGCTCTCCGCCGTGCCGCGCTTCGCGGCCATGCGGGCGATGTGCGGGTCGGCCACGGAGGCCACCACGAGTGTGTGGCGCTGGGTGAGCTGAGGCAGGACGGGGAGGAGGCCCTCCTCGACGGGGGCGGCGTCGAGGCCCGTCAGCAGGACGATCAGGGAACGGCGGGGAGCACGGGAGAGCGCGGTCGCGGCCAGGCCGCGGGCGTCGGTCTCCACCAGCTCCGGTTCGAGCGGGGCGAGGGCGTCGACGACGGCGGGCAGGACGTCGCTCGCGGAGCGGCCCTGGACCTGGGCGCGGAGGCGGCGGTCGTAGGCCAGGAGGTCCACCCGGTCGCCGGCGCGGGAGGCGAGCGCCGTCAGGAGGAGGGCCGCGTCCATGGAGGCGTCCAGGCGCGGGACGTCACCGACGCGGCCGGCCGAGGTGCGGCCGGTGTCCAGGACGATCAGGACGTGGCGGTCGCGCTCGGGGCGCCAGGTGCGGACGGCGACGGCGGTCTGCCGGGCCGTGGCGCGCCAGTCGATCGAGCGGGTGTCGTCACCGGGCACGTACTCGCGGAGGCTGTCGAACTCGGTGCCCTCGCCGCGGGTCAGCACGCTGGTGCGGCCGTCGAGCTCACGGAGCCGGGCCAGGCGGGACGGCAGGTGCTTGCGGCTGGTGAACGGGGGCAGGACGCGGACGGTCCAGGGGACCTCGTGGTTGCCCTGGCGGGCCGCGAGGCCGAGGGGGCCGTACGAGCGGACCGTGATCCGTTCGGCGCGGCGGTCGCCCCGGCGGGTCGGGCGCAGGGACGTCGTCAGGCGGCGGCGCTCGCCGGCGGGGACGGTGAGGTGTCGGCGCGAGGCGGACCGTTCGGTGCCGGGGAGCCAACTGCTGGGCGGCCAGGCGTCCCTGAGCTGGGCTCGGAGGCGGCGGCGGGACGGGTTGGTCACCGTGAGCTGCACCTCGGCTGCGTCACCGAGTCGAACGGATGTGTCACCGCTTCGGGTGAATTGGAGCGTTCGTACTGGCGCGGCCAGGGCGTAGTCGCACAGTATTGCGAGTGAGAGGGGCGCGTTCACCGCGAGCATCCCCGTCCAGCTGGGGGCGAGGATGCCGACGGGGAGCGATCCGAGGGCCGCGAGCAGCGCGGTTCGTCCGGTGAGGGCCATGGGGCGCCGTTCTCAGCGGGGGACGGGGACGTGGGCGAGGATCGAGTGGATGACGGAGTCCGGGGTGACTCCCTCCATCTCGGCCTCGGGCCGCAGGTGGATGCGATGACGCAGGGTGGGAAGAGCGAGGGCCTTCACATCGTCCGGGGTGACGTAGTCCCGGCCGGTGAGCCAGGCCCAGGCGCGGGCGGTGGAGAGCAGGGCGGTGGCGCCTCGGGGAGAGACCCCGAGCGTGAGCGAGGGGGATTCACGCGTGGCACGGCAGATATCGACGACATAGCCGGCGATCTCGGCGGAGACCGAGACCTTGGCGACGGCGGCCCGGGCGGCTTCGAGCTCGGCGGGACCCGCGACGGGACGGACGCCGGCGGCCTTCAGGTCGCGGGGGTCGAAGCCCTCGGCGTGACGGGTGAGGACCTGGATCTCGTCCGCGCGTGAGGGCAGGGGGACCGTCAGCTTCAGCAGGAACCGGTCCAGTTGGGCCTCGGGGAGGGGATAAGTGCCCTCGTACTCGACGGGGTTCTGGGTCGCCGCGACCAGGAACGGCTCGGGCAGCGGGCGCGGGGTGCCGTCGACCGTGACCTGGCGTTCCTCCATGGCCTCCAGGAGGGAGGACTGGGTCTTCGGGGGCGTCCGGTTGATCTCGTCGGCGAGCAGCAGGTTGGTGAAGACCGGGCCCGGCTGGAAGGAGAACTCGGCGGTGCGGGCGTCGTAGACCAGGGAGCCGGTGACGTCGCTCGGCATCAGGTCGGGGGTGAACTGGACGCGCTTGGTGTCGAGTTCGAGCGCGGCGGCGAGCGAGCGGACCAGCAGGGTCTTGGCGACGCCCGGGACACCTTCGAGGAGGACGTGCCCCCGGCAGAGCAGGGCGACGACGAGACCGGTGACGGCGGGGTCCTGGCCGACCACGGCCTTCGCGATCTCGGTGCGCAAGGCCTCCAGGGAGGCGCGGGCGCCGTCCGAGTTCGTAGCGGTCTCGGGGGTCAGGGCGCTCATGAGGTGCGTACCTCTCTTTCGAGGGCGTCGAGTTGGTCCGCCAGGCGGACGAGGGCGGAGTCGTCGGCGGGAGCCGGGCCGAAGAGGAGGTCCCTGGGGTCCGCGGTGGTTCCGGGGAGACGCGCGGAGAGCGCGGGGAGGAGGAGGTCGGGGGAGTGGGCGTCCCGGGAGGGGACGCCGAGGAGCGGGGCGAGCCGGGTGCGGGTCGCGGTGCGCAGGACGGAGGCGGCGCGGTCGCGGGCGTTCGCCTTGCGGTAGAGGCGGGCGCGGCCCTCGGTGGCCTCGGAGGCGCGGAGGGCGACGGGGAGCCGCTCGGTCACCAGGGGGCCGAGGCGGCGGCCGCGCCAGAAGGCGGCGAGCAGGGCCGCGAGCGCGAGCTGGAGCGTGCCCCACAGCCAGCCGGAGGGGATGAGCGCGAGGAAGTTGCCGGTGGTGTCGTCTTCGGGCGCGTCGGCGGAAGCGTCGTACAGGGAGGGGAGGTACCAGACGAGATGGGGCCGGGAGCCGAGGAGTTGCAGGGCGAGCGAGGCGTTGCCCTGCTGGTCGAGACGGGTGTTGTGGAGGATGTCGGGCGAGCCGAGGAGGACCGTGTCGGTGGTGCCGGTGCCGGGGAGGCGGACCAGGGTCGGCAGGCCGTCGGAGGGGTAGCAGGAGTCGGCCGTGGTGCCGGGGGCGACCTCGTAGCGTTCGCCGCCCAGGTCGACGCTGCCGGCGCGGGTGGCGGCGGGCAGGGTGCAGGCGGGGGAGAGGTTCGTGACGGCGGTGTCGGGGGCGCTGGTGATTCCCGGGGCCAGGATGTCGAGGGAGGGGGAGCCGGCGCCGAGGAGGACCGTGCGGCCGGCGGAGGTCTGCGCGGCGGTCCGGAGCGTGGACAGCTGGGCGTCCGTCAGCAGGTCGGGGGCGGCGACCAGGAGGGTGGTTCCGGGGGTCGTGGCCGCCGTGGCCTCGTCGAGGGTGGTGGCGAGGGTGAGCGTGATGCCCCGCTGCTTGAGGAGTTCGGCGACGGCCCGGCTGCCGTGGGGGTCGGTGGAGCGGGGGTCGAGGGCGCCGTGGGCGTTGGTGGAGCGGACCGTGGCGAGGACGAGGCCGCCGATCAGGACCACGGCGACGACGAGGGCCACACCGTGGACACGGGTCCAGATCCGGCGGGCGGAGAGGGCGGTCGACGTGCTGCCGGTCGGAGTGGTGGGCGCCGGGGCGTCGGTGGTCGGCTCGCCGCCGGGTGTCGGGGTTCCGGTGGTCGCGCTGCTCATGCGGGCGTCCCCGTGGAGGCGGTGTTGAGGGCGGGACGGGTCCGTTCCAGGGCGGTGTCCAGCTCCTCGACGTGGCGGTACGTCGGCTCGTCGGCGGTGCGGCCGCCGTATGTGACGTCGTCGAAGGCGCGGGCCGCGCGGCGCAGGGCGTCCGCGTGGGAGGGGAGGGAGCGGCCCGCCTCTGCGGCCGCCTCGTCGGCGGTGCGGCCGGGGCGGGGGTCGAGCAGGGCGCGTTCTTCGAGGGAGCGGACGACGGCCCGCATCCGTTCCTGGACGGCTTCGTTCCAGCGACCGGCGGAGGCGTGGCGGGCGGCGGCCTCCCGGTGGTCGCGGGCGGAGCGGGGGCCGTCCCCGAAGAGGGAGTCGCCCGTGGTGGCGGGCGTCCGGTGGGGGGTGCCGAGGCGCCACCAGAGGGCGGCGACGAGCGCGACCACCACCAGGAGGACGACCACGAGACCGAGCGGCCCGCCCGGGGCGACGTCGGACGCGGAGCCGAAGAGGCGGTCCAGCCACTCCCAGAGGCGGTTCAGGCCGCGTTGGAGGAGGCTCGGGTCGTTCTCGTGGTACATCGGGTCGGACAGCTCCCGCTCCGCCGCCTCGCGGGCGGGGACACGGGAGATGTCCACCGGTACGTCGCCGTCGGCGCGCAGGCGCGCCAGCGCCGTGCCCGTTCCCCCCGCGACCGTCACGCCGTCAGCTCCCGACGGCCCGGTCGCCGGGCTCGGGGCCGGTCTCGGGGCGGCCCGCGGCCCGGATCAGTTCGAGGTCCAGGGCTTCCCGGCGGATGCGCTGGTCCACGTAGAGGAGGACCGTCACACCGGCGGAGATCGGGTAGGTGACCGCGCTGGTGATCACGCCGCCGATGCCCGTGGCGATCAGGAACGGCCAGCCGAAGGTTTCTGCGGAGCCGGAGGACAGGCTGGAGAGGGCCTCGCCGTCGACCACGAAGCCGATGACGACGAACGGGATCGAGATGATCAGTGTGAACAGGATGATCAGCAGCTGAGTGAGCAGGGTGATGCCGAAGATCCGCCACCACGAGCCCCGCACCAGCTTCGCCGAGCGCTTCAGGGACTGGACCACGCCCCCGCGCTCCAGCATCAGGGCGGGGGAGGCGAGGCTGAAGCGGATGATCAGCCAGACGTTCAGGACCAGGGCGCCGAGGCCGCCGAGGACGATCAGGAGCACGCCCGGGGGGCCGCCGACCAGGAGTCCGGGAAGCAGGCCGACGAGCATGATGCCGGCACCCATGGCCGCGATCAGCAGGGTCAGGCCGAGCAACTGGAGCAGGCGCGGGCGGGCCTCCTGCCAGGCGGCGCCCAGGGAGACCGGGCGGCCGAGGACCGCGCGGCTGACCACGACGGCCAGCAGGGCGCTGCTGATCAGCAGCGCCACCAGGGACACGAGGGTGTCCGGGCCCAGGCCGATCAGGGAGGCGCGGGTCGATTCGACGAGCTGCTTCAGGGCCTCGGAGGGCGTGGCGTCCGGGTCGACCTCCGGGGTCGGCGGAACGAGGTAGCGCTGGACCAGGGTGTGGGTGACCTGGGCGAACAGCGCGAGCACGGCCATGACGGGCAGGACCGCGCGCCAGTGGGCGCGGAGGGTCTTCACCGCGCTGTCGAGGATCTCGCCCACGCTCAGCGGGCGCAGCGGGATCACACCCGGCTTCGCCGCCGGCGGCTTGCCCCACTGCGCTCCGGCGGGCGGGGCTCCCCAGTTCCGTCCGGGGCCGGGGGGCGGCGTCTGGCCGGTGGGCGGGGACCACCGGCCGGCGGGGGGCTGGTCCTTGGACCACTGGGAGGTGGAGCCGTTCACGTCGGCCGGGCCGGCGGGCCGGGGAACGCCGGGGCCGTCCTGGTCGCCGGAAGGGGCGGATCCGGGCGAGGTCCAGCCCGGAGTGTCGTTCACGGTCGTCCACCTCGTGGGAATGGTCGCGGTGCCGGATCGGCGAACCGGCTCGGTCACGGCGGCCGACACCTGAACACGGCGGCGGGCCGGGTGCCATCGTGCCACGCGGGGCCCACCCGTGGGCGGGAGCGGCCTCGTCCTTCGTAGCTTCGTCCGGACCTTCATCGTGCGGGCGGCAGACGGCACACTGTGCGGATGCCCGATCCGGCCGTGCGAACCGTGTGGCGCCGGGCCGAGCGGGTCGTTCTCCACAGGATCACGACCGTGACAGGGGGGAGGCGCTGTGGGACAGGTCACGGCAGGTGAAGATTGGGCAGGGGGATGAGCCCAGTGGGTTCAGCAAGTCCAGATGTGGTTCGACCGCGTCTGGGAGACCATCGGAAGGGACTTCGATCTTGACGCACGACGACCTGCTCACCGAGACCCTGGCGAACGCCCGCGTCGTCCTCTTCGACTTCGACGGGCCCGTGTGCGACGTGTTCGCGGGACTGCCGGCACCCGAAGTCGCACGGGAGCTGACCGCACTCCTCTCGGCCCGGGACGAAGCCGCGGGGGCGAAGGCCGCCCGGACGGACCACCCGATCGAAGTCCTGCGCATCGCGCACGAGGCCGACACCGAAATCGGCCAGGAGATCGAGCGGGCCCTGACCGCCGCCGAGGTGCGAGCCGTCGCGGTGGCCGGACAGCCGACCCCGGGAGCGGCGGAAGCCCTGCGGGCGGCACGCGCGGCCGATCGAGGGGTCGCGGTGGTGAGCAACAACTCCGCCGAGTGCGTACGGGCCTTCCTGGAACTCCACGGCCTGCAGCAGTACGTCACGCACATCGTGGGCCGCCCCTCCGAGCAGCTCCACCTGATGAAGCCGAACCCGTTCCCGCTCATCACGGCAGCCGAACAGATGCACATCGATGTCACCAGCTGCACGCTGATCGGGGACTCCCTCACCGACGTCCAGGCCGCCCACGCAGCCGGAGCGACGGTCATCGGCTACGCCGACAAGCCCCACAAGGCGGACCTTTTCAGCGAGGCACAAGCCGACGTCGTCACCGGGCACATGCAGGACATCGCCGACGCACTCACAACGGAGTAGCAGAGGAGCCGTTACAGGTTTCTCCACCTCCGACCTCGTCCCATGGGCAGCGGCGGGATGCGCGGGGTACGGTTCTGCGCGACCACGGGGGACACGGGGGTGACATCCATGACTGACATCAACACCCACGGACACGGACGGTCACCGGCGGTTGATCAAGGGCGTCGCCGCAGGTCAGTGAGGTATCTCACCAGCCACCTCAGGACTGATACGGAAATGGGATGATGTCGATATGAAGGGACGCGTTCTTGTCGTCGACGACGACACCGCACTGGCCGAGATGCTCGGCATCGTGCTGCGGGGTGAAGGGTTCGAGCCGTCGTTCGTCGCGGACGGTGACAAGGCGCTTGCCGCTTTCAGGGAGGCGAAGCCCGACCTGGTGCTGCTCGACCTGATGCTGCCCGGCAGGGACGGCATCGAGGTGTGCCGGCTCATCAGGGCCGAGTCGGGAGTGCCGATCGTCATGCTCACGGCCAAGAGCGACACGGTCGACGTGGTCGTGGGCCTGGAGTCCGGCGCCGACGACTACATCGTGAAGCCGTTCAAGCCGAAGGAGCTCGTCGCCCGCATCCGGGCGCGGCTGCGGAGGTCCGAGGAGCCGGCTCCGGAGCAGCTGACCATCGGTGACCTGGTCATCGACGTGGCCGGGCACTCCGTGAAGCGGGACGGGCAGTCCATCGCCCTGACCCCGCTGGAGTTCGACCTCCTCGTGGCGCTCGCGCGCAAGCCGTGGCAGGTCTTCACCCGTGAGGTCCTCCTGGAGCAGGTGTGGGGCTACCGGCACGCGGCCGACACCCGGCTGGTGAACGTGCACGTCCAGCGGCTGCGCTCGAAGGTCGAGAAGGACCCCGAGCGTCCGGAGATCGTGGTGACCGTCCGTGGCGTCGGTTACAAGGCGGGACCGAGCTGAGCATGAGTACGGGCAGTACTGCTCCGAAGCCCGGGGACCCGGGAAGCCGTACGGGGCGGGCTGCCGGACCGGGGCGGGGGGGCTCGCGTTCCGGCCGTCCGCCGCGCGGCGGAAGGCTCCTCCAGGACGGTTCGCGGGGAGGGCCGGTCTTCCGGCTCCTCGCGCGCTGGATCCGCCGGCCCCTGCTGCCCGCCGTGCGCCTGTGGCGGCGGAACATCCAGCTGCGGATCGTCGCGGGCACCCTGCTGATGTCGCTCGGGGTCGTGCTGCTGCTCGGCATCGTCGTCATCGGGCAGGTCCGCAACGGTCTGCTGGACGCCAAGGAGAAGGCCGCCCAGGGCCAGGCCGCCGGCGGGTTCTCCGCCGCCCAGGACCGGGCGGCGACCACCCCCTCGACGCCCGGGCAGCCGGACGGCGGGCGGGACGGCGCGTCCGTGAACTGGCGCTCCACCCTGGTCGAGCAGCTCGCCAGCGGCGGGCAGAGCGCCTTCAACGTGGTCGCGCTCTCCCTCGACACCGGTGACACCGCGAGCCGCGGCGTCCGCGCCTCCGGCGAGGTCGACCCGGCCGCGAGCATCCCCCGCGACCTGCGGCTCTTGGTGGCGCAGAGCACGGATACTCTCCAGAAGTTCACGCGGATCCACTACACCAGCAGCAAGGCGTCCGAGCCCGGCCTGGTGATCGGCAAGCGGCTGAACGACGCCGAGGGCACCCAGTACGAGCTCTACTACCTCTTCCCGCTGACCCAGGAGGAGGACTCCCTCGCCCTGGTCAAGGGCACCCTGGCGACCGCCGGGCTCTTCGTCGTCGTGCTGCTCGGCGCCATCGCCTGGCTCATGGTGCGCCAGGTCGTCACGCCCGTGCGGATGGCCGCCGGGATCGCCGAGCGGCTCTCGGCCGGGCGCCTCCAGGAGCGGATGAAGGTCACCGGCGAGGACGACATCGCGCGGCTCGGCGAGGCCTTCAACAAGATGGCGCAGAACCTCCAGCTCAAGATCCAGCAGCTGGAGGAGCTGTCGCGGATGCAGCGGCGGTTCGTCTCGGACGTCTCGCACGAGCTGCGCACCCCGCTGACCACGGTCCGGATGGCGGCCGACGTCATCCACGAGGCCCGTGTGGACTTCGACCCCGTCACGGCACGCTCCGCCGAACTCCTCGGTGACCAGCTCGACCGCTTCGAGTCGCTGCTCTCCGACCTCCTGGAGATCAGCCGCTTCGACGCGGGCGCGGCCGCCCTGGAGGCCGAGCCGATAGACCTGCGGCAGGTCGTGCGCCGGGTCATAGGCGGTGCCGAGCCCCTCGCCGAGCGCAAGAACACCCGGATCGTGGTCGTCGGCGACCAGCAGCCCGTGGTGGCCGAGGCGGACGCCCGCCGCGTCGAGCGGGTGCTGCGCAACCTCGTCGTCAACGCCGTCGAGCACGGCGAGGGCCGGGACGTGGTGGTGAAGCTGGCCGCCGCGGGCGGGGCCGTCGCCGTCGCCGTCCGCGACTACGGCGTCGGGCTGAAGCCGGGCGAGGCGACCCGGGTGTTCAACCGCTTCTGGCGCGCCGACCCGGCCCGCGCCCGCACCACCGGCGGCACCGGCCTCGGCCTGTCGATCGCCGTCGAGGACGCACGGCTGCACGGCGGCTGGCTCCAGGCGTGGGGCGAGCCCGGCGGCGGTTCGCAGTTCCGGCTCACCCTGCCGCGCACGGCGGACGAGCCGCTGCGGGGCTCCCCGATACCCCTGGAGCCCGAGGACTCGCGCCGCAACCGCGAGCAGGCGGCCGCCCGCCGTACGGCGGTGCCGGCGCAGTCCGGCGGGGACCGGACGCCGCTCCCCGTACCGCCGAGGCTTCCCGGGGCGCCCCGGGCGACCGTCGACCCGACGGCGCTGCCCGGCAGCGGCGCCCGGGTGGTGGCGCGGGCGGCGGCGGACACCGACGGCCGCGCGCCGGGCACGGCGACGGCCGACCGCAACGGCAACGAGAACGGGAACGGCCGGGGGAACGGGGCCGGGAACGCGGAGCAGGAGGGCGGGACACGTGGGCGCTGACTCCCGAGCGGAGCAGGCGGGGCGGGGACGGATCACACGCTCGACGCTGCTGGCCGCGTGCGGCGCGCTCCTGGCGGGCGGCTGCGCGACGATGCCCGACAGCGGGGACGTGCAGACGGTGAAGGGCTCCAACACGGGCGACTCGCAGGTGCGGGTCTACGCCGTTGCCCCCCGTGAGAACGCGGACCCGGGGGAGATCGTCGACGGCTTCCTGGAGGCCATGACCAGTGACGACCCCGGCTTCGCCACGGCCCGCAAGTACCTGACGAAGAAGGCCGCGGGTACCTGGAAGCCGGAGCAGAGCATCACCGTGCTCGCCACCGCGCCCAACCGCAAGCAGGCCGACCGCAACGCCGACCCTGACAAGGAGGGCCGGGTCTACCCGCTCGCCGGCCGCAAGGTCGCGACGGTGGACGCCCGCCACGCCTACCAGCCGATCAGCCCCGCCGACTACCTGTGGTCGATCCACGTGGTGCAGCAGCCGACGGGGAACGGCAAGGGCAAGGAGTGGCGCATCGACAGCCTCCCGCCCGGCCTGGTCCTCGGCGAGGCCGACTTCCTCCGCAACTACCGGTCGGTCAACAAGTACTACTTCGCCTCCGGGGAGGACTGGGTCGTCGCCGATCCCGTCTACATCCGGCAGCGGCAGGACCCCGTCACCCGGATGGACCCGGTCACCCAGACGGTCAAGGCGCTGCTCGACGGCCCGACGAACTGGCTGAAGCAGGCCGTCGACTCCAGCTTCCCCTCCCGTACGACGCTGAAGAAGGACGTCACCACCCTGACGACGGACGACCAGTCCACGCTGAAGGTGCCGCTGGAGTTCCAGGGCAACCGGGTCGACGGGGTGGCGTGCCGGCGGATGGCGGCGCAGCTGCTGTTCACGCTGCGCGACCTGCCGTCCGTACGGGTCGAGCAGGTGGAGCTCCTGAACGGGTCGGATTCGCTGTGCCGGCTCGGCAAGGGGCAGGCGGCCGAGTTCGCGGCGGTCCGGGAGGCCGACCTCGACGAGAAGCCGTACTTCGTCGACGAGCAGGGCAAGCTGAAGAAGCTGGTGGTCGCCGGCAAGGAGACGGCCTCGCCGGTCGACGTGCCGGGACCGCTCGGCAAGGGTTCGGTGGCGCTCGGTTCGATCGCCGTCGACCGGGGCGAGACCCGGGCGGCCGGGGTCGACAAGGACGCCCATCGGCTGTTCGTCTCCTCGATCACCACGGATCAGGGCTCCCGGCAGCCGGTCCTGAGCAGCAAGGGCCTCCGGTCGGAGGACCGTCTCTCCGCGCCCAGTTGGGGCGGCCGGGGCGACCTGTGGGTCGCCGACCGCGACCCCGCCGAGAACAAGCTGTGGATGGTGCCGGACGGCACCGGGGAGCCCGTCGAGGTCCGCACGCCGTGGCTGGGGGAGGACCGGATCGAGTCGCTGCGGGTCTCCGCCGACGGCGTCCGGATCGCCCTGGTGGTCGAGCGGGGCGAGCGCACCACCCTCCAGATCGGCCGGATCGAACGGCGGACGACGGACGGGGAGGCCACCGTCTCGGTGGTGGACCTCCAGCCCGCCGCCCCCCGCCTTGAGTCGGTCACGGCCGTCTCCTGGGCCGGGCCGAGCCGGCTCGTCGTGGTCGGCAAGGAGGCGGGGGGCGTGCAGCAGATCCGCTACCTCCAGACGGACGGCTCGACCTCGCCGACCTCGGTGCTCCCCGGCCTGAACGGGGTGACGTCGGTGTCCGCGCCGCACACGGAGTCGTTGGACACGCCCATGGTGGCCGACTCCGAGGACGGCATCGTCCGGCTGCCGCCGGGGACGAACTGGCAGCCGGTGGTGAAGGACGGGGACTCGCCGGTCTATCCCGGCTAGAACCGGCCCTGGTGCGGCGGCCCGCGCCCGTCCGCGCGGGACCCTCCCCCGGTCGCCCGCACCACCGGAGTCCCCGGCCGCCCGGGGCGCACCTGACGTACTCCGGGGGGCTCGCGGAGTTCTCCGGCGCGCCTCGGGAGCGGGGTCGGCGAGGGGTTTTCCACAGGGGTGGCAGGGGGCCGCGGGAAGGCGCACAGTGGAGCCATGCGGGGGTGGTGGCGCGAGATCGCCGGGCTGGTCCTGCCGGTCGCCTGCGGAGGCTGCGGCAGACCGCGGACCGAGCTGTGCCCGGAGTGCGCGGAGGAGCTGACCGGGACGGGGCCGTACCGGGTGCGGCCGGCGCCCGAGCCCGCCGGGCTGCCCGCGGTCCACGCGGCCGCGCCCTACGCCGGTGCCGTACGGGAGGTCCTGCTCGCCCACAAGGAACGCGGGGCGCTCGCGCTCGCCGGTCCCCTGGGTGGCGCCCTGGCCGGTGCCGTGGAGGCCGCCGCCGGGGCCGTGGCGGGATCCGGGGGCGGGCCGCTGCTCCTCGTACCGGTGCCGTCCTCGCGGCGCTCCGTACGGGCGCGTGGCCACGATCCGACGCGGCGGATCGCCCTGGCCGCGGCCGCCCGGCTGCGGCGGACGGGACGGGACGCGCGGGTGGTGCCCGTACTGCGGCAGCGGCGGTACGTGGCGGACCAGGCCGGGCTCGGAGCGCGCGGGCGCCTCGCGAACCTCTCCGGAGCGCTGGAGGTCGTACCGGGCGGCGCGCGGCTCCTGGCGGCGGGAAGCGCGGCTGGAGGCACGACGGTCGGCACCACGGGCAGCGCGGCGGGACGGACGGCAGGGCGGGCGGCGGGAACGGTGGTGCTCGTGGACGACCTGATGACCACCGGCGCCTCGCTGGCGGAGGCGGCCCGCGCCCTCGGAGCCGTACGCCTTTCGTTCATTTCTGAAATACCGCACGGTTTAACGGCCGCTTCCGCGCAGCACGGATTCGAACAGCGGGCGGCGGCCGTGATCGCATCCTCTCCCGCTTCGTTCGAAATAAACCGGAACTCCTCAAGATCTTGGATCGTTGCAGGTGGTGAGAGGTGAAAACGCCCGAACGGAGGTATGTCGCGGCAGCGGGTGCCGACACCCGTCCGAAGGGGCTATGTTCGGTTGTGAGGAATGGCGAAAGCCATCGCCTCGCCGAATACATGGTTGCGCCTCTGGACAGGAGTTCAGGGCGAATTAACCTCCTGTCGAAGGGGTGGGGATCTTCTCGACCGGGGAGGAGGAGGTGAAAGTCGCCGAGTCCGAGCTCCGGTAAACCATCCGGAGTCTGGTGCAAAGGGAGATGCCCGGCGGCCGAGGAGCCGATCCGGGCGATCCGGGAACGGAGTTCTGCGTGGACATCGTCGTCAAGGGCCGCAAGACCGAGGTGCCCGAGCGGTTCCGCAAGCACGTGGCCGAGAAGCTGAAGCTGGAGAAGATCCAGAAGCTCGACGGCAAGGTGATCAGCCTCGACGTCGAGGTGTCCAAGGAGCCCAACCCGCGGCAGGCCGACCGGTCCGACCGCGTGGAGATCACCCTCCACTCCCGCGGCCCGGTGATCCGGGCGGAGGCCGCGGCGGCCGATCCGTACGCGGCGCTCGACCTCGCCAGCGACAAGCTCGAGGCGCGACTGCGCAAGCAGCACGACAAGCGGTACACCCGCCGTGGCAACGGCCGGCTGTCGGCGGCCGAGGTCGGGGACGTCGTGCCCGGCGTCGCCCAGTTCGACGGGGACGGCAAGCTGGTCGCGGGCGAGACCGACGAGGTGCCCACCAGGATGGTGGGCTCGATCGAAGTCCAGGGCGACGGCCCGCTGGTGGTCCGCGAGAAGACCCACAAGGCCGCACCGATGACGCTCGATCAGGCGCTCTACGAGATGGAGCTGGTCGGGCACGACTTCTACCTCTTCGTCGACTCCGACACCAAGCAGCCGAGCGTCGTCTACCGGCGACACGCGTACGACTACGGCGTCATCCATCTGGAGAGCGACCCGCTCGCCGAGAGCGACCCGCTCGCCGACGGCGGCGCCGGCGGTGCGCTCGGCGGCTGACCGCCGGTCCGCACCGACCACATCTCACGGTGCCCCTGGAGCGCGCGGTGCGCCCCCAGGGGCACCCCCGTGCGTCCATGGATCGACCCGCAGCCGCCGGGGCATGAAATCATGGAGCGCACGCCAACCGGTGCTTCCTGGGCACGGGTTGGAGGACCGGAAACGAATTCAGGCCACGGCCTTCAGGGGGAGGAACGATGGCGGACAGCTTCGGGCCGGTGCTCAGCGGGCGCGAGCACGAGGGGGCGGTCCCGGAGGGATCGGATTCGGACAGCGGGGCGTTCCGCAAGGAGCCGATCCGGGTCCTCGTCGTGGACGACCACGCCCTTTTCCGGCGCGGTCTGGAGATCGTCCTCTTCCACGAAGAGGACATCCAGGTCGTCGGAGAGGCCGGTGACGGGGCCGAGGCCGTCGAAAAGGCGGCCGATCTGCTGCCGGACATCGTCCTGATGGACGTGCGGATGCCCCGGCGCGGCGGCATCGAGGCGTGCACCACCATCAAGGAGGTGGCCCCCAGCGCGAAGATCATCATGCTGACGATCAGCGACGAGGAGGCCGACCTCTACGAGGCGATCAAGGCGGGGGCCACCGGGTACCTCCTCAAGGAGATCTCCACCGACGAGGTCGCCACGGCGATCCGCGCGGTCGCGGACGGGCAGTCGCAGATCAGCCCCTCCATGGCGTCCAAGCTCCTCACCGAGTTCAAGTCGATGATCCAGCGGACCGACGAGCGCAGGCTCGTGCCCGCGCCCCGGCTGACCGACCGCGAGCTGGAGGTCCTCAAGCTCGTCGCGACCGGGATGAACAACCGGGACATCGCGAAGGAGCTGTTCATCTCCGAGAACACGGTGAAGAACCACGTCCGGAACATCCTGGAGAAGCTTCAGCTGCACTCCAGGATGGAGGCGGTGGTGTACGCGATGCGGGAGAAGATCCTCGAGATCCGGTGAGGCTCCGGCCCGAGGGTGCCCTTGCCGGGGGTCCGGGGGTCGTCCCCCGGGGGATGCGGTGCGATGCGGGAGAAGATCCTCGAGATCCGGTGACCCCCGCCCCGGACCCCCGCGGTCCGGGCCGGACCTCAGCCCAGTTCCCGCACCAGTTCCGGGGCCAGGGTCGGGAGGTTCACCCGGTCCGGGAGGATCGTCACCGTGTCGCAGCCGACCCATTCGGCCGCCTCGCGCAGGGCACGGGCCACCGCCGGGACCGCCTTGGGGCCGTCCAGGGTCACCTGGCGGGCCACGAGCGTCCGGCCCTCGCGGGCCGGGTCCACCCGGCCGACCAGCCGGCCCCCCGCCAGCACCGGCATCGCGAAGTAGCCGTGGATCCGCCTCTGCTTCGGCACGTACGCCTCCAGGCGGTGCGTGAAGCCGAAGATCCGCTCGGTGCGGGCCCGCTCCCAGATCAGCGAGTCGAACGGCGAGAGCAGCGTCGTGCGGTGCCGGCCGCGCGGCTCGGTCGCCAGGGCCGCCGGGTCCGCCCAGGCGGGCTTGCCCCAGCCCGCCACCGTCACCGGCACGAGCCCCGACGCCTCGACCGCCGCGTCGAACTGCTCGGCCTTGAGCCGGTGGTAGTCGGCGATGTCCGCGCGCGTGCCCACGCCCAGCGCCTCGCCCGCCTGCCGCACCAGGCGCCGCACGCACTCGGCGTCGTCCAGGTCGTCGTGGCGCAGCGTCTCGGGGATCGCCCGCTCGGCCAGGTCGTAGACCCGCTTCCAGCCGCGCCGCTCGACGACCACCACCTCGCCGTACATCAGCGCCCGCTCCACGGCGATCTTGGAGTCGGACCAGTCCCACCACTCGCCCTTGTTCTTCGCGCCGCCCAGCTCGGTCGCCGTGCGCGGGCCCTCGTCCCGGAGCTGGGCGATCACCTTGTCGTACGCCCCGGGCGACAGCTCGTGGCCCCAGTGCGGGCGGTCGCGGTAGGCGCGCCGGCGGAAGGCGAAGAGCGGCCACTCCTCGACGGGCAGCACGCAGGCGGCGTGCGACCAGTACTCGAAGGCGTGCGCCCCCGTCCAGTACGCGTCCTCCACCGTGGTGCGGCCCACGGCGCCCAGGCGCGCGTACGGGATGAGCTCGTGCGAGCGGGCCAGGACCGAGATGGTGTCGAGCTGGACCTGCCCGAGGCTCCGCAGCACCCCGCGCACCCCGGCGCGGCGGTCGGGAGCGCCCAGGAACCCCTGGGCGCGCAGCGCGATCCTGCGGGCTTCGTCGGCGGACAGTTCGGCGGCGGGGCGCGGCGCAGTCGTCATGGACCGCACCCTAGGCCCCGGCACTGACAGCGGGAGCGGGATCGCGTCACGCCGCCGGGAGGCCGGGCGACGGGAGGTCGGGCGAGGGGAGGTACGGCAGGGGGCTCGGCAGGCCGAAGTCGGAGGGGAGCAGGGCGCCGACCCAGCCGTCCCGGAGCGTGCCCTTGTTGGGCAGGCCGGCGCGCTGGATTCCCTCCACGACGAAGCCGACGCGCTCGGCCACCGCGCGCGAGCCGGTGTTGCCCACCTCCGCGCGCCACACCAGACGGGTGCAGCCGAGGCCGGTGAAGGCCCAGTGGGCCAGGGCGCGGACGACCTCGGTCATGTAGCCGTGGCCGCGGTGGTCCGCGGCCAGCCAGTAGCCGACCTCCCAGGTGCCCGGGCCCTGGTTCTTCAGGGAGGCGGCGGCGAGCGGCGGGCCCCCGGCCAGCGGTTCGGCGAGGAAGGAGTAGTCGGTGTCCTCGCGCCAGCCGTCGGGCACCAGGCGGTTCAGGAAGAAGTCGGCGTCCTGCCGGGTATAGGGGTCGGGGACGGTGGTCCAGCGCAGGATGGCGGGGTCCTGGCAGATCGCGTACACGGCCTCGGCGTCGCCCGGGACGGGGTTGCGCAGCCGCAGTCGGTCGGTGGTGAGGGTGATCGGCTCCATGCGGGGATTGTGGTGACCGGCCGGGGCCGAAGCGAACACTTTTCGGATGGGGCGGCACCTTCCGCCCACCTCGTGCGTTCTCATTCCGGGCGGGCGTACGGCTCCGGCACTGCGGGCCTCCCTGTGCGAGGGCGGTCTCGCTTACGATGGCCGTTGCGGTGGGGACCACCTGCCGTGCCCGCGCTCGTGTCCATGACAAGACCCAGTGCCAGGCCCGACCGGCAAGGAGACCAGCCTCAGTGTCCGTCTTCAACAAGCTCATGCGTGCAGGCGAAGGCAAGATCCTGCGCAAACTGCACCGCATCGCGGACCAGGTCAACTCCATCGAAGAGGACTTCGTCAACCTCTCCGACGCCGAGTTGCGGGCGCTCACCGACGAGTACAAGCAGCGGTACGCCGACGGTGAGAGCCTCGACGACCTGATGCCCGAAGCCTTCGCGACGGTGCGCGAGGCCGCCAAGCGCGTCCTCGGCCAGCGCCACTACGACGTCCAGCTGATGGGCGGCGCCGCCCTCCACCTCGGCTACGTCGCCGAGATGAAGACCGGTGAGGGCAAGACCCTCGTCGGCACCCTCCCGGCGTACCTCAACGCGCTCTCCGGCAAGGGCGTGCACCTGATCACGGTCAACGACTACCTGGCCGAGCGCGACTCCGAGCTGATGGGCCGGGTCCACCGCTTCCTGGGTCTGTCCATCGGCTGCATCCTCGCCAACATGACCCCGGCCCAGCGCCGCGAGCAGTACAACTGCGACATCACGTACGGCACGAACAACGAGTTCGGCTTCGACTACCTCCGCGACAACATGGCGTGGTCCAAGGACGAGCTCGTCCAGCGCGGCCACAACTTCGCCTGTGTCGACGAGGTCGACTCGATCCTCGTCGACGAGGCCCGTACGCCGCTGATCATCTCCGGCCCGGCCGACCAGGCGACGAAGTGGTACGGCGACTTCGCCAAGCTCGTCACCCGCCTCTCCAAGGGCGAGCCCGGCAACCAGCTCAAGGGCATCGAGGAGACCGGCGACTACGAGGTCGACGAGAAGAAGCGCACCGTCGCCATCCACGAGGCGGGCGTCGCCAAGGTCGAGGACTGGCTGGGCATCGACAACCTCTACGAGTCGGTGAACACCCCGCTCGTCGGTTACCTGAACAACGCCATCAAGGCGAAGGAACTGTTCAAGAAGGACAAGGACTACGTCGTCATCGACGGCGAGGTCATGATCGTCGACGAGCACACCGGCCGCATCCTCGCCGGCCGCCGCTACAACGAGGGCATGCACCAGGCGATCGAGGCGAAGGAGGGGGTGCAGATCAAGGACGAGAACCAGACGCTCGCCACGATCACCCTCCAGAACTTCTTCCTCCTGTACGACAAGCTGTCCGGCATGACCGGTACGGCCATGACCGAGGCCGCCGAGTTCCACCAGATCTACAAGCTCGGCGTCGTCCCGATCCCGACGAACAGGCCGATGATCCGCAAGGACCAGTCGGACCTGATCTACCGGACCGAGGTCGCGAAGTTCGCCGCCGTCGTCGACGACATCGCGGAGAAG
The DNA here is from genome assembly GCF_053618675.1 of Streptomyces sp. NPDC055632. Lineage (NCBI taxonomy): Bacteria > Bacillati > Actinomycetota > Actinomycetes > Kitasatosporales > Streptomycetaceae > Streptomyces > Streptomyces sp. NPDC055632. Next base: position 20,804 of record NZ_JBSHHY010000049.1, on the reverse strand, counting down.
CACGAGAAGGGCCAGCCGATCCTGGTCGGCACGACCTCCGTCGAGAAGTCCGAGTACCTCTCGCAGCAGCTCTCCAAGCGCGGCGTCCAGCACGAGGTCCTCAACGCCAAGCACCACGACCGCGAGGCGAGCATCGTCGCGCAGGCCGGCCGCCGCGGCGCCGTCACCGTCGCCACGAACATGGCCGGCCGCGGTACGGACATCAAGCTCGGCGGCAACCCGGACGACCTCGCCGAGGCCGAGCTGCGCCAGGCGGGCCTGGACCCGGTCGACCACGTCGAGGAGTGGGCCGCGGCCCTCCCCGCCGCCCTGGAGCGCGCCGCGAAGGCCGTGAAGGCGGAGTTCGAGGAGGTCAAGGAGCTCGGCGGCCTCTACGTGCTCGGCACCGAGCGCCACGAGTCCCGCCGCATCGACAACCAGCTCCGCGGCCGTTCCGGCCGTCAGGGCGACCCGGGCGAGTCCCGCTTCTACCTCTCGCTCGGCGACGACCTGATGCGCCTGTTCAAGGCGCAGATGGTCGAGCGCGTGATGGCCATGGCCAACGTGCCGGACGACGTGCCGATCGAGAACAAGATGGTCACCCGGGCGATCGCCTCCGCCCAGTCGCAGGTCGAGACCCAGAACTTCGAGACCCGCAAGAACGTCCTGAAGTACGACGACGTGCTCAACCGGCAGCGCCAGGTCATCTACGGCGAGCGCCGGCGCGTCCTGGAGGGCGAGGACCTGCACGAGCAGATCCAGCACTTCATGGACGACACGATCGACGACTACATCCGCCAGGAGACCGCCGAGGGCTTCGCGGAGGAGTGGGACCTCGACCGCCTCTGGAACGCCTTCAAGCAGCTCTACCCGGTGAAGGTCACCGTGGAGGACCTGGAGGACGCGGCCGGGGACCGGGCGGGCATCACCGCCGAGTTCATCGCCGAGTCCATCAAGGACGACATCCACGAGCAGTACGAGACGCGCGAGAAGCAGCTCGGCTCGGAGATCATGCGCGAGCTGGAGCGGCGCGTGGTCCTGTCCGTCCTGGACCGCAAGTGGCGCGAGCACCTCTACGAGATGGACTACCTCCAGGAGGGCATCGGCCTGCGCGCCATGGCGCAGAAGGACCCGCTGGTCGAGTACCAGCGCGAGGGCTTCGACATGTTCACCGCCATGATGGAGGGCATCAAGGAGGAGTCCGTCGGCTACCTGTTCAACCTGGAGGTCCAGGTCGAGCAGCAGGTCGAGGAGGTCCCGGTGCAGGCGGCGGCCCCCTCGCTCGACAAGGGCGACGCGGTGCCGGCCGGAGCCGGGCGTCCGGAGATCCGTGCCAAGGGGCTCGACGCCCCGCAGCGGCCGGACCGGCTGCACTTCTCCGCGCCGACCGTGGACGGCGACGGCGGTGTGGTCGAGGGCGACTTCTCCTCCGGCGAGCCGGACGCCGGCGACGGGCTGACCCGCGCGGAGCGCCGCAAGGCGCAGAAGAACGCGGGCGGCGGGCGTCGCCGCAAGAAGTGACGCGCCGACTCTTCGGCGCGGGAGGGGCCGTTCACCCGGTGGGGTGGGCGGCCCCTTCGCCGTCACGTGCGGTGGGCGGCGGTCGCGCCCAGGCCGTCGAGCTCCACGGCCGCGCAGCGCCAGCGCCGGTCGGCGCCGCGCTCCAGGCGGAACGCCATCGCCCGCACGCGGGCGCCGGTGGCGATGGTCGCGAAGGCCTCGACGGCGCCCTGGGCGGGGTGCGCCTGGACCGCGCAGCGGCGCAGGACCGGGCGCGGGCCGAGCGAGCGCAGGGGCGTCTCCGGGGCGAGCCGGACGAGCTGCTCGTACGCCTCGCCGAGGGTGTGGCCGAGCATCCAGTGGACCGGCCGCTCCCCGCTCAGGACGGCGAGCAGGCGCTCCGCGAAGACGGTGTGCGGCGGGAGCGCGCGGGGCGCGCCGCGCTCGGGCGTACGCGGGCGGCTTCCGGCGGCACCGCGCGGCCGGGTCCCGGCGGGGCCGCCGGGAGCGGTGCGGGGGCGCGGGGCCCGGGGCCGGCGGGTGGCGCCGCCGAGGGGCGGGAGGGGGAGGGCGGGGAGGGCGGCGGGAACGGTGGCCGGTGCCGCGGAAGCGGTGCCGGGGGTGGCGGCCCGGGGCACGGCGGCGGGGGCGGTGGCCGGGAGCGTGGTGGGGGCGAGCACGGCGGCCGACGCCGTGGAGAGGGCGCCGGGGGTGGCCCGCACCGTGGCCGGCGTCGGCGTGGCGGTCGGCGTGGCGGTCGGCGTGAGCGTGGTGGTCATGGCGAGCCCCTGTCGTTGCGTAACCGAGTAGTACCAGTCAGTAACTTTCGTTGGGGATCTTGTACGGCGGGGGCTCGGGGCGCCGCAAGGGGCCGGGCGGTCCGGGGCGGTCGGGAACGGGATCACCTATCCGGGTGACGCGGCCGGAAATCGGCTCTCCGGAGGTCCGGCGCGCGGGCTCCCGGGGTGGACGGACGGCGACTCCGGCCCGCCGCCCCGAAGGGGGACTCCGCACGTATCCTGAGGATCTCTCCCTCTACGAAAGCGGCCAGCCGATGCGCGTCTACGTCCCCCTGACCCTCCCCGGTCTCGCACAGGCGCACAAGGCGGGCGAGCTGGGCCCCGGCCCGCTGACCGCCTACGCCGTCACCCCCGCGCTGCGCGAGTGGTACGTCTCCGACGACATCGAGGAGCTGGAGTACGCGGCGCTCGGCCGGGCCGCCGCCGCCTCCCTGCGGCTGCTCGCCACCGACCCCGGGGCGCCCCGGCGCCGGATCGTCGTCGCCGTCGACGTGGCCGACAAGGACGCGGTCGCGGACCCCGACCGGGGGCTCGACGCCGACTCGATCGGCGAGGTCCGGATCGCCGGGGCCGTACCGCTGGCCAAGGCCGCGGCCGTGCACGCCGACGCGGACGACGCCGAGGCGGACGTCAGGGCGGCGGCGGACGCGCTGGGCGCGGCGGACCAGGGCGACGACGACGCGCGGTTCGTCGTGGACGGGGCCGAGGACCACGAGCTGCTGTGGTTCGGGGTGCAGGAGGTTCCCGGGTTGCTGGGCTGAGGGGCCGGGGGTTCCGGGAGGGTCTCGGAACGGCTCCGCGCTCTTCGCCGTCAGAGGCGGCGGGTACCGTCCTTCCATGGGGAAGCACGGGAAACACCTGGTCTGGGACTGGAACGGCACGCTGCTCGACGACATCGAGGCGGTCATCGGGGCGACGAACGCCGCCTTCGCCGAGCTCGGGCTCGAACCGCTCACGCTGGAGCGGTACCGCGAGCTGTACATGGTGCCGGTGCCGAAGTTCTACGAGCGCCTCATGGGGCGGCTGCCCACCGACGCCGAGTGGACCCTCATGGACGGCGTCTTCCACCGGCACTACCGGGAGCGGGCCGAGAACTGCGGCCTGACCCTCGGCGCCGCCGAGCTGCTCGCGGCCCGGCAGGCCTCCGGCTTCACGCAGTCGCTGCTCTCGCTCGCGCCGCACGTCGACCTCGTGCCCCTCGTGCGGCGGCACGGGATCGCGGAGCGGTTCCTGCGCATGGACGGGCGGCCCGACGCCTCCACGGACGGGAAGTCCGGGCACATGGTGCGGCACCTGGCCGCCCTGGAGGGCGTCCGGGTCGAGCGGGTGGTCGTCATCGGCGACGCGGCGGACGACGCGATCGCCGCCGCGCACGTCGGGGCGAAGGCCGTGCTCTACACCGGCGGCTCGCACAGCCGCGCCTCCCTGGAGCGGGTCGGGGTGCCGGTGGTCGACTCGCTCGCGGAGGCGGTGGCCGTGGCGGAGGAGCTGGTCTAGGGCGTGTCCGGCGGATCATGACCGGACGCGCCCCGGCCCCCCCGCACGTACCGCGCGGCCCCTCCGCACGTACCGCGCGGCCCCTCCGCACGTACCGCGCGGCCCCTCCGCCCCGTACGGCCGGAGCCTCGGCCCTCACCCCCCCCCCGTACGGCCGGAGTCCCCGGTCCTCAGCCCTTCGACCTGAGGACCTTCAGGAACTCCCGCATCCAGACCGGGTGGTCCGGCCACGCCCGGGAGGAGACGAGCAGGCCGTCGACCACGGCCGCCGTGTCCTGGAAGGACGCCCCCGCCGCCTGCATGTCCAGCTCCAGTGCCGGGTAGGCCGTGACCCGGCGGCCCTCCAGGCTGCCGGTCGCCGCCGTCAGGAGCGGGCCGTGGCAGATCTGCGCGACCGGCTTGTCCGCGTCGAAGAAGGCCTTGAGGATCTTGCGCAGCTCCGGGTCGTTGCGCAGGTACTCCGGCGCCCGCCCGCCCGGGATCACCACCGCCAGGTACGCCCCCGGATCGACCTCCGAGAAGGCCAGGTCGGCGGGCCAGGTGTAGCCGGGCTTCTCGGTGTACGTGTCGAAGCCGGGCTCGAAGTCGTGGACCACGAACCTCAGCGTCTTGCGGGCCGGAGCCGCGACGTCGACCTCGTACCCCTCCTCCAGGAGGCGCTGGTAGGGGTACAGCACCTCCAGCGACTCCGCCGCGTCCCCGGTCACGATCAGGATCCTCGCCATGGCTCTCCCAGCTCGCAGAAGGTCGGATGTCGTGCCCTGAGGACATGTGTCGCTGTCCATAACGTCAAACTTCCACCCCCTCTTTTGTACACATACGGCTCATGACGGGGCGGGGGTCGGGAGCGATAGGCTTTCGTCGTGATCAGCGCGATACGCCGAGGGGGCAGTGAAGCCCCCGGCTGCCGCCCGACCCGCTCCGGCGGCCGGGCCGACCGTGCGTGCGCCGATCCCCGCCCGGGCGCGCCACGGTCAGTGGCGGACAACGACCCGGGCTTCTCTCATCCGGGCATGACGTCGTCTTCCGCGGAGACACGACGTGGAGGCGTGGTGCCCTTCCTTCCACCGATGTCGCGCAACGGCGCGCGGCCAGGAGTCAGAGGACATGCAGACCAAGCTGGACGAAGCCAAGGCCGAGCTGCTCGAAAGGGCCGCCCGGGTAGCTGAGCACAGCCCGGTCGGGGGGCGACTCCCGACGGGGCCGGAGGGTTCGGGCGAACGCCCGGACGGCGACACCGTGCTCGAGTACCTCCAGCGCTACTACCTGCACACCGCGCCCGAGGACCTGTCCGACCGGGACCCGGTCGACGTCTTCGGCGCCGCCCTCTCCCACTACCGCCTGGCGGAGAACCGGCCGCAGGGCACGGCGAACGTGCGCGTCCACACCCCGACGGTCGAGGAGAACGGCTGGACCAGCAGCCACTCCGTCGTCGAGGTCGTCACCGACGACATGCCCTTCCTCGTCGACTCGGTCACCAACGAGCTGTCCCGCCAGGGCCGCGGCATCCACGTCGTGATCCACCCGCAGGTCCTCGTCCGCCGCGACGTCACCGGCCGCCTCATCGAGGTCCTGTCGGCCCAGATCCACGGCGAGCTGCCGCACGACGCGCTCACCGAGTCCTGGATCCACGTCGAGATCGACCGCGAGACCGACCGCGCCGACCTCAAGCAGATCACCGCCGACCTGCGGCGCGTCCTGTCCGACGTCCGCGAGACGGTCGAGGACTGGGAGAAGATGCGCGACGCCGCGCTGCGCATCGCGGACGGCCTCGCCGACGAGCCCACCGCCTCCGACCTGCGCCCGACCGAGGTGGAGGAGGCCCGCGAGCTGCTGCGCTGGCTGGCCGACGACCACTTCACCTTCCTCGGCTACCGCGAGTACGAGCTCGTCGACGGCGACGCCCTGTCCGCCGTGCCCGGCACCGGCCTCGGCATCCTGCGCTCCGACCCGCACCACTCCGGCGACGACGAGGGCCACCACGCCCACCCCGTGTCGTCCTCCTTCAGCCGGCTGCCCGCCGACGCCCGGGCCAAGGCCCGCGAGCACAAGCTGCTGATCCTGACGAAGGCCAACAGCCGCTCGACCGTGCACCGCCCCTCGTACCTCGACTACGTCGGCGTGAAGAAGTTCGACGCCGACGGCAACGTCGTCGGCGAGCGCCGCTTCCTCGGCCTGTTCTCCTCGGCCGCCTACACCGAGTCCGTCCGCCGCGTCCCGGTCGTCAAGCGCAAGGTCCAGGAGGTCCTGGCGGGCGCCGGCTTCTCCCCGAACAGCCACGACGGCCGCGACCTGCTCCAGATCCTGGAGACCTACCCGCGCGACGAGCTGTTCCAGACCCCGGTCGACCAGCTCCAGTCCGTCGTCACCAGCGTCCTCTACCTCCAGGAGCGGCGCCGGCTGCGGCTCTACCTGCGCCAGGACGAGTACGGCCGCTACTACTCGGCCCTCGTCTACCTGCCGCGCGACCGCTACACCACCCGCGTCCGGCTGCGGATCATCGACATCCTGAAGGAGGAGCTCGGCGGCACCAGCGTCGACTTCACCGCCTGGAACACCGAGTCGATCCTCTCCCGGCTGCACTTCGTCGTCCGCGTCGAGCCCGGCACCGAGCTGGCCAAGCTCACCGACGCCGACGTCGAGCGCATCGAGGGCCGGCTCGTCGAGGCCGCCCGCTCCTGGTCCGACGGCTTCGGCGAGGCGCTCAACGCCGAGCTGGGCGAGGAGCGCGCCGCCGAGCTGCTGCGCCGTTACGGCAACGCCTTCCCCGAGGGCTACAAGGCCGACCACTCGCCGCGCGCGGCCGTCTCCGACCTGGTCCACCTGGAGGCCCTCGCCGACAGCGACGAGGACTTCTCGCTCTCCCTCTACGAGCCGGTCCTCGCGGGCCCCGGCGAGCGCCGCTTCAAGATCTACAAGACGGGCGACCAGATCTCCCTCTCCGCCGTCCTGCCGGTCCTCAACCGGCTCGGCGTCGAGGTCACCGACGAGCGCCCCTACGAGCTGCGCTGCGCCGACCGCACCCACGCCTGGATCTACGACTTCGGCCTGCGGCTCCCGGCCACCAACGGCAGCGGCGTCACGCTGGGCGACGACGCCCGCGAGCGCTTCCAGGAGGCCTTCGCCGCCACCTGGACCGGCGAGGCCGAGAACGACGGCTTCAACTCCCTCGTCCTCTCCGCCGGTCTGAACTGGCGCGAGGCGATGGTGCTGCGCGCCTACGCCAAGTACCTCCGGCAGGCCGGCGCGACCTTCAGCCAGGACTACATGGAGGACACCCTCCGCAACAACGTCCACACCACCCGGCTGCTCGTCAACCTCTTCGAGGCCCGGATGGCGCCGGAGCGCCAGCGCGCCGGCACCGAGCTGATCGACGCGCTCCTCGAAGAGCTGGACGCCGCCCTTGACCAGGTCGCGAGCCTGGACGAGGACCGCATCCTGCGCTCCTTCCTCACCGTCATCAAGGCCACCCTGCGGACCAACTTCTTCCAGAAGGACTCGGACCTGCGGCCGCACTCCTACGTGTCGATGAAGTTCGACCCGCAGGCCATCCCCGACCTGCCGGCCCCGCGCCCCGCCTTCGAGATCTGGGTGTACTCGCCGCGCGTCGAGGGCGTCCACCTGCGCTTCGGCAAGGTCGCCCGCGGCGGTCTGCGCTGGTCCGACCGGCGCGAGGACTTCCGCACCGAGATCCTCGGCCTGGTCAAGGCGCAGATGGTGAAGAACACCGTCATCGTGCCGGTCGGCGCCAAGGGCGGCTTCGTCGCCAAGCAGCTCCCGGACCCGACCGCGGACCGGGACGCCTGGATGGCCGAGGGCATCGCCTCGTACAAGACGTTCATCTCGGCCCTGCTCGACATCACCGACAACCTGGTCGCGGGCGAGGTCGTGCCGCCGGTCGACGTGGTCCGCCACGACGAGGACGACACCTACCTGGTCGTCGCCGCCGACAAGGGCACCGCGACCTTCTCCGACATCGCCAACGGGGTCGCGGAGGCGTACGGCTTCTGGCTCGGCGACGCGTTCGCCTCCGGCGGCTCGGCCGGCTACGACCACAAGGGCATGGGCATCACCGCCCGCGGCGCCTGGGAGTCCGTCAAGCGCCACTTCCGCGAGCTGGGCCACGACACCCAGACCGAGGACTTCACGGTCGTCGGCGTCGGCGACATGTCCGGCGACGTCTTCGGCAACGGCATGCTGCTCTCCGAGCACATCCGCCTGGTCGCCGCCTTCGACCACCGGCACATCTTCCTCGACCCGAACCCCGACGCGGCCGCCTCGTACGCCGAGCGCCGCCGCCTCTTCGAGCTGCCCCGCTCGTCCTGGGCCGACTACGACACCTCGCTGCTCTCCCCGGGCGGCGGCGTCCACCCCCGCAGCGCCAAGTCGATCCCGGTCAACGCGCAGGTCAGGGCCGCCCTCGGCATCGAGGACGGGATCACCAAGATGACCCCGGCCGAGCTGATGAAGGCGATCCTCCAGTCGCCCGTCGACCTGCTGTGGAACGGCGGCATCGGCACGTACGTCAAGTCCTCGGCCGAGTCGAACGCCGACGTCGGCGACAAGGCCAACGACGCCATCCGCGTCGACGGCCAGGACGTGCGCGCGAAGGTGGTCGGCGAGGGCGGCAACCTCGGCGCCACCCAGCTCGGCCGCATCGAGTTCGCCCGCTCCGGCGGCCCCGAGGGCCAGGGCGGCAAGGTCAACACCGACGCCATCGACAACAGCGCCGGCGTCGACACCTCCGACCACGAGGTCAACATCAAGATCCTGCTCAACGGGCTCGTCGCCGAGGGCGACATGACCGTCAAGCAGCGCAACAAGATCCTCGCGGAGATGACCGACGAGGTCGGCACGCTCGTCCTGCGCAACAACTACGCGCAGAACACGGCCCTGGCCAACGCCGTCGCCCAGTCGCCGTCCCTGCTCCACGCCCACCAGCGGTTCATGCGCCGCCTGGGCCGCGACGGGGCCCTCGACCGCTCCCTGGAGTTCCTGCCCAACGACCGGCAGATCCGCGAACTCCTCAACAACGGCAAGGGCCTGAGCCAGCCCGAGCTCGCCGTCCTCCTCGCGTACACCAAGATCACGCTGGCCGACGAGCTGATCGGCACGGAGCTGCCGGACGACCCGTACCTGTCCGGGCTGCTCCACGCGTACTTCCCGACGCTGCTGCGCCGGGAGTTCACCGACGCCGTCGACGGTCACCCGCTGCGCCGCGAGATCGTCACCACCGTCCTGGTCAACGACACCGTGAACGCGGGCGGTTCGACCTTCCTGCACCGCCTCCGCGAGGAGACCGGCGCGTCGGTCGAGGAGATCGTCCGGGCGCAGACCGCCGCCCGTGTCGTCTTCCGCCTCGGCCAGGTCTGGGACGCCGTCGAGGCCCTCGACAACGAGGTCCCGGCCGAGATCCAGACCCGGATGCGGCTGCACGCGCGCCGGCTCGTCGAGCGCGGCACGCGCTGGCTGCTCAACAACCGGCCGCAGCCGCTCCAGCTCACCGAGACCATCGAGTTCTTCGCCGAGCGCGTCGAGGAGGTCTGGTCGCGGCTGCCGGAGCTGCTGCGCGGCGCGGACCTGGACTGGTACCGGTCGATCCTGGAAGAGCTGACCGGGTTCGGCGTGCCGGAGGAGCTCGCGCGGCGGGTCGCCGGCTTCTCCTCCGCCTTCCCGGCGCTCGACATCGTCGCGATCGCGGACCGGACGGACACGGACCCGCTCGCGGTGGCCGAGGTCTACTACGACCTGGCCGACCGGCTGCGGATCACCGACCTGATGGACCGGATCATCGAGCTGCCGCGCGACGACCGCTGGCAGTCGATGGCCCGCGCCTCGATCCGCGAGGACCTGTTCGCGGCGCACGCGGCGCTCACGCAGGACGTCCTGACGGCCGGCGGCGACAACGCCAGCCCGGAGGAGCGGTTCAAGCCCTGGGAGGAGAAGAACGCGGCGATCCTGGGCCGCGCGCGGACGACCCTGGAGGAGATCCAGGGCTCGGACACCTTCGACCTGGCGAACCTGTCGGTGGCGATGCGGACGATGCGCACGCTGCTGCGCTCGCACAGCTAGCACGCGCGCGTGCGAGGGGCCCCGCCGGTTCTCCGGCGGGGCCCCTCGCCCTTTTCCGTCGTTCTTCGGCGGGCTCACTCCTCCGGCGCGGCGGCGACCGTCGAGGTCCACAGGCGGCGGGCGGCGAGCAGGGCCGCGGCGAGCAGCAGGCCGTTGCGGAGCACCATGACGGCGAGGCCCGTGGGAGTGCCGTCGATGACGTCGAAGTAGAGCACGGGGTACGCGAGCGCGCTCAGCGCCGCCGCCGGGAGCAGCAGCAGCGCCACCGGGCGCATCACGGTGTGCCGCGAGGTCAGGCAGACGGCGGCCAGCCCGAGCAGCCAGATCATGTACTGGGGGCTGATCACCCGGCTGGTGACGGTGAAGAGCAGGACGGCGGCGAAGGCCGTGTCGTACGGGGTGGCGGGGGTCCAGCGGTGGGCCCGGATCCGCCAGAGGACCAGCCAGCACAGGGCGGCGGCGGTGAGCAGCAGGGCGAGGTGGCCCAGGCTGGAGACGTACGGGCCGACGTACTCCAGGGCGCCGTAGCGGAACTCGACGCTCCCCGGCCAGGTGCCGGCGGACCGGGCGAGCGCGAGGGCCGTGCCGCCCAGGGACTCGATCTGGACGCCCCGGTCGCCCTGCTGGCGCAGGAAGCCGAACGACTCGGAGAAGAAGAACGCGAGGGTGGCGAGGAGCGCGACGGCGGTGACGACGGCGGCGGTCCACGCCTCCCGGGTGGTACGGCCCCGGGGCGTGCCGAGCAGGGCGAGCGCCGGCCACACCTTGACCATGGCCCCGATCCCGGCGAGCGCCCCGCCGAGCTGGTGGGCGGCGGTCCGGCGGGCGGTGAGGGCGAGCAGGGCGAGGACGGCCAGGGCGGTGGTCTGGACGTCGTACCGGGCGAGGGGCAGGTGGAGGAGGAGCGGCAGGCCGCAGACCCAGATCCAGGCGCCGTGGGTGAGGCGGACGCCGTCGGCGCGGGCGAGCGCGAGGGTGACGACCGCGTCGGCGAGGAGGGTGAGGGTGACGAAGGCCTGGAAGTAGGTGAGCCAGGGGAGGACGCCGGGGGACATGATCACGAGCCCGGCCCCCGGCGGGTACTGCCAGGTGGTGTCGCCGGGCGGGAAGGTGCCCGCGGCGAACTTCCCGTACCAGTGCTCGTAGAGCGCCACCTCGCGGGCCACGCCGCCGATGCCGAGGTCGTCGCGGAGCAGCAGCAGGAGCATGCCGGCCCGGGTGAGGAGCCAGACGGCGGCGAGCGCGAGCCGGGGGCCGCTGCCGACCGTGACGAAGGTGGCGGAGGTGAAGGTGTCCGACGCGAAGGGGGAGCGGGTGAGGGCGGGGGGCTCGGTGCTCGTACTGGTGGGGCGGGAGGCGCCGGCGGTGGGGTCGGGAGACTCGGTGCCGGGGGAGCCGGGCAGTGCGGTGCCGGGGGGTTCGGTGCCGGCCGGGTGGGGGGTCTGCGGCTGATCGTTCGTCACCCGACCGCACTTTAGCCCTTAATGTCTCTTTTGCCGGTGGTCTTCGCCTCTGACGCGGTGAACTCCTCATACGCGGCCACCACCTCCCGCGCCGGGCCGTCCATCCGGAGCCTCCCCGCCTCCAGCCACAGGGCGCGCCCGCAGGTCTCCGCGACGGTGGAGTTCGAGTGGCTGACCAGGAAGACCGTCCCGGCCGCCGCCCGCAGTTCGTCGATCCGCCGCCTGCTGCGGCGGCGGAAGCGCGCGTCGCCGGTGGCCAGGGCCTCGTCGACGAGCAGCACGTCGTGGCTCCTCGCGGCGGCGAGGGAGAAGCGCAGCCGGGCCCCCATCCCGGAGGAGTACGTCCGCATCGGACGGGAGATCGCGTCGTCCTTCTCGTTGATGCCCGAGAAATCGACGATCCCGTCGTAGCGCTCGCGGACCTCCGCGCGGCTCATGCCCATCGCGAGGCCGCCGAGGACCACGTTCCGCTCGCCCGTCAGGTCGTTCATCAGGACCGCGTCGACGCCGAGGAGGGCGGGGCGGCCGTGGGTGTAGATCCGGCCGCGGTCGACGGGCAGGAGCCCCGCGACGGCCTTCAGGAGGGTGGACTTCCCCGATCCGTTCGAACCGATCAGACCGATCGCCTCGCCCCGGTACGCGACGAAGTCGATCCCCTTGACGGCGTGGACCCGGCGGGTGGCCGGAGGCCGCCCCCATCGCCCGCCGCCCGCTTTCCCGTGTTTGTTCCCGTTTCCGTGTTCGTTCCCGTTCCCTTTTCCGTGTCCGTGCACGGTGTACGTGACGTGGACGCCGTCGGCCACGACGGTCGGGATCCTCTCCTGCTCGTGTGCCTCAGCCACGGCCGTACCTTTCTTCCGCCTGCCAGAACCAGAGGAAGCCGCCCCCGAAGGACAGCAGGGCCCAGCCGACGGCGAGCGCCCAGACGTACGGCGGCAGGCGGTCCGGGGTGTGGCTCCCGATCAGGGCGGAGCGCATCAGGTCGATGTAGACCGCCACCGGATTGCACTGGAGGGCGAGCGTCGCGCCCCCGGGGAGGCGCCCGGTGCCCGTCGGGTGCCGGATCGACCACATGACGCCCGAGGCGTACATCCAGGTGCGGAGCGCGAACGGCATCAGCTGGCTGACGTCCGGGGTGCGGGCCGCGATCCGGGCCAGGACGAGCGCCGCGCCCGTGTTGAACAGGGTCTGGAGGGCGAGCGCCGGGACGACCAGCAGCCACCGCCAGGTGGGGAACTGGCCGCAGCAGAGCAGGATCGCGAGGAGCGCGACCAGCGAGAGCAGGAACTGCTGGAGCTGCTGGAGGGCGAGCGAGAGCGGCAGGCTCGCGCGCGGGAAGTGCAGGGCGCGGACCAGGCCGAGGTTGCCGCTGATCGCCCGGGTGCCGGCCAGGAGGGTGCCGGAGGTGAAGGTCCACACGAAGACGCCGGTGAGCAGGAAGGGCACGTAGTCGGGCACGCTCTGCCGGGCGTTCATGAGGACGCCGAAGATCAGGTAGTAGACGGCCGCGTTGAGCAGCGGCGTCGCCACCTGCCAGAGCTGGCCGAGGCGCGCCTGGCTGTACTGGGCGGTCAGCCGGGCGGTCGCGAAGGCGGCGACGAAGTCGCGGCGGGACCAGAGCTGCCGGACGTACTCGGGCAGCGGCGGGCGGGCCCCGGCGACGGTCAGGCCGTGACGGAGGGCGAGCGCGCGGAGGTCCTCGGGGGGAGGGGCGGTCCGGGGCGGGGGCGGCGCGGTCACGGCCGTGGGCGTGGCCATGGGTGCGGGTGTGGTCATGGGCGGGCTTTCGGTGCGGGTGCGGGTGCGGTCGGCTTCCGGGCTCGGGACGCGGTCGGCTTCCGGGCTCGGAGCGCGGTCGGCTGGTGCGGAACGCGGTCGGCGGCTGCGGGGCACGGGTGACGGCTGCGGGGCACGGGTGACAGATGCGGGGCAGGGGTGAAGAGCGCGACGGAACGGGACCGTATCGTCGCTACGGGGACAGTAGGACGCTCCACGACGGAACGCAACCGTATCGTCGTCACGTAGGTGTTGGTTAGGATGCCGTCCATGAGCGAACCGACCCCCCGCCGCGCCCCCGCCGGGGCCGCCGTGCTCCGCGAGGACGTGACCGAGGCCATCCGCGCCGCCGTCTTCGAGGAGCTCGCGGCCGTCGGCTTCGCCCGGATGTCCATCGAGGGGATCGCGCGCCGCGCGGGCGTCGGCAAGACCGCCGTCTACCGGCGCTGGAAGTCCAAGCTCTCCCTCGTCCTCGACCTCGTCGGCGCCTTCGCCGTCCAGGGCCTGCCGGCGCCCGCCACCGGCTCCCTGTACGGGGACGTGCGCGCCCTCCTCGAAGTGGCCTCGCACGCCCTGAGCCACCCGGTCGCCTCACGGGTGGTCCCCGACCTCCTCGTCGAGGCGGCCCGGCACCCCGAGATCGCCGACGCCGTCAGGGCCGCGCTGCTCGACGGACAGCAGGGCGTCGTCGCCCGGATCGTCCGCGCGGCCGTCGAGCGCGGCGAACTCCCCGAGGGCGCCGACCCGGACCGGGCCCTCGACCTGGTCGTCGGGCCGCTGTACTGGCGCCTCGGCGTCGTCCGCACCCCGCCGCCCCCGGGGTACGTCGACGACCTCGCGCGCTCGGCGGTGGCGGCCCTCAAGGGCTGACCCCGCGGGGGGTCACTTCACCGCGCCCGCCATCACCCCCGACGCGAACTGGCGCTGGAACGCGAAGAACACCACCAGCGGCACCACCATCGACAGGAACGCGCCCGGCGCGAGCACGTCCACGTTGTTGCCGAACTGCCGGACCTGCTGCTGGAGCGCCACCGTGATCGGCGGCGACTGCGAGTCCGCGAAGATCAGGGCGATCAGCATGTCGTTCCAGACCCAGAGGAACTGGAAGATCCCGAGCGAGGCGATCGCCGGACCGCCCAGCGGCAGCACCACCCGGGTGAACAGCCGGATCTCGCCCGCCCCGTCGAGCCGCGCCGCCTCCAGGAGCTCGCGCGGGATCTCCGCGAAGAAGTTCCGCAGCAGGAAGATCGCGAACGGCAGGCCGAAGGCCGTGTGGAAGAGGACCACCCCGGCGGTCGTCTCGAACAGCCCGACCACCCCGAACAGCTTCGACACCGGGACCAGGGCGACCTGCACCGGCACCACGAGCAGGGCGACCACGCCCAGGAACCACCAGTCCCGGCCCGGGAACTCCAGCCACGCGAACGCGTACCCGGCGAGCGAGCCGATCACCAGGACGAGCAGCGTGGCCGGGACGGTGATCAGGACGGTGTTGAGCAGCGAGCCGGTGATCGTGTCGTTCGCGAGCAGATGGGCGTAGTTCTCCGTGGTCAGCCGGGCCGGGGCCGCGAACACCTCCCACCAGCCGCTCGCCGCGATGTCGGACGGCGAGCGGAGCGAGGAGAGCAGCAGCCCGACCGTCGGCAGCAGCCAGAACAGGCCCGCCAGGACGAGGAAGACGCGGACCGCGCCGGACGCGGCCGCGGACGCGAGCCGCGCCGCCGGGGAACGGACCGGGCGGGCGGGACGGGCGGAAGCGGCGGAACGGGTCGGCCGGACGTCGGTCGTGGTCATCGGCGGGCCTCCCTGCGCATGCGGCGGATGTTCAGGACCATCACCGGGACCACCAGCAGGAGCAGCAGGACGGCGATGGCCGAGCCGACCCCGAGGTCCGCGTCCGTGCCGAAGGACGAGCGGTACAGCTGGAGCGCGAGCACGTTCGCGTCGTCCTGCGCCGAGCCCGGCGCGATCACGAAGACCAGGTCGAAGATCTTCAGCACGTTGATCATCAGGGTGACGAGGACGACCGCGAGGACCGGGGCCAGGAGCGGCACCGTGATCCGGCGGAACACCTGCCACTCGTTCGCCCCGTCCACCCGCGCCGCTTCGAGCAGCTCGCGCGGCACGGCCGCGAGCCCGGCCCCGATCAGGACCATCGCGAACCCGGCCCACATCCACACGTACGCCCCGATGATCGCGGGCGTGACGAGCGACGGGCCCAGCCACTCGACGCCGTTGTACTGCTCCCGGAAGTTGCCCGCGGGCAGCCGCAGCACGGCCCCGTCCGCGCGGTCGGCGGGCAGCGCGAACGTGCCGTCGGCCGCCGCCGTCGCCGTGGCGACCACCTTCCCGTCCCGCACGGCCTCGATCCGCAGCCCCGCGAGGCCGCGTTCGGCCGGGTCGACCTCGTTCGGCCGCCCGCCGCCGCCCCGGGTGAAGTCCAGCCAGGCCGTGCCGGTGATCGTGCCCGGGTCCGTGCCGGCCGGCGGCGCGGCCGGACGCGCGCCCTCCGGCATCTGCGCCGGCGCCACCCCGACCAGCGGGAGCCGTACGGGCTGCCCGGCCCGCACCGGTTCCTTCGTCACGAAGGCGCCGTCCCCGGCCGCCTTCAGCGGGTGCACGGGCAGCGGTCTGGCCTTCGGGAAGACCGAGGACTCGGCGAAGGTGTCGTGGACGCCGACCCAGACCGCGTTCGCGACGCCCCGGTCCGGGTCCTGCTCGTACACCAGCCGGAAGATGATCCCGGCGGCCAGCATCGAGATCGCCATCGGCATGAAGACGAGCAGCTTGAACGCCGTTCCCCAGCGGACGCGTTCGGTCAGGACCGCGAAGACCAGACCGAGGGCGGTGGCGACCGCCGGGGCCACCACCAGCCAGACCAGATTGTTCCTGACGGCGGTGCGGAGGGAGTCGTCGGTGAACAGGGCCAGGTAGTTGTCGAGGCCGACGAAGGAGGAGCCGGAGCGGTCGAAGAGCGAGCGCTGGACGGAGTACCCGATCGGGTAGACGACGAGCGCGCCGAGCAGGAGGAGGGCGGGCAGGAGGAAACCCGCCGCCACGGCCCTGCTCCGCCGCCCGTCCCCGTTCCCCTTCCTCCCGGCTCCGGCCGTTCCGGTCGTGCTCCTCGTGCGCGGGGCGGTGGTGGAGGACATCGCCGGCACCTCAGCCCTTCGCTGCGGCCCGGTACGCCTTCGCCGCGTCCGCCTCCAGACGCGCCTGGGCCCCGGCGACGTCCTTCGGGTTCTTCAGGAAGTCCTGGAGCGCCTTCCACTCGCCCTTGCCCGGCGTCCCGCCGAACGACTGCGGCATCTGGTCCGACATGTCGAAGCGGAAGTCGTCACCGGCCCCGACCAGGGCCTCGGCGATCTCGCGCTGGACGTCGTTCGGATACGCCGCCGGGTCCAGGTTCTTGTTCGGCGAGAGGAAGCCGCCCGCGCCCGCCCAGATCTTCGCCGCGTCCGGGGAGGCGAGGAAGGCGAGGAGCGCCTGCGCGCCCTTGGTGTCCTTGAGGGCCACGGCCGCGTCGCCGCCCGTCACCACGGGCACGGTCCCGGCGTCCCCGACCTTCGGGAACGGGAAGACCTTCGCGTCCGTGCCGATCTTCGCCTCGGTCTGGCCGATGTTGACGGCGGCGAAGTCCCCCTCGAAGACCATCGCGCCCTTCGGCTCGGCGCCGCCCGTGAAGGTCTGCGTCACCGAGGCCGGGTACTCCGTCTGCAGCGCGCCGCTCGTCCCGCCCGCGAGCAGCGACGGCTTGCCGAACAGCTCGGCGAGCGTGGTCAGGGCGGCGGCGACGGACGGGTCCGTCCACTTGATCTCGTGCTTCGCCAGCTGGTCGTACTTCTCCGGGCCCGCCTGGGAGAGGTAGACGTTCTCGAACCAGTCGGTGAGGGTCCAGCCGTCCGCGCCGCCGACCGAGACCGGGGTGACGCCGGACGCCGAGATGGTCTCGGCGGTGGCCAGGAACTCCTTCCAGGTCTTCGGCTCGGCGGCGCCCGCGTTCTCGAAGACGGCGGTGTTGTACCAGACCAGGGACTTGTTGGCGGCCTTGAAGTACACGCCGTACTGGGTGCCGTCGACCGCGCCGAGCTCCTGCCAGCCGCGCGAGTAGTTCGCGGCCAGCTGGGCCTTCGCCTCCGGGCCGGCCGGCTTGAGCCACTTCTGGGCGGCGGCCTGCTGGATCGCGCCCACCTGCGGGAGCATCGCGACGTCGGGCGGGGAGCCGCCCGCGATCTTCGTGCCGAGGAAGTTCACGATCGGGTCCTGGGCGGGCACGAACGTGACGGTCGCGCCGGTCCGCTTCTCGAACTCCTCCAGGACCTTGGCGAAGTTCTCCTGCTCCGGGCCCGTCCAGACGGCGGCGACCTCGATCTTCTCCCCCTTCAGGGAGAGGCCGCCTCCGGAGCCTCCGGAACTTCCGGAGCCCCCGGAACTCCCGGCGCCTCCGGAACCGCCGGAGCGCCCGGGCTTCTTGGTGCCGTCGTCGCCGCAGCCCGCGAGGGCGAGCGCGGCGAGCGCCGTGAGTGCGGTGAAGGCCACCGCGGCCTTGCGTGGACGAAGAGTTGTCCGCATCGCTGCCCCGTCTCTTTCGTGCGCTTAGCTGTCCCGTGCCGACAGGTCTACGCCCGGTGATGCGGGGGCCGCAATACCGCCTTCCGTGCCAAGTGGAGGATCGTGATTGGCTCGTGACGTGGCGTCAGGAGGCCTTTCCGGAGTGTTTCAGGTGTGGGCGACGGGGGAGAGGGGCGGCACGGGAGTCGCCTCCACCGAACGGGCCGCCCGGTCGAGCGCGCTCGCCAGGAGCGCCAGGTCCGTCGGTCCGTTGCCCAGCTCGCGGACCGGGCGGCGGGCGGGCGGGTCGCCCATCCGCTCCCACTCCAGCGGGACGACCGTCGGCCGCAGCGTCGCCGTCCGGGGGATCCGGCCGGTGACGCGGCCCGCCTGGAAGGGGGTCACCCGGCCGTCCGGGTGCCCGAGACGGCCCCGTCCTGCCGCCGGGACGTCCGGGCCCGCCGTCACCGGGGGCGCGTCGAGCACGATCCGCAGCCGGGCGCTGTGGGCCGGCTCGGTGTCGGCGGTGCGGTCCGGGCGGGCCGAGGCCACGACGAGGTGCACGCCGAGCCGCTCGCCGTGCCGGGCGACGGCCTCCAGGGCCCGCACGACGGACCCGGCGGCCGGCCGGCCGGGGGCGCCGAGGGCGGGCGCGACCAGGGCGTCGAAGTCGTCGACCAGGACGACCAGCCGGGGCAGCGCCCCGGCCCCGGCGGCCCGACCCCCCGCCGCCTCGCCCGGGCCTTGGCCCGAGGAGGGCCGCGGAATCCGGACACCGGTGTCTTCGGTACGGGGTGCGCGCCCGCCGGGACGGTCACCGAGGTCGCCGTCGCGGAGGGTGCGGCCGCTGGGGCGCCCGTCCGGGTCGCCGCCGGGGTACGGGCTCCGGCCGCTCGCCCGGCCGCCCAGGTCGTCGGCCCCCGTGCGGGGCACGCGTCCGCTCGCGCGCCCGTCGAGGTCGCCCTCGTCGGTCCGGAGCGTACGGCTGCTGGAGCGGTCCTCCGGGCCGCCCCCGCCGTCCCGGCGCGGCAGCCGACCGCTGGGCGTGTCGGTCAGGAACGCGTCCGCGCCGCCCCGGGCCGCGCCGCTCCCGGTCCGCGGCATGCGCCCGCCGGTCCGGTCGGTGAGGTCGCCGTCGTCGCTGCGGAGGGTGCGACCACTGGCGCGCCCGTCGAGGTCGGCGCCGCCGGGGTACGGGCTCCGGCCGCTCGGCCGGCCCCCGAGGTCGTCGGCCCCGGTGCGGGACACGCGTCCGCTTGCGCGCCCGTCGAGGTCGCCCGTGCCGGGGTGGGGCATCCGGCCGCTCGACCGGCCGGTCACGTCGTCCGCGCCCGGGTACGGGCTCCGGCCGCTCGGCCGGCCGCCCAGGTCGTCGGCTCCCGTGCGGGACACGCGTCCGCTCCCGCGCCCGTCGAGGTCGGCGCCGCCCGGGTGCGCGCCCCGGCCCGGCCGGTCGTCCGGTCGGCCCGGGGTGCGGGTGCTCCGGCTGCTCGGGAGGGCGCCGATCGTGCCGTCGCCCGTGCGGAGGGTGCGGCCGCTCGGGTGGTCGCCGGTGTCCGGGAGGCGGACGGTCGCGCGGGCGCCCCGGGGGACGGACTCCGCCGCGCTCGGGGCGCGCTGGCCGATCAGCCGCTCGGCCACCTGCGGGGCGCGGGCGCCCCGGCGGTCGGCGAAGGGGGTGTCGCCCAGGAGCTCGGCCCGCCGCTTCAGCTCGGCGCCGAGCGCCTGCGCGAACTCCCGCATCCGGACCGGGTCCGAGGCGACCAGGTGCTCGGTGACGTGCGGCAGCTCCGTACACGCCGCGAGGCCCTCGCCGCGCTCGCCGCCCGCCCCGTCCACCAGGAGCAGGCCGAGCCGGTCGGGGCGGCCGCCCGCCGCGAGCGAGGCGGCGATCGAGCGGAGCAGCTCCGTGCGCCCGCTGCCCGCCGGGCCCTCGATCAGCAGGTGCGGCCCCTCCTGGGTGAGGTCCACGGCCAGCGGGCCGTGCGGGCCCGCGCCCAGGACGGCCGTTCCGTCCCCGGCGGAGGCCCAGCGGGCCATCAGGGAGGCGGGGGTGGCCCGGGCGAGGCCCAGCTCGTCGAGCAGCCGGGAGGACGGGGGCAGCGCGGCGGCCCGTCCGTGCGGCGCCGCCGAGGTCTCGGGCCGCAGCGGCGCGAGGGCCCGGCCGAACCGCTCGGCCCAGGCGACGGAGACCGCGTCGACCACGCCGACGGTGCCGTGGCCCGCCACGCGCCCGCCCGCCGTGCGCAGCAGCCGCAGCGCCGTCGCCACGTCCCCGCTCAGGAGCGCGGCGGCCCCGCACTCGCGGAACGCGAGGGACGCGGCGCACGCGGCCTCGTAGGTCGCGGCCACCGGCGAGACCGGGGAGGCGGAGGGTGCCTCGGCGAGGCAGAGGAGGTGGATGCCGGCGGCCGCCCCGGCCCCCGCGAGCCGCGCCACGGTCTCGCGCAGCGCCGCCGTGCCCGGGTCGCCGTCCACGACGACGATCGTCCGGGGTCCCTCGTAGCGGGCGGCGGCCTCCGCGACGGACGCGCGGTCGGCGCTGGGCCAGCCGGGCCCGAGCGGGCCGTCGTCGAGCCGCCGGGTCAGTTCGGACGTACGCGCGTGGGCCTGCTCGCGGTCGTACGCGAGGAGCAGCCGGCAGTCCTGGCCGTGGGCCGGCCGGACGTGCGGGAGCCAGCCGAGCCAGCCCCAGGCGCGGCGCCGCTCCTCCAGGGGGCGGTTCCGGTCGGCGCTGACGAGGACGATCTCCAGGTCGGAGGGGGAGTGCAGGGCGGCGAGCTGGGCCACCACCGAGCGGGCGAACCCGGCGAGCCGGTCGCCGGGGCCCGCCAGGCCGAGCGAACCGGCCTCGCGCAGCCCGACGGTGACCGGCACCCCGGAGAGCTCGGCGCGGTCCGTGGTGCCGAGCCGGACCACGAGGGACTCGGGGTGGTCCGGGTGCCGCTCCCAGAGGCGGGCGCCGGGGCCGAGGGCGGTGAGCAGGACGGTGGCCGGGTCGGGCCAGGTGTCGGCGCCCGGCCCGGGGCCGCGGGTGCCGGTGCCCGGGCGGGTGCCCGCGTGCGTGTCGGGGACGGGGGCCGGGTGCGCCCCGGCGGCGGGTGCCGGGAGCTCCTCGCGGCCTCCGGCGAGACGCCGGGCCCACGCGCCGAGCCCGCGCCTGCCG
>NZ_JBSHHY010000048.1:0-39020 GCF_053618675.1 Streptomyces sp. NPDC055632 | reverse complement strand
ACATAACACCCCCCCCCCCACAACCGATTTTTTTTGTTGTCTGGGGGGCTGTTTTTTGTTTAAAACACACCCCCCCCCCCCCCCCCCCGCACAGCAGTCGGCCTCGCAGAAGTTCATCGCCTTCATGACCTCCGCACCGTCCCAGGAAAAGATCGCACTCGCCAACGGCACCCTGCCCACCAGAATGGACGCCTTCACCGCCAAGGTGGTCTTCAAGCCGGAGGTCGCAGCCTTCCGCCTCGCCTTCAAGGACGGCGTCCCGCGCCAACCCATCCCGGAGTACACCGCTCTCTACGCGGCCATGGAACCGAACCTGCTCAACATCCTGACCGGCCGCACCACCGCGCAGCAGGGCCTGAGGAAGACGGCTGACCAACCGCCGCCCGGGCAGCCTGAGCGTCCTGGACGGCTGCACCCACACCGCTCACCCCGATCCGGCCGTCCTCATCGCGGCCGTCGACATCCCATGGCTTCGGCTGAGCCACCCCACGTCCCGATCAACAGTCCCGGAGCGATCCGACCACCAAGAAGATCATTTCGCTAGGAGTTCTTGAGCCGGGACGCCACCGCGCGGACCGTGGACCAGGAGCCGCACGGGTTTCACGAACCGGACAGGGCCGGCCGGCGGGACCGGTAGATTAGGCATACCTCAGATAATCACTGCCTTTTTCGCATGGATGTCCTTGTCCACGGGTGGTGCACGAGGAGCACAGGACTCGCGAGCAGCGGTCGGCGCGGAAGGACGGGAGACGGCATGGCGAGCAAAGGCGGGGATGCGAGGCGTCCGCACGGTGAGCTCGTCGCGGACGTGTTGGCAGTGCTGTGGCAGTCGGGTGAGCCGATGACCGCGCAGGACGTCAACGCCGCGCTCGGCACGGGCCTGGCCAGAACGACGATGGCCACCATCCTCAGCCGCCTGCACGAGAAGGGCACGCTGCGCCGGGTACCCGCTGGGCGTGGCTTCGCCTACGAGCCGGTGGAGGACGCGGCCGGGCTCGTCGCCGGCCGGATGCGCCGTGAGCTGGAGAACGAGCCTCGGCGTGACCTGGTGCTGAAGCGGTTCGTCTCCTCGCTGTCAGAGGACGACGAAGAGACACTGCGCCGCCTGCTCCTGGAGGCCGAGGGCGGCCCCGCGTGACCTTCGCCCTGCTTCTGGTCGTCCTGGCCCTGCTGTTCCCATGGCCGGCGGCTGCAATCACCCGGCGCCTGGCCCGGGTGCTGCCGCCGCGCGCCGCGTGCTGGGTGCTGAGCGTTGGGGCGGTCCTGCTGGCCGGTGGAACGCTCTCCGTGCTGATCGGCCTCTTCCACGTGCCGTTCCTGGCCTCCCTGGAACAGCTGTCGCCGACACGGGTGCTGGAGGTGTGGCCCGCGGCGATGCCGGTCGCAGGGGCGGCCGGAGCAGTACTACTCCTCCAGTTGACGCTGCTGGTACGGCGCTGGATGCAACACCGTTCGCTGCTCCGGCGGGCCTGGCGGTCGGTGGAGGAAGGCTCCGGCGAAGGCGACCTCGTGGTGATCCCGGGAGGCGATGTGGACGCGTTCGCGCTTCCCGGCTACCGGGGGCGCCCGGGCCGGGTCGTGGTCACCTCCGCGATGGTGCGGTCGCTGAAGGCGCGCGAGCGCGAGGTGCTGCTGGCACACGAGCGAGCGCATCTGGCCGGGCGCCACCATCTGCTGTCGGCCGTAGTCGATCTCGCCGCCATGATTCACCCCGCGCTGCGCGGTGTGCGTGAGGCCCTGGCCTTCCACCTGGAGCGGTGGGCGGACGAGGAAGCCGCGGCGGTGACGGGCGACCGGCGGGTGGCGGCTGCGGCCGTCGCACGTGCGGCACTGGCCGGCGCCTCCCCCGGCCGCAGCAGCGGGTACCCGCTGCTGTCGGCGACGAGCGGACCGGTCCCGCAGCGCGTCGAAGCACTGCTGGGGCCCAAACCACAGGGCCCGCGCGGCAGCATGCACAGAGCCGCTGCCACCGCTCTGGCGTTGACCGTGGTCGCCGCTGCGGCGGCAGGCCTCACCATGGCCTACGGGCTGCACGAATATGTGGAGTACTCCGCGCGGCAACTGCTCGGCACGCCCTCGGGCTGCTCGGGTCCGTGGAGCACTCTGCACGGCCTGTTCAGTTTCCGTACGTAGGAACCACCCGGCCCCCTCACCGGCCGTGTTCGGCGGTCCGGCGAAAAGGCCTTCCCGCCGTCCGCACGCGGAGGCTCACCGAGTCCGCTGCCCGGCTGCGGCGACGCGGAGGACGGGCTCGTCCTGGAGAAGGGGAGGCGGTACCGGGCGTCGTGGGCCCGGCATGATCGGCGCGATACCCCCCGGGGCCTGTCCGGCGGACTGTGCGAGGACCCGGACCTGGCGGGAGTGCCCGAGGCGGTCGCCGAGCTGGTCCACGACTGTCTGTCCGAGGACCCGGAGGACCGTCCGACGGTCGACGCGGTCGTCTCCCGCACCAGGAGGGCCCTGGGCGGCGGCTGGCTCCCTCCGGAGCTGCTGTCCCGGCTCGACCGGGACGCGGCGGACTTCCTCCGGACGGCGGACCCGACGAGCCCGCTCCGGGCGGCGGACCCGGCCGACGTGTTCCGGGTGGTGGTCCGCCCCGCACACCGGAAGCAGGTTCCGGTCGCACCCCCGAGGCGGACTTCCGTGGCGGTCACCGTACCGGCCGTGTCACCGACGATGCGCAAGGGGCTCCGCGTCGGGCGCCGTCTTCTCACCGCGCTCCTCGTCGGCGCCGCCACCGTCGCCTACCCGTGGATCGGACCGGCCCCGGTCTTCCTCCGCCTCTCGGACGGGACGAGGGAGGAGAGGACGTTCAGCGGGGTGCGGCGCGTCGAGTCCTACGGGAGGGACGAGGGCTTCTCCCCTCGTCTCTCACCACGCGTCGGCGTGAGGCCGGAAAAGGCTCAGGGTCACGAGAACTCCAAGATCGAGCGTGTGGAAGAGCCGGGGAAGGACGGAAGGGCCGTCTCCGGCCGCTCCCTTCCCGCGAACACGTTCGATTCTTCGCGCCGCCGCCTTCCGCAGCATGGGGGGAGATTCCTGCGTCCGGGCGGGAGTTCGACCACCGCCCTTCGCGGCGGTCGAACCTGTACGTGGGAGGCCGCGCGGGAATTCCGGTCCCGACGGCTTCGGATCGGGACCGGCTACGCGTCGCGGCGCAGGGCGCCGGAGAGGGCGATCCGGGAGGAGACGCCGAGTTTGCGGTAGACGCGGGAGATGTGGGTCTCCACGGTGCGCGGGCTGAGGAAGAGCCGTTCGGCGATCTCACGGCTGCGCAGCCCCTCCGCCGCCAGGCCGGCGATCTCGCGTTCGCGGTCGCTGAGCAGATCGCGCGGGTCCGCGGCGCGGCCGTCGGCGGAGAGTTCGGTACGGAGGTGGGCCACGCGTTCCCGGACGAGCCGCGCGGTACGGGTGCGGGCGACGGCGTCGGCGATGTCGAGATGGCGGAGGGCGGTGTCCGGGCCGTGGGCCTCGTGGAAGGCGCGGGCACCGAGCGTGAGGGTCCAGGCGTACTCCAGGAGCATGCCGGCCGACCGGAAGGTCTCCGCCGCGGGTTCGAACAGTCCGGCGGCGATGTCGTGCGCGCCGTCGGCCATGTGCAGCTGGGCACGGGAACGGCGTGCGTACGCCCCCTGGACCGCCAGCCCCAGCCGCTCCGCCTCGACCTCGGCGGTACGGGCCAGGCGGTGCGCCTCCGCCCTGTCGCCGGCCTCCAGCGTGGCCGTGACCAGCAGGGAGAGCAGCGAGGGACGGGAGAAGGGCCGGACCTGCGGCAACCGGTGGCTGCCGATGGTGTCCAGCAGCACGCGTCGGCACCCGTCGGCGTCACCGGCGAGCAGCCGGGCATGGGCGAGGAGGCCCGTCGCCGAAGCGGTCCACCAGCTGTGGCCGGGCGGGGCCGCGTCGGTGATCCCCTCGACGAGGGCGACCGCCTCGGCGGCGGACGCCCGGCCGTTGGACCAGACGTGCCCCGTGGCGCGTATCGCCTGTGCGAGGGTCACGGCAGGCCGCACGCCGAGGGAGCGGGCCAGAGCCTCGGCTTGAAGGGCGTGCTGCCGGGAGGCGTCCAGGTGGCCGGTCCAGTGCTCGGCGATGGCCAGTCCGAGCAGCCGGTGGAGCTGGATGGGCCGCTGGAGGCCGGTGTCACGGGTGGCCAGCCCCCGGCTGAGATGGCGGACGGCGTCGGTGAACCGCTCCAGGTAGAGTTCGGCGCTGCCCAGCAGGGCGAGGGTCTCCGGGGTGCGGCCGGCGAGGGGGTCCGGCAGGGCGTCAACGAGCCGGACGCAGCGGGCGACCTCTCCGGAGGCCTCCCGGAGGTCTCCGGCGTGAGCGGCGCAGAGGGCGTTGAGAACCCCCAGCACGGTGCGGTCCGTCGCACCCGCGTCGCCGGTCGCGCCCGGGATCCGTACGGCTTCCGCCAGCAGGTCGCGGGCCTGCTCGTGCGAGCCGTGCAGGACGTGCACCAGTCCGTACTCGATGATCAGTTCTGCGACTTCGGGCGGCAGCGGGTCGGGCAGGGGCCTGGGCAGCAGGGCGAGGGCCGCGCCCACGATGGCGGTCGCCTCCGCGTAGCGGCCGAGCTGGCGTTCGGCGTCGGCGCAGACGGCGTGGGCCCGCAGCAGGTGCCGCTCGTCGAGAGGGGTGGGGCGGCGCCCCAGCAGCTCGTGCGCGCGGGTGCGGGCCTCGTCCATGCGTCCCGAGGCGATCAGGGCATGACAGAGGGCGAGTTCCGCTTCCGTACGGTCGGCGGCGTCGGCCTCCCCGTCGGGCAGGGCCTCCAGGGCGAGGCGGAGCCAGTGGGTCGCGGTCGCGGGATCCCGCGCGGTGATCTCGGCGGCGGCCCGGACGAGGGTGCGCGCGGCGAGTGCCGCGTCGGCGCCGAGCAGCCGCTCGGCGTGCCGGGCCCGTTCGCGGACCCGGCCGCTCCGGTCGGCGACGAGGTCCAGGGCACGGCGGTGGGCACGCAGCCGGAAGGACACCCCTGCCACCTCGTACGCGACGTGGCCCACGACGGGGTTGCGGAAGGCCAGGCCGCCCCTTCCGTCGGCCGCGCGCACCAGGCCCGCCCACTCCAGTTCGGTGAACGCGTCGAGAGTGCGGTCCATGCCCAGTCCGCTGATCCGGGCGACGTCCTCGGGCCGGAACGGGCTGCCGGCCACGGCCGCCGCCGACGCGGTGAGCGCCGCCGACACGGACAGCGCGTCGAGTTCCGCGATCAGCGGTTTCGCCTCGCGCAGCAGTCCGGCGACGTCTGTGCCCGGCCGGTCGGTTCCGTGCTCGGGACGCCAGCCCGCGGCCGCGAGCAGGCGTACGTAACGGGGGTTGCCCTCGGCCACGGCACACAAGTCGGCCGCGATCCGGAGGAGTCCGGTACGGGCGCGTGGGTCCGTTTCTCCGTGGCCGGGCCAATCCGCGAGCAGCGCGGCCACGGCGCCGGGGTCGAGCGGCCCCGGTTCGACGCGCGTCACCGTGCCGGCCCGTGCCCCGTCCTCCAGCGCCCCCCTCAGCTCGGGCGCCGTCCGCCCAGGGCGGTGGGAGAGGGCGAGCAGGAACGGACCGGGCACCGCGGACCGCACCAGCCGCACGAGCAGCGCGGCCGAGTCCGGGTCGCACCAGTGAACGTCGTCCAGGACCACCACGTGCCCCGCCATCCACTCGGCGGGCCCGTCGCGAACCACGTCGAACCGCCGTGCGTCCCTGTCGCCGGCGGCCGCCCCCGCGGCCCAGGCGTCACGGAACACCCGCCACGGGGTGGTGTCGCCGCGCACGGCGTGGGCGCGGGCCACCGGGACGCCCTGCCGCGCGGCCAGCGCTGCGAGTGCCCCGGTCAGGCGGGTCTTCCCGATGCCCGGCTCTCCACAGATCTCCACGACCGAGCCCCGACCGTGCCGCAGTGCCGTCACGGCCCCCGCCAGCGTGGTGAGTTCGGCCTCCCGCCCGGGAGGGTGCTCGCCGGCAGCCGGTTCGGGCACTGCGGACATGAGCGTTGTTCTCCCTCTGCGCAGAGCGTGGACAGAGCAACCATACAGACGCGGACGGAGGCCTCGAACTTCGGTTTCCGAAGCGGGGCGCCTGTACGAGTACCGAATCCAACGTTCTTGACGAGCAGGGGAGTTCGTTCAGTCGGGTATGCCCCAGGTGAAGCGGTGCGCGTGGATGCCGAAGTACGGGAAGGACTCCACGGCGCTCACCCCGGGAACGGTGCGAACGCGGTCGTTGATGATCGCGGACAGTTCCTCCATGGTGCGGCACACGACCTCCGCGAACAGGTCGCGGGAGCCGGCCGTGGACACCAGGTAGACCACGCTGTCGACGCGCTCCAGCTCGTCGATGACCTCCGGGAGCCTGCCGTCGACGTTGATGGCGAGTAGCGCCATCACGGGCAGCCCCAGCTTCATCGGGTCGGTGACCGCCGCGAACTCCAACAGGCCGCGGTCGGTCAGGCGCTGCACCCGGGCGCGCACGGCCGGAGCGGACAGCCCCACCTCCCGGCCCAGTTCGGTGTACGAGGCGCGCCCGTCCTGCTGGAGCCTTCGGACCAGGGTCTTGTCGACCGCGTCCAGTTCGATACGGACCGCCACGTGATCCTCTTTCCTTCCGGGGGATGCCGGACGAGACCGTAGCAACCCGGCCGCGCGGGCCGACGCGACCGCGGGAGGTCCGGGGCGTCCCCGACCTGCCAGGTGGTGCGATGGGTACGTACAGGCTTGCTCGTTTTCCCCGACGCATGCGCACCCGGGCCCAATGAGGCCTGCTCCCGCGTCCGACCACCGCCATGAAGGAGGCACCAACTGTTGGCTTTCCCCCGTGAGAACTTCGCGACCTGCGACTCCGTGTTCGCGCCGCGCAACAGACTCCCGGGTGGAAGACCCGCTACCCGGTCCACCCCGGAGCGGAAGGCACGGTCGACGAGTTCGCCCACGGCCACGGTATGCGCCGCTGCCGCTACCGAGGACGGAGCAAGGTCCACGTCCAGCACGTCCTGACCGCAATCGACATCGACATCGAGCGGCCCAGCGGTCTCCCGCCGACCGAAGGAGCACTCCTTCCCCGTCAGGATCGAGCTAGGACTCCGGGGTCCAGGGTTCGTCGAGGACCGCCAGGGAAGGGGGGTGCACCAGGGCGCCGGGGAGCCGGGGGTGGGGACTGAGGACGCCTTTCGCCGTCAGCCGGGCGAGGACCGGTTCCGGGGGGTGGGGGATGCGGTCGCGCAGCCAGCCGGCGGAGACGGCGGGCGAGGAGCGCAGGTGGGTGAGGACGGCCGCGGCAGCCGGGTCGTCGGTGAGGTGTCCGGCGGCCTCGGTGAGGAGGGTGTTGTAGCGGGTGACGGTGGTGGTGCGGTGCCGGGCGGTCTCGGTGACGGCACGGGCGAAAAGGGAGCCCCACTCCGTCCATCGGCCTTCGGCGGCGGCGACGAGGGCCTCGTCGTGAGGGCGGCGGTGGGCGTGGACCCAGCCGTCCAGGTCCAGCAGCAGGCCGGGCAGCAGCCGGGCCGCCAGCAGGTCGCACTGGGCGAGGAGGCGCGCTGTCCGGCCGTTGCCGTCGGCGAAGGGGTGGACGGTCAGCAGCCGGACCGTGGAGAGGGCGGCCGCGTCCAGGGCGGGAGCGGTGGTGCGTACGGCCCAGCGGTACCAGCGTTCTACGTGGCCTCGGAGTTCCCTGCCGGGTGCCACCTCGACGGCGAAGACCTGGCCGTCGGCCCAGGTGATCCTGGCCGTGGACCGGCGCAGGCCGCCGGGGCCGGGGATGCTGGGGTCGCCGGTGACCATCAGCGTGTGCAGCTCGCTCAGGGCACCCGGGGTGAAGCAGGGTCTGCGGTCGGGCCGTTCCGCGATCTCCGCGCGGGTGGAGGCGGCGGCCAGCAGCCCGGCCTCGGCCCGCCGTTCGGCGACGGCGGCGATCCGGGCGGTCACCGGCCCGTCGGGGGTGCGGGCCAGGTGGCGGGTGTGCACGGCCGTGCGGAACCGGGCCCGGTGGAAGAGGTCCGGGTTGCCCAGGTGCCGCCCGACGGCGTCGGAGAGTTCGGCCAGCGCGGCGGTCGCCTCGTCCCGCTCCGCCGGGGGATCGCCTCCGCGTCCAGCGGCGGTACGACGGGAGCGATCCGTCGTACCGCACCGCCCGACGGGCGTGGGGCCATCAGCACCACCGGCTGGTGACCTTCCCGGTGGGCCGCACCACGTCCACGTACTCGGTGGTGGTGTAACCCAGCCAGTTCGTGGAGGTGACGGAGTACGTGAAGGTCTGGTACTCGACGAACAGGGCCCAGGACTGACCCGGTTCGAGGGTGACGTCGACGGAGTACGACTGCTCGATCTGGGTGTTGAGCTGCGCACCGAGCGAGGAGGACAGCACCGTGGCCGCGTTGGCCGAGATGTTGGCGCTGACCTGGTAGGAAACCTGGTACTTGACGGTCCTGTTGACCCGTATGGGCATGGAGTTGGCGTTGCGGTGACAGTCGGTCGGCACCTCGGTCTTGGCACCGGCCTGGATCGGGCCCGCGCCGGTGGCCGGCGCGCCGCTGCCCCAGCCCCACGACATGGGCGGCATCGCCGGGTCCATCGGGGTGGGCGGTCGGGTGGCGGTGCCGTCGACGACGACCCTGGGCAGCGTGCCGTCCACCGGCTGGCCGATGACGCCGTTGAACATGTCGATGTCGCCCCAGGAGCCGCCGGTGTCGCCGCCGTCCCCTCCGCCGCCCCAGCCTCCGTCACCGGGGTCACCGCCGGGAAAACCGCCCGGGTTGTCGTCCGGCCAGGGGTTCTCCTCCTCTTCGTGATCGCAGCTGGTCTGGTTGTCCTCGCAGGCGTAGGCGGTGTACGAGGCGGTCACCGCCGGTACGGCGGTGAGCACGGTCGCGCCGAGGGTGGCGGCGACCATCATCTGGCGGAGCTTCACGGGTCCTCCGGTCTGGAGCGGTTCGGGTGGCGGCCTGAATTCTGTCCGGCCGGCGGACCCGGCCACGTCCGTGGAAATACGTAAGGCGGTACGCAAACCGAGGCTGGAGCACTGGTGATCCGCGTCGGAGGTTCGCCGTTGGCCGGGCACGAGCCGTCCGGGTCCGAAGATTCCGCCGTTGTCGGTGACCGATGCCCAGCGGGCTTTAACGGAGGGCCGGTCACGTCGTCGCGCGACGGCTCGGGCTCTGGCCCTGCGGTCGCGGATTGCACTGAAGTGCGCCGAGGGGGCTCGATCTTGGAGGTGTCCCGCCGGCTGCGGATCGCTTCGGACACGGTCCGCACCTGGCGGAGGCACTTCGTCGAGCGGGGCCTGGACGGCTTGGGTGACGGCCCGGGGCCGGATGCCCCACGGAAGATCACCGACGCTGGTGTCGAACGCGTCATCGTCAAGCCGCTTGAGGAGACGCCGAAGAACGCGACCCGCTGGTCGACCAGGTCGATGGTCGCAGCCACGGGCATGTCGCGGGCCAGAGGAAGACGGGCGCGTCACCGGCCTGTCCTGCGGTGAGCACGGAGGCCAGTGGCCGGCAGTGGGCATCGGAGGCCAGTGGCCGGCAGTGGGCATCGGAGGCCAGGTGGATCTCTGTGGCCAGTCCACCGCGGGATCTGCCGATGGCGTGGTCTGCCGGTCTGCCGGTCCGCCGGCCGGGGCCCCCTTTCGCGGGCTCCAGCCGCGTGCTGGTGTACGCGCACGATGGACGCCGCGCCGGTTGCCGTACTTCTCGGGGAGGTGGACCCACTGCGATCCGGTCTGGAACTTCCGGGCGAGCGCATCGATCACCTCCCGGTGGTTCCGCCACCGGCCACCCCGCCGTGGCGTCAGATCCGGGAGTAGCGGCTCGATCCGCGCCCACTGCGCGTCAGCCAACGGAATACGTGAACAACGACCGGCAGGGCTGGTCGGAACGGTGCATCTGTCAGGCGGTCGGCTCGGTGCGGAGCCGCCGCACGTCCCGCCTCGACGAGCGACGGGTTCTGTTCGACCAGGCCCAAGGACGCCTCGATCGCCGCGTCCCGCTGGGCGGGGCTGTCCAGGCGCCGGCTTTGGCGGCCCGGCAACGCCTCCGCGCGGGCCGTCGCCGAGCGGGCGAGGAAGTCGGCCGCCGCGCCTTCGGGCGACTCGGCGCCGACGGGGCCCCGGAGCCGGGCCTGGCGTCCGAGAGCGGGCCAGTAGAAGGCGAGTGCCGCGGTGGGCCGTGCGGACAGGTGCCGGCCCTTCGGGCTGTCCGCGTGGGCCGCGAACTGCCAGCCGTGTTCGTCGACGTTCTTGAGGATCAGCACCCGCGCCCACGGATCGCCGTGTTCGTCCACGGTCGAGAGCGTCATCGCGTGGGGGTCGGGCAGCCCGGCCGCGACCGCTTCGCCCAGCCACACGAGGAACGGCTCCTCCGGTTCCTCCGGTGCCCCGGCGGGGTCGAAGGAGGGCAGTGGGCCCGCGAAGACCTCCAGTTCCCGCAGCCACTCCCGGACGTTCGGCGCGGGGCTCCCGCTCACGGTGTCCTCCTCGTGCGTGGCGTACGCGCGGCGGCCCGACACCGGCCGCGTACGGAAATCTTTCGAACAGCAGCCCTTACTGCGGGCAGGGCTTTCGTCCGTGCCAGGCAAATCGGCCAGAGGACCCACAGAAGCGAATCTCCGCGCTTTCCGAGGCTCGCTTTCGCCAATCCGGACGTTCCCGCGCGACGAATAGCCGCTGCGGGAGGCGTGGAACAGCCGCTCTCCGGACGGAAGGCGATCAGCATGCTCACACTGGCTTTGATCGGGTTGCTGGGAGGGCTGATCACGGCGGTCTCACCCTGCATCCTGCCGGTCCTTCCCGTGGTGTTCCTGGCAGGCGGCACCGGCGGCGAGCACGAAGGCCGGGCGACGGCAGGGGCCTCCCCGGCGGCCGCGGCGGAAACAGGAGTCCCGGGCACGGAGCCGTCCGGGGGCGGGGTGATGACCGCTCCCGCCGCGCCCCGGGCACGGGCGCCGCGCAACCGCCGTCCGTACGCAGTGGTGGCCGGTCTCGTGGTCAGCTTCGCCTTCTTCACCCTGCTCGGGGTGACGATCATCTCGGCCCTCGGCCTGCCGCAGGACATCCTGCGCTACATCGGCCTGGGCCTGCTCGTCCTCATCGGACTCGGTCTGATCTTCCCGCCCGTCGAGCGCGTGCTGGAGAAGCCCTTCGCCCGCATCCCGCAGCGCCAGGTGAACAAGGAGGGCAGCGCCTTCGCCCTGGGCCTGGGCCTCGGCCTGCTGTACGTGCCCTGCGCCGGTCCCGTCCTGGCCGCGATCACCGTGGCCGGCGCGCGGGGCGAGATCAGCGCGGACATCGTGGTCCTGACCCTGTCCTTCGCCCTGGGCACCGCCGTACCGCTGCTGGTGTTCGCCCTGGCCGGACGCCGGGTGGCCGAACGGGTCGCCGCGTTCCGCAAGCGCGCCCGGGGGCTCCGGATCGTCGCCGGCTCCCTGATGATCGCCCTCGCGCTGGGGCTCGCCTTCGACGTCACCGCCGCCGTCCAGCGCGCCCTGCCCGACTACACCTCCGGGGTGCAGAAGAAGATCGAGGACAGCGACACCGCGCGACAGCAGCTCTCCGGGCTCTACGACGACTCCAACAAGGACCTCTCCCGCTGCGAGGACGGCGCCGAAGAGCTGCGCTCGTGCGGACAGGCCCCGCCGATCGAGGGCATCGACTCCTGGCTCAACACCCCGGGCAACCGGCCGGTCGACCTCAAGAGCCTGCGCGGCAAGGTGGTCCTGGTCGACTTCTGGACCTATTCCTGCATCAACTGCCAGCGGGCCGTACCCCACCTGAAGGACTGGGACCGCGCCTACCGGGACGCCGGACTGCGGATCATCGGCGTCCACTCGCCCGAGTTCGCCTTCGAGAAGAAGCGCGACAACGTCGTCTCCGGTGCCAAGAGGCTCGGCGTGACCTGGCCCGTCGCCCTCGACAACGACCTGGCCACCTGGAACAACTACCGCAACCGCTTCTGGCCCGCCAAGTACCTCATCGACGCCGACGGCACCGTCCGCCACCTCAAGTTCGGCGAAGGCCAGTACGACCGGACCGAGCAGCTGATCCGCGACCTGCTGCGGCAGGCGAACCCCACCGTCGCCCTCCCCGCGCCCACCGGCCGCGCCATGGACGACCTGACCGCCGACCGCACCCCCGAGACCTATCTGAGCAGCCTGCGCATCCGCGGCTACGTCGGCACCCCCCTGGTGGACGACAAGCCCGCCGCCTACCGCTTCCCCGAGGACCCGCTCCCCCTCGGCAAGCTCTCCCTCGACGGCACGTGGACCGCCGGCTACGAGCACTTCACCGCCGGCCCCGACGCCCGGCTCGCCTTCACCTATCGCGCCAAGAACGCCAACCTCGTCCTCGCCGGCACCGGCAGGGTCACCGTCCTCGTGGACGGCAGGCCCACCCGGACGATCGACGTCACCGGAGCCCCCACCCTCCACCGCCTGACCGACGACGAGGAACCGCGCACCGCCCGCCTCGAACTGCGCCTCACACCCGGACTCCAGGCCTACGCCTTCACCTTCGGATAGGAGTGGCCGGGCCTCACCGCCGGGGCACGGCGCGTACGAGGACGAGTGAGCCCCGGTAGGTCGGTTGTGTGCGCAGGTGGCCGAAGCGCCCGTCCCAGGCTCCGGAGTCCAGGTCGTGGCGCAGGGTGCGGTCGAAGCGTTCGCGGGCGTCGTCGTCGACGAAGCTCCAGGCCGAGCAGGGCTGGCGGGCGGCGGGGTCGAGGAGCATCTCGGGGCGTCCGTAGTAGGCCTCGTTGAAGCCGTCGGTGCAGTCGAGCGGGATCGGGACGGCATCGACGGTGCCGGTTCCGCCGAGGGCCGCCACGATCTCGTCGACCGGAGGGTATCGGCGGGCCTCCGTGTCGAGGACCTCCGGGGAGTAGCGGTACAGCCAGAAGTCCCTCACCATGACCGGGTCGCAGGTGAGGACCGCGACCGGGCCGCGGGTCACCCGGCGCATCTCCCGCAGGCCGGCGGTCACGTCGCTCCACTGGTGCACGCTGAAGAGGGTCATGGCGGCGTCGAACGCGTCGTCGGCGAACGGCAGGTCCTCGGCGACGGCGTCGACCGCGTGGGTGAACCCCGTGGGGCGCCGGGCGCGCATCGAGGCGGACGGTTCGACGGCGGTCACCGCGGCGGCGACGTTCTCGTACGATCCGGTGCCCGCGCCGACGTTGAGGACGGTCCGGGCCTCCCCCAGGGCGCGGGCGACGAACCGGGCGATGCGGTCGTCGGGCCGACGGCGGGAGGGGTCCTCGGAGCCGGTCGCGCCGTGGTCGACGTCTCCGGCGCCGCCGCCGTGCGTACGTGTCGTCATCTGCCTTACCTCGCCTCGTGAGCAGGAACGGCGCGAGCGGACGAGGGACGCGCCGGTGGGCGGCCTGTCCCGCCGCCTCCGCCTCGACGCCGGTTCCCCCTTATCCTGCATCTGCGATACGAAAGGCTCAATAGGCCCCACAGATGCTTGGCAGATCTGTCGGGTCGGCGGGCAACTGCGGATTGGACGTTCGGTGGCGGACGATCGCCGGGCCGGCCGCCGCAAAGGCCCGCCCGGGCACGGGAGCGGCCGGACGGGCCCTCGTGAACCGCTCCGCCCGTGCGACGGGAGGAAGGGGATGAACCCACGGCGCGCCCCTGAGTACAGCGGGTCACACAAGAGGGAAAGACCCCCTTTCGTGGCGAATGTGCGAGGTGGAAGGGGGACAGACCCTTGCATGCATGTTCTCCTTCGATGCGAGTGCGAGGTGTGCGGTGCGCGGCTACCACAACCTCGCCGCCCCCTGGAGCGAGCAGCGCCACTCCTACCAGGAGGACAAGTGACCCGGCGCGGGGCCTCCGCTCGCGCCGGACGCCGGTGACGCCTTCCTCCGCACGCCGCGCCGGAGGGCGCCGACCGAGCAGGGCAGGTACCTTCTCTTCTCGCACATGAAGCACGGAAGAGGAATTCCGTCACGCATCCGCGGGCCTACGCCTTGAATTTCCCCCCGTCTGCGGTTGCTGGAAATCATTCCCGGAAGCTCGAAGTGTCAGGAAAAGGGGCGAAGCAGCAGGTCAGCGGGCCTGGAAAAGGTGAGCGGAAGGCGCTTCATGGAATTCGCCAGGTGATCAGGGCTCCCTGGTCGGTGAATGCGGTGCAAGCCGAAGAAGTACTTTCCTGTCCGGTAGTGTCGGTGGTGTCGTAGATCGCAGAAGTGACGACTTCCCGTTCCCGGAATTGAGAGGCGTGCTCCCCATGACTCTGTCCATCCGCAACCAGCTTCCCGGCACCGTCACCGCCGTCACCGCGGGCGAGGCCATGGCCTCGGTGAAGGTGCGCCTGGACGGTGGCCAGGACATCACCGCCGCGATCACCACCGACGCGGTGAAGGACCTGGGCCTGGCCGAGGGTTCGGCCGTCAGGGCGCTGGTGAAGTCCACCGAGGTCGCCCTCGCGACCGGCCCCGTCGAGGGCGTCTCCATCCGCAACCAGCTCGCGGGCACCGTCACCGACGTGGCGACCGGCGGGGCCATGGCGTCGGTGAAGCTCACGGTCGAAGGCGGCGAGCTGACCGCCGCCATCACCAAGGACGCCGTCGAGGACCTCGCCCTCACCGCCGGCACCCCGGTCGTCGCGCTGATCAAGTCGACCGAGTTCTCCCTCGCCTCCGCCTGACGGACACGCGTCGCGGGTGCGGCCGCGCCTCCACGGACGCGCGGCCCCGCGCACGTAAAGGGCTCACAGCAGAGCCGGCGCACCGATGAGCCGATCGGCGCGCCCGGGAAACATCACCGCCCGGTCCCGGAAACGCCGCCCTCCGACCATGGCGTCCATGCCTCACGTGATCGCCCTGACCGAGCCCGCACCACCGCGCTCCGATACGCGGCCGTCCGGCGGGGCGGTGTCCTGGGACGAGGCCCGCCGACGGGCCCACGCAGCCGCCGACCCCGTCCCCGCCCGCCGGGTTCCCCTGGCCGCAGCCGCCGGGCACACGCTCGCGGAGGACCTGCTCGCCCTCGGCCCGCTGCCCGCCTTCGACACGGCGGCCATGGACGGATTCGCCGTGGCCGGCCGAGGCCCTTGGGTCCTGCGGGGAAGCGCTCGGGCGGGCACCCCGTGGCCGGGCCTGCTCGGACCGGGCCACTGCGTCGAGATCTCCACCGGCGCCCACGTCCCGCCCGGCGCGTCCGCCGTACTGCCGCTGGAGGCGGCCTCGGTCACGGCCGGCCGCGTGTCGGGCCCCGCCCTCGCCGACGGCCGTCACGTCCGGCGTACGGGCGAGGACGCCGAGGCGGGTGCCCGGCTGGCCCCCGCCGGCACGCGGGTCGGACCGGCCCTGCTCGGGCTGGCCGCCACCGGCGGCCACGACACCCTGCCCGTACGGCCCGGTCCCCGCGTCACCGTCCTGGTGACGGGCGACGAGCTGGACCACACCGGCGTTCCCGCCGCCGGCCGGGTCCGCGACGCGCTCGGCCCGCTCCTGCCCGCCCTGATCACCGAACTCGGGGCGGAGACGGCCTCGCCGACGTACGTGAGAGACCGCCCCGGGCAACTGGCACAGGAGATCCGGAGCTCCTCCCCCGCCGACGTCATCGTGGTCACCGGCTCGACCTCGGTGGGGCCCACCGACCGGCTGCGCCGGCTGCTCGCCGATGACGGCGCCCGCATGGTGGTCGACACCGTCGCCTGCCGCCCGGGCCACCCCATGCTGCTGGCCGAACTCTCCCCGGCACGATGGGTCGTCGGGCTCCCGGGCAACCCGTACGCGGCCCTGGTGGCCGCCCGCACCCTCCTCGGCCCGCTCGTCGCGGGCCTGTCCGGACGCCGGCTCGGCCCGCTCGTCCCGATGCCCGTGCACGGACGAGTGAAGTCGACCCCCGGCCACACCCGTCTCGTTCCCGTCGCATGGAACGAGGACGGCTGCAGGATCGTCGGCGGACACCGCGCGGCGTTCCTGCGCGGAGCCGCCCGCGCCGACGCCCTGGCCGCGCTCGGACCCGACTGGACCGACGGCGCCCCGGCGCCTGTCATGTTGCCGGGGACATGAGCGGACTCCTCCCGCTCCACCAGCGTCAGGGATGGTCGACGTGGACGTTGGTCGGCTTCACCCGGGCGGTCACCGTGACCCCGACGCCGAGCGCCGGTTCCTCGACGGCCTCGCGGGTCACGGACGACACCGGCCGGTGCGGGCCGGACCGGACCGGACCTCCACCTGCGCGGCCACGTCGTCGACCCGTACGGCGGTAACGATCCCGACGAAGGGGTTCCGCACGGAGGCCGACACGCCGTCCTCCGGAACGGCGCGCAGACCCGCGCCCCTCTCCTGCGCGAAGGACGCCAACGCCCTGCCCCATGCCGTACGACGCCACCGTCGCACCTCAACGGGCTTTCTCGGGAACGTCCTTGAGGCGTGTGGGCCCGGAGGTTCAGCGGCCCGGCGGTTCGGCGATCGCGGGTCGGCCCGCATGCCACGCACGTGACCTCAGCCGTCACCGGAAGATCACGTATGCGACCCTGGAAAGCAAAGAAGGCCGCACAAGCGAGCCAAGAAGGGGATTTCCATACCGCACGATCGGCGAGGACGACGTCGCCTTCGCCGACTTCGGCCCGATCTTCGAGGAGTACGAGGCCGACTTCGGCCGCACCTACGTCTTCGGGGACGACCCGGACAAGCACCGGCTCCTCGCCGATCTCCCGCGCGTCTTCGACGCGGGCCGCGCCTCCTCCCGCGCGGACCGGGAGATCACCGGTGCCCGGCTCTACGCCGAGGTCGAGCGCCTGGCCGCCGCATCCGGCTGGGAGATCGGCATCTGGCACGCCGGTCACCTCGTCGGGGAGTTCCCGCACGAGACCAACGAAGGCGCCAAGGCCGAGTCCTACATCGCCCCGGACAACCACACACCGCTGCGCCGCACCGACCGGGCCGGCCGGCCCTGCCACTGGATCCTCGAGCTCCACTTCGTCGATCGGAGCAAGGGCTTCGGGGGCTTCTACGAGCAGCTTCTGGACCTGGCCTGATCATCCGGGCGACTCTTCCCATGCTCCCTTCGACCGGACCGGTAGGGGTCTCCGGATGGTCGGGCAGGGTGCGACAGCACGCCCCCGACAACCCGGACCGTGCCCCGATGCCGCAGCCCGCGCCCTTCTCACGGAAGTGAACTGCCGACGTGGACAACACCGTGAAGATCCGCCCCTTCGCACCCGCGGACGCTGTCGAGGTCACAGAACTCCTTCACCATGCCTATGGCGAACTGGCAGCGCTGGGGCTGAACTTCACCGCAGTCGACCAGGACCCCGCGACGACAGCGCGAAGGGCGGCAGCCGGGGCGTCCTGGGTCCTGCTCCGCCAAGGACGCATCACGGCGACCAGCACGATCTCCCTACCGCCCGAGATCGGCTTGCAGGAACTCACCGCGGAAGCCCGAACACCCGGACGCGCCTGGCTGAACCAGCTCGCCGTAGACCCTGGTCACCGAGGACAGGGCCTGGCCCGACTCCTGCGTGAGGAGGGTTTCCGGTGGGCCCGTCGCTCCGGTGCCACTTCCGTCGGCCTGGACACGGCACAGCCGGCCGGCCATCTCGTACAGCTCTACACCGGCTGGGGTTTCGTACACCGCGCCGTGATCCAATGGCCCGGCAAGACCTACCGCAGCGTGGTCATGACCCGTCCCCTATGAAGGCGCCACGACAAAGCGTGGGCACCGACCGATCCGGGGTCGGCGAGTGCAACGCCTTCGACAAGGACATCAACGACCTGAACATACTGCGCAACGCCCGGCGCTCCGTGCAGGCCGGCTCACCTCCAGGCCTCAACCGCATCGCCCATGACACCGTCGGCCCTCGCCCCGGACGCTGTCGCCGCCGAGATGAAGCGGCTGGCTGCAGCCGTGTCCGCTGGATCCTCGTAGGACCGACCGGCGTAGGTGCCAGTCCCACCGAAGTACTGGATGCGGCGAACGCCGACACGATCCGTGACGACGTACGCGCCTACGTGGTCGAGCACCTGCACGACACCGACGCCGTGCTCGTGGTCGACGAGACCGGCGACCTGAAGAAGGGCACCGCGACCGTTGGCGTTCAGCGCCGGCGCACCGGCACGGCCGGCCGCATCGAGAACGCCCGGGTCGCCGTCCGCCTCGTGCACTCCGCCGCCCGCGGGCACGCCGCCATCGACCGTGCCCTGTACGTCCCGCGCTCGTGGACCGAGGGCCCGGCACGATGCCGGGGCGCCGGCGCCCCCGACGGTCCGACCCTCGCCACCGAGCCCCGGCTCGCCGCCCGGATGGCCGCCCAGGCCCTGGACGCGGGAACCCCCGCCCGCCGGGTCGCGGGAGACGAGGTCTCCATCGTGCCTGCTGGTCCGCCGCAACCGCCGAACCGGCGAACTCGCCCTCCAGCCGCTGCTTCTCGCCCTCGCCGGTCCCACTGTCCGCCCTGGTACGGGTGGCCGGACGGCGCTGGACGGTGGAGGAGACCTTCCAGGCGGGCGAGGGCTTGACCGGCCTGGACGAGCATCAGGTCCGCCGCTGGATCTCATGGCACCGGTGGGTCACCCTCGCGACGCTCGCCCACGCCTTCCTCGCCATTACCGCGGCCGCCGAACACCATGACCGCCCTGCCCCTGACGGCTTGGTCCCCCTTGACCGGCGACGAGATCCAGCACCTGTCCGCGCCACTGATCAGCCCAGTTCACGACCTACGGCTGGAGCACCAGCCCGTATCGAGGTCCAGGACGACGGCCGAGGCGCCTGTCCCCGACCGGTCACCGGCCTCTCGGGCCCGGGGCGTTGAGAACGAGCAAGTTCCCGCATTGACTGCGATTCGCTCTTTGGAGCAGAAGCCCGACGTGTCCCTGCGGCAACGTCACCGGGCGGTCAGGACGTCGCTCCGACGGCCGCCGAAGTCCGCAAAGCCATCTTTCAGCCCTGTAGCGCGCATGGCCCGGCTCGCCGTAACACGCCCATCCGATTCAACCTCGCCTGAGCCGCCCCGCCCGCCAGTCAGGACTATCCGTGCCGCGCTTTTCCAGAACCGGCCGAGACCACTCCCTGCGTCAGTAACCGGATCGTCACGGAGAGCGCTATGGATGGGACATCGATCAGACAGCAGTTACGGTCGGTAATAGCTCGACAATCCTGAGTTTCGGACGCTCAAGATCGAAGCCGTCCGCCCTGGCCAGCGGGTCGGAGGCCACTCTTGCGGCCCGACCGCCGTCCCTCGTCGACCGCGCGTCCATCGGGTGAAAATCTCCCCTCGTTAACGCAGCCTTTAACAACGTTTCGGCAGGTCAGGCCGACAAAAACAGCGTAAAACGGATAACCCCAAGATGGGGGCTCCCCAAGCGGCACATCGTGGGCTTAACTTATGTGCCATGACCTCCCCCCGCTCCACCTATGGAGGCGGTTACCACACCGCGCCGTCCTTCCCGGACACCCCGATCTACGACTCCCTGGTCGCGGAGCGGGGCACGCCTCAGATCGCCCCGATCCGAGTGCCCGCCGCCTACGACACCGGCAGCAGCTTCCCCACCGCCGGAAGCGGCTCCTACCTGCCGGCGCTCCCCTCGGCGCTGCCCGCCCTCCCGGCGGCGCCCACCCCCCAGCCCGCCCCCGCCTACAACGGCGGCTACGGCTACCCGCAGCCCTCGCCGCAGATGGCCCCCGTCCCCCTCCAGCAGGCCCCTGCGCCGTACATCCCGCAGCAGCCGTCGGCCCCCCGCGGCTACCCGGCCGGCCAGTACCCGCAGCAGCCCCGGCCGGCGGCCGCCGGTTACGAGGCGATGCGTCCGGCGGCTCCCCGGCCCGCGCCGGTCCCGGCCCCCGCCCCGTACGCCGACCCGTACAACCGGCCCTACCAGGGCGGCAATTACTGACCGCCCCGGTAAAATCGGCGGGCCCCCCGGCCGGAGTGGCTGGCAGGATGACTCCATGTCCTCTCCCGTGCTCCGCTCCATCCACGTCCACCCGGTGAAGTCGATGCGCGCGCTGACGTTCCCGGAGGCCGAAGTACAGCCGTGGGGGCTGGCCGGGGACCGCCGCTGGATCGTCGTCGACGCGGCGGACAAGGTCGTCACCCAGCGCCGTCACCCCCGGACGGCGCTGGCCTCGGCCGAACCGCTGCCCGGCGGCGGGATCGTCCTGTCCGCCCCCGGGCACCCGCCGCTGGCGGTCGAGGTACCGCACCCCTCGGTCACCGTCACGGTGGACGTGTTCGACAAGCCCGTGGAGGCGGTCCCGGCCGGAGACGGCGCGGCCGCGTGGCTCTCGGCGTTCCTGGAGGGCGACTTCCGGCTCTTCCACATGGACGCGCCGGAGCACCGGCGTCCGGTGGACCCCGTGTACGCGCTGCCCGGCGAGACGGTGAGCTTCGCGGACGC
Source organism: Streptomyces sp. NPDC055632 (assembly GCF_053618675.1). Classification (NCBI taxonomy): domain Bacteria; kingdom Bacillati; phylum Actinomycetota; class Actinomycetes; order Kitasatosporales; family Streptomycetaceae; genus Streptomyces; species Streptomyces sp. NPDC055632. The sequence goes on along the minus strand of NZ_JBSHHY010000048.1, from coordinate 18,688 downwards.
CTATCCGCTGCTCGTCACCACCACCGCCTCGCTCGACGCCCTCAACTCCCTCATCGCCCGGGGCGACCGGGCCGAGGAGGGCCCCCTGCCGATGAACCGGTTCCGGCCGAACCTGGTCGTCGGGGGGACCGAGCCCTGGGCGGAGGACGCCTGGACCCGGATCGCCGTCGGGGAGGTCACCTTCCGGATCGCCCGGGCCTCCGGGCGGTGCGTCGTCACCACGACCGACCAGCTCACCGGCGCGCGGGGCAAGGAGCCGCTGCGGACCCTCGCCCGGCACCGTCAGCGCGACGGCCGGGTCATCTTCGGCCAGAACCTCGTCCCCGAGCACCCCGGCACGGTCCGGGTCGGCGACGCCGTCAAGATCCTCGACTGACCCGCCGGGCGGCGCGCGTCACACTTCGCCGGCCCGACGAGCGGGGAACCGGCCCCCGGGGCACACTCGTTGGAGGAGCGGCGACCGACGAGGGGGTCCTGACGTGCGCGCAGCCCTGGGAGTCCGGCGCTGGCGGCGCAATCCCCTGCGCCGGACCACGGACCTCGTCGAAGCCTGGATCGCCCTCACCGCGGTCGTGCTCCTCTGCGTCGCGGTGCCCCTGGTCGGCCTGCGCACCGGCACCTCCGCGCACGAGTCGCTCCGGCACGCGGTCCGCGCGCAGCAGGAGCTGCGGACGCCGACGACGGCCCGGGTGGTGCGGCCCGCCGACGCGCCCGCGAGCGGGCCCCGGACCGCCGAGTCCGGCGGGGAGGAGCGGCTCCGCCGTTCCGTGGTGGCCCGCTGGACCGCCCCGGACGGCTCGTCCCGCACGGGGACGGTGGCGACGGCCCGGCGGCACTCGGCCCCCGGCGACACCTTCTCCCTGTGGACGGACCGGGACGGGCGCCCGGTGGCGCCGCCGATGGGTGCGGAGACCGCCCGCGCGCACGCGATCACCGCCGGGCTCACGGCCGCGCTCCTCACCGGCCTCCTGGTGGAGACCGTCCGCCGGCTCGCGGTCCGCCGGCTCGTCCTGCTGCGGTACGCGCGCCTCGACCGCGCGTGGGCCGCGGCCGGTCCCGACTGGGGCCGCACCGGCACCGGAAGCTGACCGGGTCCGACCGGTCCCGACCGCTCCGGACCGGCCCGGACCGGCGGTGACGCACCCCGGGCACCCGGTGCGTTCCCGGTGGGGACGGGGGTACGCGACCCGTCAACCCCACACCGCCGCGCGCGCTACGGTGGGGCATCGGATCAGCGGCGAGGCATGAGGCGGGGGCAGGACACACCCATGGCACAGGGCACGGTCCAGGTGACGCACACCGGCACATCGCGGTGGCGGCGCCGCACGGGTGAGTACCCCTCCCTCGCCGCCGCCCTGGAGGCCGCGGGCGACGGGGACGTGCTCACCGTCGCCCCGGGGACCTACCGGGAGAACCTGGTGGTGCGGCGGGCCGTCACCCTGCGCGGCCCCGAGGGCGGGGCGGGGCCGGTCCGGATCGCTCCCCCGGACGGCGTCCCGCTGACCCTGCGCGCCTCCGCCGTCCTCCAGGACCTGCACGTCGAGGGCCAGGACGTGGCGGCGCCCGCACTGCTCGTCGAGGAGGGCACGCCCGAACTGCTCGACCTGCGGATCCTGACCCGGTCGGCCGCCGGGATCGAGGTGCGGGGCGCCGCCCGGCCCACGGTCCGGCGCTGCACCGTCGACAACGCGGCCGGGATCGGCATCGCCGTGCTGGACGGCGCGGGCGGGGTGTTCGAGGAGTGCGAGGTGGTGTCCGCCGGGCAGGCGGGCGTCTCGGTGCGCGGCGGCGCGCACCCGCGCCTGGAGCGCTGCCGGGTGCACCACGCCTCCGGCGCCGGGATCGCCGTCACCGGCGAGGGCAGCGCCCTGGAGGGCGTGGGCTGCGAGGTGTACGAGATCAAGGGCGCCGGGCTCCAGATCGCGTCCCGCGCCACCGCCCACCTCACCGACTCCTCGGTGCACCGCACGTCGGCGGACGGCATCACCCTCGACACCGACGCCGTCCTCACCCTCTCCGACTGCGACATCCACGACGTCCCGGAGAACGCGGTCGACCTGCGCTCGCGCTCGGTCCTGACGCTCACCCGGTCGACCGTCCGCCGCTTCGGCCGCAACGGCCTGTCGGTGTGGGACCCGGGAACCCGGGTGGACGCCAACCAGTGCGAGATCCACGACAGCACGGGCGACTACCCGGCGGTGTGGGTGAGCGACGGGGCGACCGCCGTCCTCGACGCCTGCCGGGTGCACGACGTGCCGGACGCGCTGTTCGTCCTCGACCGGGGCTCGCGCGTGGACGTGGTCGACAGCGACCTGTCCCAGGTGCGGAACACGGCGGTGTCGGTGAGCGACGGGGCGACGGCCCAGCTCGACGACTGCCGCATCCGGGAGGCGTCCACGGGCGCCTGGTTCCGGGACCACGGCAGCGGCGGCACCCTGGCCGGCTGCACGATCGACTCCGTGCAGACCGGGGTCATCGTCACCAAGGGCGCCGACCCCGCGATCGAGCGGTGCACGGTCACCTCGCCCGCCGAGGCCGGGTTCTACGTGTCGGCGGAGGGGCGCGGCTCCTTCCACGGCTGCCGGGTGACGGGCAGCGGCGGATACGGCTTCCACGTGACGGACGGCTGCCGGACGACCCTGCGCAAGTGCCGTACGGAGCGGTGCGCGCGCGGCGGTTACGAGTTCCCGGAGGAGGGCGCGGTCGCCGAGGAGTGCACCAGCGACGAGAGCGCGGTCCGCTCCTCCGTGCCCGACTCCTCCGCGTCCGGTCCCTCCCCGGCCGCCGGCGGCGGGGTCCTGACGGCCACGCGGACGGCCGGGCTGCTCGGCTCCGTACCGGCCTCACGTCTCCCGGCGGCGGCCCCCGAGCCGGAGCCCGTCCCGGCGGCCCGCTCCTCGCAGGACGTGCTCGGCGAACTGGACGCCCTGGTGGGTCTGGAGAGCGTCAAGCACGAGGTGCGGACCCTCACCAACATGATCGAGGTGGGGCGCAGGCGACAGGAGGCCGGGTTCAAGGCGGCCTCGGTCCGCCGCCACCTGGTCTTCACGGGGAACCCGGGCACGGGCAAGACGACGGTGGCCCGGCTGTACGGCGAGATCCTCGCCTCGCTGGGGGTCCTGGAGCGCGGGCACCTGGTGGAGGTGTCCCGGGTGGACCTGGTCGGCGAGCACATCGGCTCGACGGCGATCCGCACCCAGGAGGCCTTCGACCGGGCGCGCGGCGGGGTGCTGTTCGTCGACGAGGCGTACGCGCTGTCGCCGGAGGACTCGGGCCGTGACTTCGGGCGCGAGGCGATCGACACGCTGGTGAAGCTGATGGAGGACCACCGGGACGCGGTGGTGGTCATCGTCGCCGGGTACACGGCGGAGATGGAGCGCTTCCTCACCGTGAACCCGGGGGTGGCCTCGCGCTTCTCACGGACCATCACCTTCGGCGACTACGAGCCGGAGGAGCTGCTGCGGATCGTGGGGCAGCAGGCGGACGAGCACGAGTACCGGCTCGCCCCGGGCACGGACGAGGGGCTGCTCGCCTACTTCGCGAAGCTGCCCAAGGGCCCGGCCTTCGGCAACGGGCGCACGGCGCGGCAGACCTTCGAGTCGATGGTGGAGCGGCACGCGGGGCGGGTCGCCGCGCTCGACGAGCCGAGCACGGACGACCTGACCCTGCTCTATCCGGACGACTTGCCCGAGCTGCCCTGATCGGCCTCCCCCGGGCCGCGGGCACCTTGCTCCGAAGGGTCTGCCGGTTCCCCGGCCCCGCGCTGCCGGGGGACGGCGGACGGGAGGCGGTCGAGGAGGCCGGTGCGGCAGTGGGAGAACCCCGGGTCGGCCTGGTAGTCGGAGTGGCCCAGGATCGGCTCGGGCAGCGGGTGGTCACGGGTGCGTCCGTAGGCGACCGGGTCGAGCAGGACCGGTTCGTCGACGGCGGGCCGCCCGTCCTCGGCGACGACCCGGACGGGTCCGCCGATCGGGTCGGTGGCTCGGTGGAGGTTGCTCCAGCAGTGGACCGTGCGGTTCAGGGAGCGCAGCGCCTCGGGGCCGAAGTAGGCCGGGAACCAGCGTCCGTAGAGCCGCTCCAGGGGCGAGCCGTAGGTGAGCAGGGCGACCCGGCGGCGGGTGGCCGGCTTGAGCTGCCAGACGGCGGCGGCGGCCAGGACGCTGCCCTGGGAGTGCCCGGAGATGACGAGCCGGCCGCCGGTGCGCCGGGTCCAGGAGCTCATCCGCCAGGTGAGGTCGGGGACCGCGCGCTCGGCGTAGCAGGGCGGGGCGAAGGGGTGGGCGGCGCGGGGCCAGAAGGTGCCGACGTCCCAGAGGATGCCGATGGTGCGGCGGGCCGAGGGGTCCCGGTAGGCGCGGCGGCCCCAGGTGACGAAGAGCAGGAAGCCGAAGCCGATCATCCAGGAGCCGAGGGCCTGGGTGGCGGAGGCCAGGGCGGCGACGGCGGGGTGGGCGCCGTCGAAGGCCCGGCCCGGCACGTTTCCGCTGGCCCAGGCGCCGACGACGGAGGCGGCCCCGAGGAGCAGGGTGGCGCCGGAGACGACGCCGACGAGGACGGGCGCGGAGTCGGTGAGCGCCGCCCGGGCCCGGACGGTCGCGATCCGTCCCGTACGGACCGGGTCGCCCTCGCCGGCGGCGCCGTAGTCGGCCTCGACCTCGGAGCGCAGGCGCCGGGCGGCGAGCAGGGTCCGCGCGACGAGCAGGGCGGCGGGCACGGCGAGCAGCAGGAGCAGGACGGGGATCACGGACGCCTGCCAGCTGAGCAGGACGGGCGGGCTTATCCGGGGTCCGGGGTCGCCCATGCCGGGGGTGGCCGGTCCGTCGAGCCAGTCGGCGACGCGCTGGGCGACGCCGCCGGACATGACGCCGCCGAGGGCGCAGGCGAGCATGGCGACGGCGGGTCCGCCGAGTCCGTACAGGGCGGTGCGGGGGTCCCGGCGGGGGCGCTGGAGGAGGAGGGCGACCGCGCCGAGGGCGACGACGAGGGCGCCCTGGGCGACGGTGAGGGCGCTGAAGACGGCGTCGCCGGGGAGGGTCCCGGACGAGGTCCAGCCGGGGCGGGACCAACCCGCGTACAGGACGGTGGCGGCGAGCAGGGCGAGGGAGGCGCCGGGCAGCCAGGAGACCAGGGCGCGTTCGAGCCGCAGGTCGAGGTGGTTCTCGCTGCGCCCGCGCCGGCAGACGACCCAGAGGACGACGACGGCGAGGGCGGCGACGGCGGCCTGGAGGATCCGGCCGAGGACGGCTCCGGCTCCGGGCGCGGCGGTGTCGTGGCGGGCGGCGGCGGTGACGAGGGCGGCGGCGACGGTGAGGAACCCGGCGGCGGTGTGCGCGGCCCTGAGCCGGGCGACGATGCGGCGGCCGTACCAGAATCCGGGGCGGCCAAGGGCGGCGCGGGACCCCGCCTCGACGGCGGTGTCCCCCGGCGCCGCCGGCGGGTTGTCGTAGCCGGTGGGCGGGCGCTGGGCCTCGTACGCGCTCCAGGTCCGGTTGGACAGGTACCAGAGCAGGCCGACGAGGACGGTCGGCACGAGGGCGGCGACGGCGAGGCGGCGGCCGGGCACGGACCACCAGCCGCCGCGTTCGGCGGAGAGGAAGCCCAGCCAGGAGGCGGAGTCGACGCAGGCGGGGGCGGCGGCGCACTGCCAGGCCGTCAGGTCGAGCGCGACCTCGCAGGCGGCGGCGGTGAGCAGGACGGTGAGGGTGAGGGCGACCAGCCGGACGAGGACCCCGTAGAGCCGGGCGAGCCGGTGTCCGCCCCGGGCGGGCGGGCGCATCCAGTGCGCGAGGTTGGCGACCATGAACGGCAGGAGCAGCAGCCACAGGGCGCGGGTGCCGTCGCCGGAGGTGAGGTTGGACCAGCAGTACGCCTCCGGGACCGGGCGTCCGGCGTACCGCCCGGGGTGGTCCTCGGCGTCGGCGTCCTCGGTCCGCCGGTACACGGCGGCGGTCCTGTCGCCGGTGATCCGTAAGGTCCTGGGGTCGTCGAGCATGTCCTGGGGGGTGGCTCCGCCGACTCCGTGGACGAGGAGTTCGAGCGCCGCGTCCCCGCTCTCCGGGACGGGTGTGGCAGGGGACACTGGGGCGGCTCCCTCATGAGGTGGGAAGATGCGACGTCGGAGACAGGATCGCGGACGGCCGTGCGGCCGCGCACGGTCCCTCACCGAATTTCACCCTCATCCCCCCATCCCTCGTCCCCTGCGGAAGGACCGGCCCCGGCGGTGACTGACAACCAGAACCTCCTCGCGGAGCAGCGGCGCGCCCTGATCCTCGACGAGGTCCGGCGGCGCGGCGGTGTACGGGTCAACGAACTGACCCGCCGTCTGAGCGTCTCGGACATGACGATCCGCCGCGACCTGGACGCGCTGGCCCGGCAGGGCGTGCTGTCGAAGGTGCACGGCGGGGCCGTTCCGGTGGTCGAGGCGAGCACCCACGAGCCGGGTTTCGAGGCCAAGTCGGTGCTCGAACCGAGCGCCAAGGACGAGATCGCGCGGGCGGCGGCGGCTCTGGTGACGCCGGGCACGGCGCTCGCCCTGTCGGGCGGGACGACGACCTACGCGCTGGCGCGGCACCTGCTCGACGTGCCGGACCTGACGGTGGTGACCAACTCGGTGCGGGTCGCGGACGTGTTCCACGAGGCGGTGCGGGCCGGCGAGGCGCGGCGCGGGGCGGCGACGGTCGTCCTGACGGGCGGGGTGCGCACGCCGTCCGACGCGCTGGTGGGGCCGGTGGCGGACCGGGCGATCCGCTCGCTCCACTTCGACCTGCTCTTCCTCGGGGTGCACGGCGTCTCGGTGGAGGCCGGCCTGTCGACGCCGAACCTGGCGGAGGCCGAGACCAACACCTGTCTGATGCGTTCGGCGCGCCGGGTGGTGGTGGTCGCCGACCACACCAAGTGGGGGACGGTGGGACTGAGTTCGTTCGCCTCCTTGGACGAGGTGGACACATGGGTGACGGACGGGGGCCTGTCCGGGGGGACGCGGGCGGAGGTCGCGGAGCACGTGCCGGGGCTCGTGGTGGCGGGCGAGGAGCGGACGTGAGCCCCTTCCGGGTCGAGCGGACCGTGCCGTCGGCGCCGGAGGAGGTGTGGCGGCGGCTCACGGACTGGCCGGCGCACGGGCGGCTGGTGCCGCTGACCCGGACGAGGGTGCTGACGCCGGGGCCGAACGGCGTGGGCACCCGGTTCACCGCCCGGACCGGGATCGGCCGTCTGTCGTTCGACGACCCGATGGAGGTCGTGCGCTGGGAGCCCCCGGCGGCGGGCCGTCCCGGCGCGTGCCGCCTGGAGAAGCACGGCCGTGTCGTGCGGGGCTGGGCGCTGATCGAGGTGGCGGAGGCGCCCGGCGGCGGCTGCCGGGTGGTGTGGACGGAGGAGCTGGCGGTACGGGGCGTGCCGAGGGCCTTCGACCCGGTCCTGGCGCGGGCGGGGCGGGCGGTGTTCGGGCGGGCGGTGGACGGGCTGCTGCGGAAGCGCTGAGTCTCCGGGCCCTCGCGGACGCCGGTACCCGGCGTGGTGTTCGCCTCGACCGCGCCCGCACCCTGTGCTGTCGACAGCGTGTCGGTTAAGGTGCCCTTTCCGCCCGCGTCCCCCGGAGGTCCGGTCCATGGCACGCCGACTGAGGCCGGTGGAGGTCGACTTCACCGCGTCCGCGCCCGTCCGCCTGGTGTTCACGGCGGCGCTGGCCGCCCCGCCCGCGGCCGTCTACCGCTCCCTGGCCGTGGAGGTGGGGAGCACGCCCTCGTGGTTCACCGCGCTCGTCTCCGCCGTCCCGACGGGCGACGGGGCGGGCCGCAGCGTCCGGCTGCGGGGCGGGATCGTCCTGGAGGAGACGATCCTGGCCGCCGAGCCCGGGGTCCGCTACGCCTACCGGGTGGACACGACGAACGCCCCCGGCGTGACGGCCGTGGCGGAGGAGTGGGCCCTCTCCCCCGCCGGGCGGGGGACGTCGCTGCGGTGGACGATGGCCGCCGACGGCCCGGCCCCGTTCCGCCTCGCGCTGCGGCTCGCGCGGCCGGGCCTCGGACGGTCCTTCCGGGGCGCGGCGCGCCGCCTCGACCGGCGGCTCACTCCGGCCAGGCCCCCGTCGCCAGGAAGCTCTCGATAGCGGCGGCGTACGGGGCGATGTCGAGGCCCTGGGCGGCCAGCCAGTCGTCGGAGTAGTACTTGTCGAGGTAGCGGTCGCCGGGGTCGCAGAGCAGGGTGACGACGCTTCCGGTGCGCCCCTGCCCGACCATCTCGGCCACGATCTTGAAGGCGCTCCACAGGCCGGTGCCGGTGGAGCCGCCCGCCTTGCGGCCGATGGCCGTCTCCAGGGCGCGGACGGCGGCGACGCTCGCCGCGTCGGGGACCTTCATCATGCGGTCGACGGCCCCGGGCACGAAGCTCGGCTCCATGCGGGGGCGGCCGATGCCCTCGATGCGGGAGCCGCAGTCGGCGGTGGCGTGCGGGTCGTGGTGGGTCCAGCCGTCGAAGAAACAGGAGTTCTCGGGGTCGGCGACGCAGATCCGGGTGTCGTGCTGCATGTAGTGCACGTAGCGGGCGATGGTCGCCGAGGTGCCGCCGGTGCCCGCGGTGGCCACGATCCAGGTCGGCTCCGGGTACCGCTCCAGGCGGAGCTGCTGGTACATCGACTCGGCGATGTTGTTGTTGCCGCGCCAGTCGGTGGCCCGCTCCGCGTAGGTGAACTGGTCCATGTAGTGGCCGCCGGTCCGCTCGGCGAGGGCGGCGGACTCCTCGTACAGGGTGCGCGAGTCGTCGACGAAGTGGCAGCGCCCGCCGTGGAACTCGATGAGCCGGCACTTCTCGGGGCTGGTCGTGCGGGGCATGACGGCGATGAACGGGACGCCGATGAGCTTCGCGAAGTACGCCTCGGAGACGGCGGTCGAGCCGCTGGAGGCCTCGATGACGGGCCTGTCCGGGCGGATCCAGCCGTTGCACAGGCCGTACAGGAAGAGGGAGCGGGCGAGCCGGTGCTTGAGGCTGCCGGTGGGGTGGGTGGACTCGTCCTTGAGGTAGAGGTCGATGCCCCAGCGCTCGGGCAGCGGGAAGCGCAGCAGGTGGGTGTCGGCCGAGCGGTTGGCGTCGGCCTGGACCTTGCGGACGGCCTCCTTGAGCCAGGCCCGGTAGGCGGGGTCGCTGCGGTCGATGTCGACGGTCGCCGTGGCGGTGGCGACGCCCCCGGCGCCGGCCGCCGAACCGTTCTGCGCACTGTGCTCGGTGGTGCTCATCCGCGCTTCTCCTCGATCGCTTCCCCGGGGGCGCTCCCCCGGGTGCTCCACTGCCGACAATACCGCTCTCACCTGGGCAAACGTTCCCTTTGAGCTTCCATAGGGAAGACTTGCGGAAGGGTGTGCGAAAGGGGCCGCGCAAGGTCCACTGGTGCGGTCGCGGACGGCCCGGCACACTGGGAGCGACGACCCGGGGGAAACGGGCGGGAAGGGGCGGATCGGCATGCGGGGACCGGAGTTCAGCGCCAGGGGCGTGGAGATCAACCGCCGGCTGCGCTCGCTGACGCGCGCGGGCGAGGTGCGGATCGAGGACGGGCGGCTCGCCCTGCTCACCAGTTACGGCAGCGAGATCGACAGCGCGCCGGTGACGGCGGTGCGGGCGGGGCGCCCGTGGTTCGCGGGGCCGGACGAGGCGGTGGCGACCGTGAACGGCACCCGGTACCGGCTGACGCTGCACCGGGAGGGCCGGGACGGCGGCACGGCGGACTCCGGGGAGCCCGGGAAGTCCGAGGAGCCCGGGGAGTCGAAGAAGGAGTCGGGGCGCTTCCTCGCCGCGCTCGAGCGGGCGGCGCGACGGCGCTGACGCCCGGGGCGCGCGGGACGCGCGGGGCTCCCTGACCTGGCACGGTTCGCCGTGAGTTGCGGGACGGTCACCACTGGCCCACGCTGGAAGCACCTCACCGAGGGTTGTCAGGTGGTGACGCTACGTCGTGGTCATCACCCCACTGGACCGCACGAGAGATCCGAACCTTCGTCTTCTTCCGGACTACATTCGGGGAGTCGCAGCCGTGATCAGCGAACCGAGCAGGTACTACGCGGTGGAGCTCCAGGCCCTGCCGCAGCGGATCGGACAGGTCCGCAGGATTGTCTCGGCGCATCTGCGCCACTGGCATCTCGACCCCCTGGTCGACCATGCCCTGCTGGGAGTCACCGAGCTCCTGACCAACGTCCACCGGCACGCCCGGCCGGACAAGCGGTGCACCGTGGAGATCGAGCTGCTGCTCGACCGCCTCACGGTCTCCGTCAGGGACCACGACCCCCGCCCGCCGCGGACCGAGGGCCCGTTCGGCGACCCGGCCGACGGCTCCGCCGACGGATCCTCCGACGGTCTCGCGACCTCCGGCCGGGGCCTCGTCCTCGTCGGCGCGGTCAGCGAGAGCTGGGGCGTCCGGCCGTGCGGGGACGACGGGAAGGTCGTGTGGTTCACCCTCGCGGCGCCGCCCGCGGGCGGTCCCGTCGGGACGCGCGAGGAAGCCGTGTACGGCGCCGCGACCGAGGGCCCCTTCACCGGCTACGAGCGGGTGCCCGCCGTGCCCCTCGGCACCCCGGCCGACCCGGTCCTGAGCCCCGCCCCCGCGGTGGCCGCCGCCCGACCGGCCCTGGCGGGCTGAGGAACCCGGGCCGGCGGGGAGCCGGCCCGGCGGGCCCGGACCTCCGTCCCATCCTCACCGTCCCCCTCCCCCTCTTCCTTCTGTACCTACTGGTATGTACAGTGCGGCCATGGGGACGAACGACACCTCCGAGCGGCTGGTCGAGGCGACCCGCGAACTCCTGTGGGAGCGCGGCTACGTGGGCACCAGCCCCAAGGCCGTCCAGCAGGCGGCGGGCGCGGGCCAGGGCAGCATGTACCACCACTTCGCGGGCAAGCGGGACCTCGCCCTGGCGGCGATCCGGCGGACGGCCGAGGAGATGGACGCGGCGGCCCGGGCGGCCCTGGACGGCGGGGGGACGCCGTACGACCGGATCCGGGCGTACCTGCTGCGCGAGCGCGACGTCCTGCGCGGCTGCCCGGTGGGGCGGCTCACCATGGACCCCGAGGTGATCGCGGACCCGGAGCTGCGCGCCCCCGTCGAGGAGGTGCTCGACCGGTTGCGCGCCCGGCTCGCCGCGGTCGTCCGGGAGGGTCTGGAGAGCGGCGGCCCGGACGGCCCTCTCGACCCGGAGGAGACCGCGGCGACGATCGTGGCCACGGTGCAGGGCGGGTACGTACTGGCCCGGGCGACGGGATCGCCCGCGCCCTTCGACAGCGCCGTGCGCGGCCTGCTCGCGCTGCTCGCCCCGCGCCCGGCCCGCTGAGGCCGCCCCCTTGGGCCCGGCCCGCCGAGGGCCGATCCGCCGCGCCCGACCCGCCGAAGAGGAACCGGAGTCCGTTCCGTGCACGCGATGCAGTACGAGATCACGCTTCCCGCCGACTACGACATGGGGATCGTCCACGAGCGGGTGGCCACCCGGGGCCATCTGCTCGACGCCTTCCCGGGCCTCGGCCTGAAGGCGTACCTGGTCCGGGAGCGGGGCGCGGAGTCGCCCGTGAACCAGTACGCGCCGTTCTACCTGTGGGTCACGCCCGAGGGCATGAACTCCTTCCTCTGGGGCCCGGGCTTCCAGGGCGTCGTGAACGACTTCGGCCGGCCGGTGGTGCAGCACTGGACGGGCCTGGCGTACGGGGAGGGGCCCGCGTCCGCGTCGGTGCCGCGCGCCGCGACCCGGCTCAGGACCCCGCTCGGGGAGGCGGTCCCGCCGGGCGGGGCGGTGGCGGACGCGGTGGCCCGGCACGCGCGGGAGGCCCGGCGGGACGGGGTGGTGGCCTCGGCCCTCGCGGTGGACCCGCGCCACTGGGAGCTGCTCTCCTTCACCCTGTGGGCGGGCCCGGAGGCACCGGTCGGCGAGGGCGAGCGCTTCCGGGTGCTCCATCTGTCGGAGCCGGGACGGGCGGAGTTGGGGCGGGTGGGGCCCGGGCAGGTGGGGCCCCCGGCTCAGGCCGCGGCGACGAGGGTCAGATAGGCGATGCCGAGGACGCCCCGGTAGCCGTTCAGCCAGCCGGAGCGCTGCCGGTCGACGCGCTCGCGCGTCTCGGCGGCGAGCGGGTGGCCGGGGTTCGCGGCGAGCCAGACCTCCGTGTCGTAGCGGTAGCCGGACTCGAACTCCTCCCACTCCTCGGCGCTCGCCGTCTCAATCCAGGCGGGCCGGAACCCGGCCCCGATCGCGAGGTCGACGAGGGCGCCGAGGGAGAGGTGGTCGTCGGCGCGGGCGCCGGGCCACATGCCGGCCAGTTCGGTCTCGGTGGGGGTGCGCTCCCAGAAGCCCTCGCCCAGGACCACGCGGCCGCCGGGCCGGACGAGCCGGCGGAGTTCGCGCAGGGCGGCGGCAGGGTCGTGGGGCAGGTCGGGGTCGCAGAGCGCCTGACTGGAGCCGAGGCAGAGGATCGCGTCGACGGGGCCCCGGTCGGTGCCGAGCGCCGACTCCTCGACGAAGGTCGCGCGGCCGGCGAGCCCGCGCTCCTCGGCGAGGACGCGGCCGCGGGCCAGGTCCTCGGCGTTGATGTCGATCCCGGTCCCCTCGGCCCCGGGAGCCGCTTCGAGGAGGCGCAGGAGCAACTCGCCCCAGCCGCAGCCGATGTCGAGCGCGTCGGCGGGCCCGGCGGCGGCGAGCCGCCCCAGGATGCGGGCGGCACGCGCCTCGGAGAGCGGCCCGTGGAAGGTGAGGCTGCCGAGGCGCGGGGGAAGTGTGGAGTCGGAAGAGGTCATGGGGCGGAACGGTACGTCGTACGGCGGGACGGTCCCACCGGTTTTTCGGCGGAGGGGCAGGTGGGGGCGCGGGAGGGCGGAGGCCCGGTCACGGCGGAGGCCCGTCCCGGTCGGGCGGAAGACCGGTTCCGCGCCTAGCCTGGGGAGGATGTACACCACGCGCGTGTCCCGCCACGTCGACGCCCCGCCCCTGGCCGTCTACCGGACGCTCCTCGACCCGGAGGCCGTCGCGCACTGGCGGGTGCCGTACGGCATGACCTGCCGGGTGCACGAGTTCGACGCGCGCGAGGGGGGCGCGTTCCGGGTCTCGCTGCGGTACGAGGGGGAGGACGGCGCCGGGAAGTCGGGGCCGCGCACGGACACGTACCACGGCCGCTTCGTGGAGCTGGTGCCGGACGAACGGGTCGTCGAGATCGTCGAGTTCGAGACGGCGGACCCGCTGCTGCGGGGCGCCATGACCCTGACGACGACCCTGGTCCCGGACGGCGGCGGCACGGAGGTCCTGGTCGTCCACGAGGGCGTCCCGGACGCGGTCCCCGCCGCCGACAACGAGACCGGCACCCGGACGGCCCTGGACCGGCTGGCGGCGTTGCTGGAAGGACGCCCGGAGTAGTCGCGGGCCGGGCGGCTCAGACCGGTTCGCGGGAGAGGGCCGCCAGGGGGTCGTCCAGGACCGGCTGCCAGGCGAGTTCGGCGGCGCCCACGAGGCTGTTGTGGTCCAGGGTGCAGGGAAGGATCGGCACGCCGCCGCTGCGGCCCCAGAGGCTGCGGTCGGCGACGACCGCGCGGAGGCGCTCGGGGTCGGCGTCGAGGAGTTCGCGGTGGAGGCCGCCGAGGATGATCCGGTCCGGGTTGAGGATGTTCACCAGACCGGCGAGGCCGAGTCCGAGGCGGTCGATCAGCTCGCCCACGGCGACCCGGACGCCGGGGTCGTCCGGACTGGTGCGCAGCAGGTCGCGGGACTGCTGGAGCAGCGAGACCTCGGGGCCGGGGATGCGGCCGGCGGCCGTGAGGAAGGCGAGCGGGTCGGTCTCGACGTCGAGACAGCCGCGGCCGCCGCAGTGGCACGGGCGGCCCTCCGGGTTCACCGTCAGGTGGCCGACCTCCAGGGCGAGGCCCGCGCTGCCGGTGTGCAGGCGTCCGTCGAGGACGAGCGCGCCGCCGACGCCCCGGTGGCCGGTGGCCACGCAGAGCAGGTCCCGGGCGCCGCGGCCCGCGCCGTGGCGGTGCTCGGCGAGGGCGGCGAGGTTCACGTCGTTGCCGGTGAAGGCGGGGCCCTCGATGCCGGCCTCCCGCACCCGCTCGGCGAAGATCTGCCGGACCTGCGCCCCGGCGGGCCAGGCGAGGTGGAGCGGGTTGAGGGCGGTGCCCTCGGGCTCGGTCACCGCGGAGGGGGCGGCGAGGCCGGCTCCGACGCAGCGGCGGCCGCTCTCCGCCAGGAGGGCCGCTCCGGCGTCGACCACGGCCCCGAGGACCTGGGCGGGGTCGGCGGAGACGGTGACGCATCCGGGGACCGTGGCGACGATCGTGCCGCCGAGGCCGACGAGGGCGGCCCGGAAGCCGTCCGCGTGGACCTGCGCGGCGAGGGCGACGGGACCCTTCTCGTCGACGGCGAGCCGGTGCGAGGGACGGCCCTGGGAGCCCGCCGCGGCACCGGGGTTGGAGTCGACCCTGATGAGGCCGAGGGCCTCCAGCTCGGCGGCGACGGCCCCGGCGGTGGCGCGGGTGACGCCGAGTTCGGCGGTGAGGACGGCCCGGGTCGGTGCCCTGCCGGTGTGCACCAGCTCAAGTGCGGGGCCGAGCGCGTTGCGCCCCCTGTCCAGCCGTGTCCGGGTCGTCGTCGCCTTGCCGTTCATGGGGGCGAGTCTCCCATGATCGGACGGTGCCCCCGACCTCGCGGCCCGGTTGATTCCCCCGCCCCTCGCCCCTATCCTAAGTTTGTGCCGCTACTAAACAAAGTACGGACGGCCGCATCGGGGGGCCCCGGCGGAGACACCGCCGCCCGCTCCCTGTCCCGCCTCCGCTCCGCCCTGACCCTCTTCTTCGCCCTCGACGGCTTCCTGTTCGCCGGCTGGGTGGTCCGCATCCCCGCCGTCAAGGAGCAGACCGGCGCCTCCGCCGGGGACCTCGGCCTCGCGCTCCTCGGGGTGTCGGCCGGCGCCGTGGTGACCATGACGCTGACCGGGCGGCTCTGCCGCCGGTACGGCTCCCACGCCGTCACCGTCGCCACCGCCGTCCTCCTCTCGCTCTCCGTCGCCCTGCCCGCGCTCACCCGCTCCCCGCTCGCCCTCGGCCTCGTCCTGCTCGTCTTCGGGGCCGCGTACGGCGGGATCAACGTGGCCATGAACAGCGCCGCCGTGGACGTCGTGACCGCGCTGCGGCGCCCCGTGATGCCGAGTTTCCACGCCGCGTTCAGCCTCGGCGGCATGCTGGGGGCCGGGCTCGGCGGACTGCTCGCCGGCAGCCTCTCCCCCACCGCCCACCTCCTCGGCCTCACGCTCGTCGGCCTGGCCCTGACGGCCGCCGCCGGACCCGTGCTCCTGCGCCACCCCTCCCCCGCACCGCCCGAGGCCCTTCCGGCACGGTCCGCCGCGACCGCCGCCCCCGGCGCGCGGCCGGGGGCCCAGCGCCGCACGGTCCTCGTCTTCGGGGTGATCGCGCTCTGCACGGCGTACGGCGAGGGCGCGCTCGCCGACTGGGGCGCCCTCCACCTCACCCAGGACCTGCACGCCCACCCCGGGGTGGCCGCCGCCGGGTACTCCGTGTTCGCGCTGACCATGACCGTCGGCCGGCTCTCCGGCACCGCGCTGCTCGAACGCCTCGGCCAGACCCGCACCCTGGTCGCGGGCGGCGCGACCGCCGCCGCGGGCATGCTGCTGGGCGCGCTCGCGCCGACCGTCTGGGCCGCGCTCCTCGGCTTCGCCGTGACCGGCCTCGGCCTCGCCAACATCTTCCCCGTCGCCGTGGCCCGCGCCGGCGCGATCGCCGGCCCCGGCGGGGTGGCGACCGCGTCCACCCTCGGGTACGGCGGGATGCTGCTCGGCCCGCCCTCGATCGGCTTCCTCGCCGACTGGTTCTCCCTTCCGGCCGCGCTCACCACGGTCGCGGTGCTCGCCGCCGGGGCCGCGGTGATGGGCTATCTGGCCCGAGACACCGGGGCCCGGGGCGGCACCGGGTCCGTGGACGGGAACGGACCCGCGGACGGCGGGCGGGCTCAGGGCAGGGTCACCACCGTCGCCGCGTACGAGAGCCCCGCGCCGTAGCCGAGCAGCAGGGCCAGGTCGCCCGAGCGGGCCGCGCCGGTGTCGAGCAGGGCGTCCATGGCCAGCGGGACGGAGGCGCCCGAGGTGTTGCCGCTGGTGACCACGTCGCGGGCGACGGCCACCTCGGGCGGGAGGCCGAGGGAGGCGGCGAGGGCGTCGATGATGCGGGCGTTCGCCTGGTGCGGGATGAAGGCGCGCAGGTCGGAGGGGGTCACCCCGGAGGCGGCCAGGGCCTCGCGGGCGACCTCGGCCATCTCGTACACCGCCCAGCGGTAGACCTTCTGGCCCTCCTGGCGGAGGGCGGGCCAGCGCGGCGCGGGGTCGTCGCGCAGGGCGTTCCAGGGGACGGTCTGGGCGATGGCCTCGGCCTGGGAGCCGTCGGCGCCCCAGACGACGGGGCCGACGCCCGGCACGGGGGCGGGGCCGAGGACCACCGCTCCCGCGCCGTCGCCGAAGATGAAGGCCGTGGAGCGGTCCTCCAGGTCCAGCAGGTCGGTCATCCGCTCCGCGCCCACCACCAGGACGTGTCCGCCCCGGCTGCGGACCGCGTCGGCGGCGAGGGCGACGCCGTGGACGAAGCCCGCGCAGCCGGCGGAGACGTCGAAGGCGGCCGCGTGGACGGCCCCGATCCGGTGGGCGACCTCCGTGGCCGCCGCCGGCGTCTGGCGCAGGTGCGTGAAGGTGGCCAGGACGACGCAGTCGACGGCCTCGGGGTCGACTCCCGCCGTCGCGAGCGCCTTGGCGGAGGCGGCCTCGGCCATGTCGGTCAGGGATTCGCCGGGACCGGCCCAGCGCCGGGTGACGATGCCGGTGCGGGACCGGATCCACTCGTCGGACGAGTCGATGTACCGGGCCGCTTCCTCGTTGGTGACGATGCGTCGCGGCCGGTAGGAGCCCACGCCCAGGATCCTGGCGCCCGGTGCTCCGGTCGGTGAGGTGATCCGTGCCGTCATGAGTGCCCCTCCGGGTGGGACGGACGCGCGGCGGGTTACGCCGGCGTCACGGACATCGGGTGGCGGAAGTAGTTCGACGGGTCGTACGCCTTCTTCACCCGCTGCAGACGCGGGTGGTTGCCCTTGTAGTAGAGGGTCTGCCAGGGGATGCCCGAGGTGTTGACGGCGGGGTCCGCCATGTCGTTGTCGGGGTAGTTGATGTAGCAGCCGTCCGTCTGGCCGTCGAGGCCGGGCACTCCCCCGGTGGCGGCGTGCACCTGGGCGTACAGGCCGCGCAGCCAGCCCTGGTGGGCCGCGTCCTCGGCGGGGTTGGTCCAGAAGGTCTGGTAGAGCATCTTCACCACGGAGCTGCGCTGCGGGATCGCGGTGGCGTCCGGGGCGACCGCGTTGACCTGCCCGCCGAAGGAGAACAGCACCAGCATCGCGCGCGGGTTGCGGTACGCGGTCGTGGTCATCGACGCGTACAGGGCGTCCAGCTGGGCGTCGGTGAAGGCGGTCCGCACGTACGCCGACTTGTGCGCGCCGCGCAGGGTCGGGTCGTTGAGGACCGGGTTGATGGTGGCGACCATCGTGGTCTGCTGGAGCCAGGGCAGGGTGCGGGCCGGGGCGCGGACGGTGGTGACGCCGTCGAGGACCGCGTTCAGGTAGGCGTCGAGCCTCGCCTGCGCGTCGGGCAGGTCCGCGTCGATCTGGGTGACCAGGTTCAGGGCGGCGCTCGCGCTGGTGTAGACGTTGAGGATGGAGCCGAGCTCCTTGTACGGGGAGTCCGGCGCGCTGTTCTGCTCGTGCCAGGTGCTGAAGTTCTTGATCAGGCGGGTGAACGAGGTCCGGTCGAGCGCGGACCAGGGGATGGCCTGGACGTGGCTGAGGACCCGGGCGGGCGGGGCGGGCAGCTGGGTGGCGGCCGGGGCGGTGCGGGTGCTGCTCGGGGAGCGCAGCCAGTAGCGGGTGACGATGCCGAAGTTGCCGCCGCCGCCACCGGTGTGGGCCCACCACAGTTCGCGGTGCGGGGAGGAGGCGTCGCGGGTGGCCTTGACGATCCGGGTCGTGCCGGCGGCGTCGACGGTGACGACCTCGACGCCGTACAGGTGGTCGACGACCAGGCCGTCGCGGCGGGAGAGCACGCCGTAGCCGCCGCCCGCGATGTGGCCGCCGGCGCCGACGCCGTAGCAGACGCCGCCGGGGAGGGTGACGCCCCAGCCCTTGTAGAGCTTCTCGTAGACGGGCAGGAGGCGGGCGCCGGGTTCGACGGCGAAGGCCTTCATCGTGTCGTCGTAGCCGACGCAGGTCATCTCCGAGAGGTCGAGGATGACGTCGACGTCCGGTCGGCAGACGAAGTCGGCGAAGCAGTGGCCGCCGCTGCGGACCGAGACCCGCTTGCCGGCCCGGAAGGCCTCGCCCAGGGCCGCGGCGGCGTCGGCGGCGGAGCGGATCATCTTGACGTACTGCGGCCGGGCGACGAACCGCTGGTTGTTGCCGGTGGTCAGGTGGAGGTAGCGCGGGTCGGCCGGGAGGACCTTGTCCCCGGTCGGCGACGCGGTGGTCGCCCGCGCGGCGGGGGCGCCGGCCACGACGCCGCCGGCCAGTGCGGAGGCCGTGACGGCGGCCCCCCGTATCAGGGATCTTCGGTCGAGTGCTGTCATCGGTGGAACTCCTCGGAGCGCTTCGGAAGGGTGCGGGGCCGGGGGGCGGGGCCCCCCCGGCGGCGGGGCCCCCCGCCC
>NZ_JBSHHY010000047.1:0-39695 GCF_053618675.1 Streptomyces sp. NPDC055632 | reverse complement strand
GGCCGGGACCCGATCGGGTCCCGGCCCTCGGCCGTGCGCTGTGCGGGGGGCTACTTCTTGCGGCCGCGCTTCTCGCGCACCCGGACCGAGATGTGGATCGGGGTGCCCTCGAAGCCGAACTCCTCGCGGAGGCGGCGCTCGATGAAGCGGCGGTAGCCGGCCTCCAGGAAGCCCGAGGCGAAGAGGACGAACCGGGGCGGCTTGGTGCCCGCCTGCGTGCCGAAGAGGATGCGGGGCTGCTTGCCGCCGCGGACCGGGTGCGGGTGGGAGGCCACGATCTCGCCGAGGAAGGCGTTCAGCCGGCCGGTGGGGACGCGGGTCTCCCAGCCGGCGAGGGCGGTCTCGATGGCCGGGACCAGCTTCTCCATGTGGCGGCCGGTCTTGGCGGAGACGTTGACCCGGGGCGCCCAGGAGACCTGCTGCATCTCGGTCTCGATCTCGCGCTCCAGGTAGTAGCGGCGCTCCTCGTCCAGATCGTCCCACTTGTTGTAGGCGATGACGATGGCGCGGCCCGACTCGACCGCCATCGTGATGATGCGCTGGTCCTGGACCGAGATGTTGTCGGTGGTGTCGATGAGGATGACGGCCACCTCCGCCTTCTCGACGGCGGCCGCGGTCCGCAGGGAGGCGTAGTAGTCCGCGCCCTCCTGGAGGTGGACCTTCTTGCGGATGCCGGCGGTGTCGACGAACTTCCACGTCACGCCGCCGAGCTCGATCAGCTCGTCGACCGGGTCGCGGGTGGTGCCGGCCAGCTCGTTGACGACGACCCGGTCCTCGCCCGCCACCTTGTTGAGCAGGGAGGACTTGCCGACGTTCGGGCGGCCGATGAGGGCGATGCGGCGCGGGCCGCCGACGGCGTTGCCGAAGCGCTGCGCGGGGGCCTCGGGCAGCTTCTTCAGGACCTCGTCCAGGAGGTCGCCGGTGCCGCGGCCGTGCAGCGAGGAGACCGGGAACGGCTCGCCCAGGCCGAGCGACCAGAGCATGGCCGCGTCGGCCTCGCCGGACTGGCCGTCGACCTTGTTGGCGGCGAGGACGACCGGCTTCCCGGCGCGGCGGAGCAGCTTGACGACGGCCTCGTCGGTGTCGGTGGCGCCGACGGTGGCGTCCACGACGAAGAGGCAGGCGTCGGCGGCCTCGATGGCGAACTCGGCCTGGGCGGCGACGGAGGCGTCGATGCCGAGGACGTCCTGCTCCCAGCCGCCGGTGTCGACGACCTTGAAGCGGCGGCCGGCCCATTCGGCCTCGTAGGTGACGCGGTCGCGGGTGACGCCCGGCTTGTCCTCGACGACGGCCTCGCGGCGGCCGATGATGCGGTTCACCAGGGTCGACTTGCCGACGTTCGGGCGGCCGACGACGGCGAGGACGGGGAGCGGGCCGTGCCCGGCCTCCTCGATCGCGCCCTCGATCTCCTCCGCGTCGAAGCCCTCTTCCGCGGCGAGCTCCATGAACTCCGCGTACTCGGCGTCGCCAAGTGCCCCGTGGTCGTGCTGGTCGTTCATGAAGTCCGTTCCTCGATCATTCGTGGTCGGTGGTTCCCGGTCGACGGGTTCCACTACTGAGAGTCTCGCTCAGCGCCCGGTGAGGCGCCTGGCGTTTTCCAGGTGGGCGGTGAGCTTCCCCTGGATCCGTACGGTGGCCTCGTCCAGCGCCTTGCGGGTGCGCCGGCCCGATCCGTCGCCCGCCTCGAAGGCGTCGCCGAAGACGACGTCGACGCGGCCGCGCAGCGGGGGCAGGGCCTTGACGAGCCGCCCCCGGCGGTCGGTGCTGCCGAGGACGGCGACCGGGACGATCGGCGCGCCGCTGCGGACCGCGAAGTACGCGAGGCCCGCGCGCAGCGAGGCGAAGTCGCCCTCGCCCCGGGTGCCCTCGGGGAAGATCCCGAGGACGCCGCCCCGCTCCAGGACGCCCAGGGCGTGGGATATCGCGGTGCGGTCGGTGCCGTCCCGGTCCACCTTGACCTGCCCGATGCCCTCCAGGAAGCCGCCGAGCGGGCCGACGAACGCCTCCTTCTTGATGAGGAAGTGCACGGGGCGCGGGGCGGTGCCCATGAGCATGGGGCCGTCGATGTTGTGCGCGTGGTTGACGGCGAGGACGACGGGGCCGGAGGCCGGCACCCGCCAGGCGCCGAGGACGCGCGGCTTCCACAGCCCGTACATCAGCCCGATGCCGATGCCGCGGCCGACGGCTGCGCCCTTCGCGGAGGGCACGGTCATCCGACGGCCGCCCTCTTCTCGTCCACCAGGGTGACGACGCACTCGATCACCTGGTCGAGCGTGAGGTCGGTGGTGTCGACCTCGACGGCGTCGTCGGCCTTGGCGAGCGGGGAGGTCTTGCGGCTGGAGTCGGCCGCGTCCCGCTTGACCAGGGCCTCCTGGGTGGCGCGCACGTCGGCGCCCTTGAGCTCGCCGGAGCGGCGGGCGGCACGGGCCGCGGGCGAGGCCGTGAGGAAGATCTTCAGGTCGGCGTCGGGCAGGACGGTGGTGCCGATGTCCCGGCCCTCGACGACGATGCCCTGCTCGGCGCCCCGGGCGATGGTCCGCTGGAGCTCGGTGATGAGCGCGCGCACCTCGGGGACGGCGCTGACGGCGCTGACCTTCGAGGTGACCTCCTCGGTGCGGATGGGGCCGGAGGCGTCGGTGCCGTCCACGGTGATGGTGGGCCGGGACGGGTCGGTGCCGGAGACGATGACCGGCTTGGCGGCGACGGCGGCGACGGCCCCGGCGTCGGAGACGTCCACGCCGTTGCTGATCATCCACCAGGTGATCGCCCGGTACTGGGCGCCGGTGTCGAGGTAGCTCAGCCCCAGCTTGGCGGCGACCGCCTTCGAGGTGCTCGACTTGCCCGTGCCGGACGGCCCGTCGATGGCGACGATCACGGATTCCACGGTGGGAACACCTTCCTGGGGTGGGGTGGCGGACCCGGCGGAGTCGCGACGGGCTTCCCCCAAGGTTACCGAGTCCCACGCACCCGTTCGGCCCAGCCCGTGCCGGACCCCCGGGGCCGGTCCTCCGCCCCCGGGCTCCGGCGTCCGCGTCAGCCCGTGCGGAGGGACCAGCCGCGCTCCTGGAGGGCCGCGCCGAGGACCGGGGCCGCCGAGGGCTCCACCATGAGCTGGACCAGGCCGGCCTGCTGGCCGGTCGCGTGCTCGATGCGGACGTCCTCGATGTTGACGCCCGCGCGGCCCGCGTCGGCGAAGATCCGGGCCAGCTCGCCGGGCCGGTCGCTGATGAGGACGGCGACGGTCTCGTAGGCGGCGGGGGCGGCGCCGTGCTTGCCGGGGACGCGGGAGCGGCCGGCGTTACCGCGGCGCAGGACGTCCTCGACGCCGGTGGCGCCGTCCCGGCGCTTGTCCTCGTCGGCGGACTGGAGGGAGCGCAGGGCGCGCACGGTCTCGTCGAGGTCGGCGGCGACGCCGGAGAGCACGTCGGCGACGGGCCCGGGGTTGGCGGAGAGGATCTCGACCCACATCCGGGGATCGGAGGCGGCGATCCGGGTGACGTCGCGGATGCCCTGCCCGCAGAGGCGCACGGCCGACTCGTCGGCCTCCTCCAGGCGCGCGGCGACCATGGACGACACCAGCTGCGGGGTGTGGGAGACCAGGGCGACGGCCCGGTCGTGGGCGTCGGCGTCCATGACGACGGGGACGGCCCGGCAGAGGGCGACGAGCTCCAGGGCGAGGTTGAGGACCTCGGTGTCGGTGTCCCGGGTGGGGGTGAGGACCCAGGGACGGCCCTCGAAGAGGTCGGCGGTGGCGGCGAGCGGGCCGGAGCGCTCCTTGCCGGACATCGGGTGCGTGCCGATGTACGCGGTGAGGTCGAGGCCCAGGGCCTCCAGCTCCCGCTTCGGCCCGCCCTTGACGCTGGCGACGTCCAGGTAGCCGCGGGCCAGACCGGCGGCCATGGCCCCGGCGAGGGTGGCGGCGGTGTGCGCGGGGGGCACGGCGACGACGGCGAGGTCCACGGGGCCCTCGGGCGCCTCGTCGGTGCCGGCGCCGAGCGCGGCGGCGGTGCGGGCGCGGGTCGGGTCGTGGTCGCGCAGGTGGACGGTGACGCCCCGGCCGGCGAGGGCGAGGGCGGCGGAGGTGCCGATCAGGCCGGTTCCGATGACGAGCGCTGTTCTCACTGGGCGATGTCCTTGCGCAGGGCGGCCGCGGCGCCGAGGTAGACGTGCGCGATCCGGGACTTGGGCAGCTCGGTCTCGACGTGGGCGAGGAGCCGGACGACCCTCGGCATGGCGCCCTCGACGTCGAGTTCCCGGGCGCAGATCAGGGGGACGTCCACGAGGCCGGTGTGCCGGGCCGCGGCGGCGGGGAAGTCGCTGCGCAGATCGGGCGTGGCCGTGAACCAGATGCTGATGAGGTCCTCGGCGGTGAGGCCATTGCGTTCGAGGACGGCGGCGAGCAGCTCCTCGACCCGCTCGCGCATGTGCCCGGCCTCGTCCCGGTCCAGCTGGACGGCGCCTCGGACCGCTCGTACCGCCACGTCGTGCTCCTTCGCCTGCGTCTGTGCTCCGGTCAGCCTAGTCAGGGGCGGCGGGCCGGGAGCACGGCGCCCGCTCTCCGAGACGGGGGCGAACACATGGATCAGGGTCAATGTCACGCGAACCGGTGCGTTCCGCCACTCGGGGTACAGGGGCAGGCGTGTCGCGGGACCCGGCGGCGGCGCGTGGCCAAGCTGGCGCCATGACGTCCCACAGCACGAGCCGCCGTACCGTCCTGCTCGCCGCCGCGGCCCTGACGGCGACGGGCTGCGGCTCGGACGGCGATGACGACGGCGGCGACGGCGGCACCGCCACGGCCACGCCGGAGGCGCCGGAGTCCTCGGAGTCGCCGGAGTCCCCCGAGGGCGACGGCGAGGCGCTGGCCAGGACCTCCGAGATCCCGGTCGGCGGCGGAGCGGTCTTCGCGGAGGAGAAGGTGGTGGTGACGCAGCCGAAGGCCGGCGAGTTCAAGGCGTTCTCGGCGGTCTGCACGCACCAGGGGTGCCTGGTGAACAGGGTCGCGGACGGCACCATCGACTGCCCCTGCCACGGTTCGAAGTTCCGCGTGGCGGACGGCTCGGTGGTGACGGGCCCGGCCACCCGCCCGCTCCCGGCGGAGCGGATTAATGTCTCGGGCGAAACGATCAGCCTGGCGTAGCCTGCCGGGCATGACTCCGGACGAGCTGGTGCGCGAGCACACGATCTACTCCTGTGTGGTGGGCTCGCGCGCCTTCGGTCTGGCGACCGAGGGCAGCGACACGGACGTGCGGGGCGTCTATCTCGCGCCGGCGCCGCTCTTCTGGCGCTTCGACAAGCCCCCGGCGCACGTGGAGGGGCCGCGCGAGGAGCAGTTCAGCTGGGAGCTGGAACGCTTCTGCGAGCTGGCCCTGCGCAACAACCCGAACGTCCTGGAGTGCCTCCACTCCCCCGTCGTCGAGTACGTCGACGACCTCGGCCGCGAGCTGGTCTCCCTGCGCGGCGCCTTCCTCTCCCGGCAGGCCCACCGGACGTTCGTGCGGTACGCGCTCGGCCAGCGCCGCAGGCTGGAGGCGGACGTGCGCCGGTACGGGCACCCGCGCTGGAAGCACGCCATGCACCTGCTGCGGCTCCTGGCGAGCTGCCGCGACCTGCTGCGCACGGGCGAGCTGCGCGTCGACGTCGGCGGGGACCGCGACCGCCTCCTCGCGGTCAAGCGCGGCGAGGTGCCCTGGCCGGAGGTCGAGTCCTGGATGAACCGCCTCCACGAGGAGGCCGACCGCGCCCACGACACCTCTCCGCTGCCCACCGGACCGGACCGCGCGCGCGTGGAGGACTTCCTGGTCCGCGCCCGCCGGGCGTCGGTGTCGAGCGCGCCCTAGGTGTTCCGTCCCGGGAGGTTGTGGACGGGTGAGCCAGGTCTCGGCCGAGGGATCTTGAAGGGGTGTGACCCGGATGCGCCGGAAACCCGCCGGAACTTGATCTCGGCCTGCTGAGTGCCCGCCGGTGTCGGGGATCTCGGCGATGACGGTCGGCCATGCCCTCGACATCTCGGTCTCCAAGATCCCCGACCTCGTCACCCGCGATCAGCTCCGCGTCTCCTCGCGGCGTCCGACAGCGGCCGCATCGGGTACGACGAGCAGCTTGCCGGTGGTACGCCGAGCCTCCAGATCGCTGTGGGCCCGGGCGGCCTCGGACAATGCGTAGCGGCCCGTCACGGTGACCTCAAGCGCCTTGGAGCGCACCCACTCGAACACATCGGCGGCCCGTCGGAGCAGTTCGGACCGATCGGCGATGAAGTCCCCGAGGCTGGGCCGGATCAGGGTGAGCGAACCGCCGTGGGCGAGCCGGATCGGATCGAACGGCGGCACGGCACCACTCGCCGCGCCGAAGAGCACGAGATGGCCGCGGGTTCGCAGGCTGGCGAGGCTCGCGTCGAAGGTGTGCGCGCCGACGCCGTCGAAGACGACCGGCAGCCCCTGACCGCCGTTGAGCCGCCTCACCTCGGCCGCGAGATCGTCGACCGCGGAGGAAAGGATCACCTCGGCGGCCCCGGCACGCTTCGCCAGCTCGGCCTTCGCCGTGGTCGACGTCGTGCCGATCACCCTGCCGCCGAGATGGGTGATGAGCTGGGTCAGAAGCAGCCCCATGCCACCGGCAGCCGCATGCACGAGCACCGTGTCGCCCCCCTGAACCGGGTAGGCGTCCTTGATGAGATAGTGCGCGGTCATGCCTTGCAGGAGCACGGCGGCGGCCGTCTCGAAGCCGATGTCGTCGGGCAGCGGCACCAGCCGGGAGGAGTCCACGACGGCCCGCTCGGCATACGTGCCGGGAATCTCCACCCAACCGACCCGGTCCCCGACCGCGACGTCAGCGACGCCGGGTCCGACTTCGACGACCGTGCCGGCGCCCTCAGCGCCCGGGGTGAAGGGCAGCGGGAGGCTGTACCGGCCTTCGCGGTGGTAGACGTCGAGGAAATTGACCCCGGATGCGGCGACCTCCACGACCGCCTCGCCCGGACCCGGCCGCGGCTGGTCCACCTCGGCCTCCCGCAGCACCTCGGGACCGCCCACTTCGTACACCTGAATCGCTCGCATGGCCCTCCAATAACGGCTCGTCCCCCACCAACCCCGTTGATGGCGATCAACGGCTCATCCCCCACCAACCCCGTTGACGGTGATCCGATTCCCGGCGAGTTCGCGCACGTCGACATCAAGAAGCCCGGCAACGTCCCCGACGGCGGCGGACACGAGGTCCCGGGACAACACGCCTAGGGCGTGTCCGGCGGATCAGGGTCGGGCCGGACCGGTGAGAGGCGCACCCTGCGCCGCACGAGGTCCACGTCCGTGACGACGACCGTCATCCGGTCGCCGACCGCCACGACGTCCTGGAGGACGGCCCCCGGAGCCGGGGCGAGGTCGTCGATGTGGACCAGCCCCTCGACGCCGTCGGCGACCCGGACGAAGACGCCGAACGGAATCAGCTCGGTGACCTCTCCCCGCAGCTCCCGGCCGCACACGACGTGCGCGGCGAACGCGCGCAGCGGATCCGGCTCCATGGCCTTCAGGGAGAGCCTGGCCTCCCCGTTGTACGTGTCGAACTGGAGGAACTCGCACGAGACGCGCTGTCCGACCCGGACGACGTCCTCGAACGACGCGAAGCGCTCCCAGGACAGTTCGGCGGCCGAGACGAACCCGACGCCGGGGAAGAGGGGATGGCCGGGGCCGTCGTCCAGCGCCACGAACACGCCGAACCGCTCGATGGCCGCGACCGTGCCGGAGAGGACCTCGCCGGCACGTCGTGCGTTCAGGAAGTCCCACAGCTCGGGGTGTTCGTCCGGGACGAGCGTCATGGCTCAGGCGTCCCAGAGTGCGCCGAAGGAGATCAGGTCGCTCCGGTACTCGACGCGGTCCGCCCACTCCTCCGGCCAGGCGTCCGCGCCGAGGTGGGCACCGGCGAAGGCGCCCGCGAGGGCGGCGATCGAGTCGGAGTCGCCGCGGGTGCAGGCGGCCCGGCGCAGGGCGGTGAGGGGCTCGCCGGGGAAGAGGAGGAAGCAGAGGAGCCCGGTCGCGAGGGCCTCCTCCGCGATCCAGCCGTCGCCGGTGTACGTGCAGGGGTCGAGCTCCGGGTCGGCCGTGCGCTGGACGGCGTCCAGGCGCTCCAGGACCGCCAGGCACTCGTCCCAGCCGCGCTCGGTGAAGTGCCGGGCGGAGGGGTCCTGGGAGCGGGTCCACAGGTCGCCGAGCCACTCCTCCCGGTAGCGGGAACGGTTCTCGTACGCGTACGAGCGGAGCTGTCCGACGAGCCCGGCGGGGTCCACGCCCCGCGCGAGGAGGTGCACGGCGCGGGCCGTCAGGTCAGAGGCGGCGAGCGCGGTGGGGTGGCCGTGGGTCAGCGCCGACTGGAGCTGCGCGGCGCCCGCCCGCTGCTCGTCGCTCAGCCCGGGGACGAGCCCGATCGGCGCGACCCGCATGTTGGCGCCGCAGCCCTTGGAGTGGATCTGACTGGCGTCCTGCCAGAGCCGGTCGCCGTCCAGGAGCCGGCAGGCGCGCAGGCAGGTGTTGCCGGGGGCGCGGTTGTTCTCCGGGGAGTGGTACCAGTCGACGAACTCCCCGCGCACCGGCCGGGCGAGGCGCCGCGGGGTGAGGACGCCCCGGTCCATGGCGGTGCGAATGCCCCGGGCGAAGGCGAGGGTCATCTGGGTGTCGTCGGTGACGTACGCCTTCCCGTTCCTGACGGGGAGTTTCATCTCCCGCCACGGCCCGCACTTCGCGAGGATCGAGGGAACGTCATTGAACTCGGTGGGAAAGCCCAGCGCGTCGCCGAGCGCGAGTCCGATCAGGGACCCGGTCGCGGCCCGCTCGACGGCGGTGGGTGCGTGGTTCACGAGGAGCGTCCTTCCGGTCGCAGGAGGGGCGGGTGGAGGGTCGTGGTCCCGCCCGCCCGGTAGAGGGCGGCCGGTTTCCCCCGTCCGCCGGTGAGGCGCGGCGGTCCCTCCACGGCCCGGACGAAGCCGGGCGTGGCGAGGACCTTGCGCCGGAAGTTGGGGCGGTCGAGTTCGACGCCCCAGACCGTCTCGTAGACCTGCCGCAGCTCGCCGAGGGTGAACTCGGGCGGGCAGAAGGCCGTGGCGAGGCAGGTGTACTCGAGCTTGGCGCCGACCCGTTCGTGGGCGTCGGCGAGGATCCGGTCGTGGTCGAAGGCGAGCGGCCCGTGCGTCCCGTACGGGATCCACCGCGCCTGCGCCGCGTCCCCGCCGCCGCGCGGCTCGGGCGGGTCCGGTACGAGCGCGGTGAAGGCGACGGAGACGACCCGCATCCTCGGGTCGCGGTCCGGCTCGGTGTAGGTGCGGAGCTGTTCGAGGTGGAGTCCGGCGACGGTGGCGCCGGAGAGCCCGGTCTCCTCGGCGAGTTCGCGGCGGGCGGCGGTCTCGGCGGACTCACGGGGCAGCACGAAGCCGCCGGGCAGCGCCCAGGACCCGGCGTACGGCTCCTGGGCGCGTTCGACGAGCAGGACGTGGAGGCGTTCCTCGCGGATCGTCAGGACGGCGAGGTCGACGGTGACGGCGAACGGCTCGAAGGCGCGGGGGTCGTAGCCCTCGGGGGCCCGGTGGGCGGTCATCGGCGCTCCGGCAGGGGGTCGGTGAGGCCCGGGCCCTCGGCGAGCAGCGCGTCCACGGCGGCGACGGCGGTGGCGAGCCGTTCCTCGTGCGGGCCGGTGAGCACGACCGTGCGGCGGCCGGAGTGCGCGAGCTGGGTGAGGAAGCGGGCGGTCATCCAGGGCCGCAGGTGCTCCCCGTCGCGCAGTCCGTCGTCCTCGAAGTCGACGCCCCGGTGGTCGGTGAGGAGCCAGAGGTGCTGCCGGCCGCGGGCGGCGATCTCGCCGGTGTCGGGGCTGGTGGTGCCCATGTACCGCTCGTGCCAGATGGTGGTGGCGAAGGCGTCGGTGTCGCAGACGAGGACGGGCGAGCCGGCGCGGGCGGCCTCCTCCTCCAGTTCGGCCTGGCGCTGGGCGATGACGGGGAAGTCGGAGGAGCGGAAGACGACGTCGGACCAGGTGGCGCCGGGGCGTTCGGCCCTCAGCTCGGCGAGCTTGAGCTCGCTGTACTCGCGCCCGTACTCCGGTACGTACCGGGTGCGGGCCCAGACGCCGCCGCGCCGCCGGTAGTGGTCGGCGAGGGCGAGGGCCATGGTGGTGGTGCCGGTGGACTCGGCGCCGAGGACGACGACCCGGCGGGCGAGCGCGGCCCGCACGGGGGCCTCCAGGTGGTCCCAGCAGCCGGCGGGGTCCGCGCGGACGGCGGTGCCGGAGACGGGGAAGCGGACGCGGTCGGGGTCGACGAGGACGGACGCGGCGCCGAAGCGGCGGCCGAGCTCCTCCCCGTACGGCTCCGAGGTGAAGACGGCGTCGACGCGTTCGGGCACGGCGGCCCGGAAGACGGCCATGTGGGCCTCCCAGACGTCGGGGTCGTGGAGGTCGACGGGGTGGTCGTCGACGGCGCCGACGACGAGGGCGTCGGGGTGGACCTCGCGCATCCAGGCGACGCGGTCCTCCAGGGGCACGGATTCGGCGGAGGAGGCGCAGACGAGGACGGTGAGGCGCTCGCAGCGGTCGAGGGCGGTGCGGACGAGGTGGTGGTGGCCGGCGTGCGGCGGATAGAACTTGCCGAGGACGAGGCCGTGCCCGTAGCGCTTCACGCCGTCGCCCCCACCGGTCGCCGGGTCTCCGTGAGGTCCCGGGTCCAGCCGCGCAGGCCGAGGACGCAGAGCGCCATGAAGCCGACGTACAGCAGGGAGGTCAGGTACAGGCCCTTGTGCGCGTACAGCGGCACGTAGACGACGTCGGCGGCGATCCAGAGCCACCAGGACTCCAGGCGCTTCCGGCACTGGCCGTAGGTGGCCATGAGGGAGAGCGCGGTGGTCAGGGCGTCCCAGAAGGGGACGGTCGAGTCGGTGGCGCGGTCGAGCAGCAGGGTGAGCCCGAGGGTCCCCACCACCCCCGCCGCGAGCAGCCACGTCCATTCGGCGCGCGTGGTGCGGCGCACCGGAAGGGCGTCGGAGCCCGGTCCACCCCCGTGGGTCCAGGTCCACCAGCCGTACGCGGCGAGGGTGATGAAGACGATCTGGAGGCCGGCGTCGGCGTAGAGCCCCGCCTGCGTGAAGAGCAGGACGAAGAAGAGGTTGTTGGCGATGCCGATCGGCCAGTTGGCCACGTGCTGGCGGGCCACCAGCCAGACGCAGAGCGCCCCGCTGCCGAAGCCCAGGACCTCGGTCCAGCTGACCGGGGTGTCCAGGACGGTGAGGAGCGGCCGCTGCAGGGGTTCGAGCAAAGTCGCGAGGCTCACGCCCGCCTCCTTAAGAGTCACCCTGACTATAAAGGGTGGCGGACGGCGCCCACAAGGGCCGGGCGCGGACGCGAAGGGGCCCGTGACCGCCGGAACGGTCACGGGCCCCTTCGCAGGCGCACCTCGGGGGTGCTACATGTTGACTTCCTTCATCAGCATGCCGACCTCCGTGTTGGTCAGGCGGCGCAGCCAGCCCGACTTCTGGTCGCCCAGGCCGATCGGGCCGAAGGCGGTGCGGACCAGCTTCTCGACCGGGAAGCCCGCCTCGGCCAGCATCCGGCGCACGATGTGCTTGCGGCCCTCGTGCAGGGTGACCTCGACCAGGTAGTTCTTGCCGGTCTGCTCGACCACGCGGAAGTGGTCGGCGCGGGCGTAGCCGTCCTCCAGCTGGATGCCGTCCTTGAGCCGCCGGCCGACCTCGCGGGGCAGCGGGCCGGTGATGGCGGCCAGGTACGTCTTCTTCACGCCGTACTTCGGGTGCGTGAGGCGGTGGGCCAGCTCGCCGTGGTTGGTGAGCAGGATGATGCCCTCGGTCTCCGTGTCGAGCCGGCCGACGTGGAAGAGCCGGGTCTCGCGGTTGGTGACGTAGTCGCCGAGGCACTGGCGGCCGTCCGGGTCCTCCATGGTGGAGACGACGCCGGCGGGCTTGTTCAGCGCGAAGAACAGGTACGACTGGGTGGCGACGGTCAGGCCGTCCACCTTGATCTCGTCCTTCTCCGGGTCCACGCGCTTGCCCTGCTCCAGGACGATCTCGCCGTTGACCTCGACCCTGGCCTGCTCGATCAGCTCCTCGCAGGCGCGGCGCGAGCCCATGCCGGCGCGGGCGAGGACCTTCTGCAGCCGCTCGCCCTCCTGCTCGGCGCCGGGGAAGGTCTTGGGGGTCTTGATCTCGGGCCGGTTCTCGTACCGCTCCCGGTTGCGCTGCTCGATCTTGGCGTCGAGCTCGCGCGAGCGGGCCGGGGCCTGCCGCTGACCGTGCGGGCCACGACGGGGCGGGGTGCCGCCCTGCGGGGCCTTGGGGCCGCCCTTGGCGCCGCCGCGGGCCGCGGAGCCACGGCCCTTCTTCGGGGCCTCGGCGGGCGGGCTCACGTCGTAGGAGCGCTCCTCGGGGCGAGGCCGGCGCGGGTTGCTCGGACGCTTCTGGTCGTCACGGCCGCCACCGCCCTGGTAGCCACCGCCCTGGTAGCCACTGCCACCACCGCGGTAACCGCCGCCACCGGAGCCGCTGCCACCACGGCCGCCACCGGAGCCACCGGAGCCACTGCCGCCCCGGTAACCGCCGCCACCGCCGGCACCGCTGCCACCACGGCCGCCACCGCTGCTGCCGCCGCGGCCGCCGCTGTTGCCACCACGGCTCCCGCCGTTGTTTCCGCTGCTGTTCCTGCCGCTGCTGCTTCGCATCAAAGTTCCGTCTTGTCGTCTACGTCTGCGTCGGGTTCGAACGACGGGACGCCTTCGAGGGAGTCCGGCTCGACCGCCTCCGCCTCGGGGAGGAAGGGGGCGAGCTCGGGGAGTTCGTCCAGGCCGCGCAGGCCCATCCGCTCCAGGAAGTAGTTCGTCGTCCTGTACAGGATCGCACCTGTTTCGGGTTCCGCGCCCGCCTCCTCCACCAGACCCCGCTGGAGGAGGGTCCGCATCACGCCGTCGCAGTTGACCCCGCGGACCGCCGAGACGCGGGAACGGCTGACCGGCTGGCGGTACGCGACGACCGCGAGGGTCTCCAGGGCCGCCTGGGTGAGCCGGGCCTGCTGGCCCTCCAGGACGAAGGCCTCGACGGCCGGGGCGTACGCGGGACGGGTGTAGTAGCGCCAGCCCCCGGCGACCTGGCGCAGCTCGAAGCCGTGGCCCTGGGCGGTGTACTCGTCGGCCAGCTCGCGCAGGGCGTCGGCGACCTCCCGGGGGGCGCGGCCGAGGACCTTGGCGAGGTGGGCCTCGGTGGCGGGCTCGTCGACGACCATGAGGACGGCTTCGAGGGAGGGCTTGAGGTCGGTGTCGGTGTCGGCGTCGATGTCGGGGGCGCTCACGCGCGGGCCTCCGTTTCCTGTCCGGGTTCCTGGTCGAACTCGTCGGTGACCCTGGTCTCCCCGTCCCCGCCGGTCCAGGAGACCGTGAGGTCGCCCAGGGCGGTCTCCTGGTCGAGCGCGACGGCCCGCTCCCGGTAGAGCTCCAGGAGGGCGAGGAAGCGGGCGACGACGGTGAGGGTGTCGCCGGCGTCCTCGATCAGCTCCCGGAAGGCCGCCGTGCCGCGCTCGCGGAGCAGGGCGGCGACCACGGCGGCCTGCTCGCGGACGCTGACGAGGGGGGCGTGGATGTGCTCGACGTACACCTGCGGCTCGGCCTTGGGCTGCATGGCCTTGACGGCCAGCTTCGCGAAGCCCTCGGCGCCGATGGAGATGATCACCTCGGGGAGCAGCTCGGCGTGGTGGGGTTCGAGCCCGACGGTACGGGGGTGCCGACGGCCCTCGTTCTCCCAGCGCTCCTCGAAGATCGCCGCGACCCGTTTGTACGCGCGGTACTGGAGGAGCCGGGCGAAGAGCAGGTCGCGGGCCTCCAGGAGGGCGAGGTCGGCCTCGTCCTCCACCTCGGCGGCGGGCAGCAGCCGGGCGGTCTTGAGGTCGAGCAGGGTGGCGGCGACGACGAGGAACTCGGTGGTCTGGTCGAGGTCCCCGTCGGGCCCGAGGGCGCGCAGGTGGGCCATGAACTCGTCGGTGACCCGGGAGAGCGCGACCTCGGTGACGTCGAGCTTGTGCTTGGTGATGAGCTGGAGCAGCAGGTCGAAGGGCCCCTCGAAGTTCGAGAGCCGCACGGTGAACCGCCCGTCGGCGCCGGCGGGGGGCTGGTGGGTCCCGCCGGGGGCCTTTTCCGACCCGTCACCGGTCCGCTCGGCCCCGCCGGGGACCTGTTCCGGCCCGTCACCGGTCCGCTCGGTCCCACCGGGGGCCTGCTCGGCATCGCCGAGTACCTGCCCGAGCCCGCCGGGTAGCCGTTCGCCCCCGTCACCGGCCCACTCGCCGCCCCCGTCGCCCGTCCCGGCCCGTACGGCCCCGGCGTCGACCCGTTCGAGCGGCGCGAAGGCCGCGGAGGCCCCAGAGGTCTCGGCGGGGGCCCCGGCGGCCCCGGGTGCGGCCCCGGCCCCTACGGGCGGCTCGGGGGCTTCGGCGGCCTCCGGGTCCGGCTCGCCCGGCTCCGCCCCCCGCAGGGGCCCCGCGCCCCCTCCGCGCCCCAGAGCGCGGCGGCGCGGCGGGCGGGACGTTTCGTCGGGGGCGGAGCCGGGGGCGTGGTGCATGGGGGTCCAGGGGGAGCGGGGAGCGGGGCAGCCCGCAGGCTATCGTCAGCGGCCGCGCAGACGGCGGACGAGGATGCTCGCGTCGCCGCGGGACTCCAGGTCCGCCAGGACGACCGCGACGGCCTCCCGGACGATCCGGCCCCGGTCGACGGCGAGGCCGTGCTCGCCGCGCAGCACGAGGCGGGCGTGCTCCAGGTCCATCAGCTCCTCGGCGGAGACGTAGACCGTGATCTTCTCGTCGTGGCGCTCGCGGCCGCTGGGCCGCCGGCTCGCGGTGCGCCCGCCGCCGCGCCGCCGGGGCGCGGCGGCCTGGCCGGGGGCGGCGGCCGGAGCCGCCTTCTCGGTCTCGGGGGACGTCCGGGCGCGCGGTTCCGCGGCCTCGGAGTCCGCGGCCGCGTGCTCCGCGGAGCCCTCGGCCGCCGCCGGGTCGCTCTCGCCCGCCGGTGCCGGGACGGCCCGGCGGGGTGAGGACGCCTGGAGCGCCGTCCCCCCGGTCGTACGGAAGAGTTCGTCGGCGCCGGGCAGACTCACTCGGCGTGACACCGGGCGAGCACCTCCCTGGCGAGCTGGCGGTAGGCGGCGGCGCCCACGGAGTTGGAGGCGTACGTGGTGATGGGCTCGCCGGCGACCGTGGTCTCCGGGAAGCGCACGGTCCGCCCGATGACCGTGTGGTACACGTGGTCGTCGAAGGCCTCGACGACGCGCGCGAGCACCTCGCGGCTGTGCACGGTCCGGGAGTCGTACATCGTGGCGAGGATGCCGTCGAGCTCCAGCTCGGGGTTGAGCCGCTCCTGCACCTTCTCGATGGTCTCGGTCAGCAGGGCGACGCCGCGCAGCGCGAAGAACTCGCACTCCAGCGGCACGATGACCTTGTGAGCGGCCGTCAGGGCGTTCACGGTCAGCAGGCCGAGCGAGGGCTGACAGTCGATCACGATGTAGTCGTAGTCGTTCATCAGCGGCTTCAGGGCGCGCTGGAGCGTGGACTCGCGCGCGACCTCGCTGACGAGCTGGACTTCGGCGGCCGAGAGGTCGATGTTGCTCGGCAGCAGGTCCATGTTGGGCACGGCGGTCTTCAGGAGGACCTCGTCCGCCGACATGCCCCGCTCCATGAGCAGGTTGTAGACGGTGAGGTCGAGCTCCATCGGGTTCACGCCGAGGCCGACCGACAGGGCTCCCTGCGGGTCGAAGTCGACGAGCAGGACCCGCCGTCCGTACTCGGCGAGCGCGGCGCCCAGGTTGATGGTCGACGTGGTCTTGCCGACGCCGCCCTTCTGGTTGCACATCGCGATGATCTTCGCGGGTCCGTGGTCGGTCAGCGGGCCCGGGATCGGGAAGTACGGCAGGGGCCGTCCGGTCGGGCCGATCCGCTCGCGGCGCTGGCGGGCAGCGTCGGGCGCGAGGGTGGCCGCGTACTCCGGATCGGGCTCGTACTCGGCGTCGGGGTCGTAGAAGTGCCCCTCGGGCACCTCGTCGTAGGCGGCGAAGTGGGTGGACTCTCGGCCCATCTCGTTGCCGGCCGTGGCGTTCACGTGTAGGCCGTCCATCGTCTTCATCGTGTGGGCTGTCGTCACGGGCTGGTGCGTCGCGAAGGTCCGCACCGCGACGGAGCCGATCGGAGCTCCCGGCGCACCACTCCCGGGAGTAAATGTCGACTCATTCACAAGTCGTCTTACCTCCTTGAGTGTGACCAGGAACATTTATCGATAGGTCAGCGTGGCACCATGCCGACGGTTGGCGACTCTATGGCGTGTCACCGGTCTGCAGCAACACAATCCGCCGGACCCGGCCCGATGTGTCGGCAACCGAACACGTCTCTGTCAAGGGCGCGCGGCCACGCATCCGTACGTTTCCGGGGTGTGCGAAACGGTTAAAGAGTTACGTTCGCCGCGAGTTGCCCGAACGTTTCGGCGTGGCCGGAGACACAGTCGGCCGGACCTTGTCGAACAAGGTCCGGCCGGGTGCGTGGTATTGACGGCGCGCGTTGACGGCGGCGCCGCGGGGGTCAGCCCAGGAGGCCGAGCAGCTCGGTGTGCGGGAGGCCGTGCGCCTCGGCGACCTCCTTGTAAACCACCTTGCCGTCATGGGTGTTGAGACCCAGGGCGAGGGCGGCGTCGCGGCGCAGCGCCTCGGCCCAGCCGTTGTTCGCCAGCGACACGATGTAGGGCAGCGTGGCGTTGGTGAGGGCGTAGGTGGAGGTGTTCGGGACCGCGCCGGGCATGTTGGCGACGCAGTAGAAGACCGAGTCGTGGACCCGGAAGGTCGGCTCGGCGTGGGTGGTCGGGTGCGAGTCCTCGAAGCAGCCGCCCTGGTCGATCGCGATGTCGACAAGGACACTTCCGGGCTTCATCTTGGCGACGAGCTCGTTGGTGACCAGCTTCGGGGCCTTGGCGCCCGGGATGAGGACGGCGCCGATGACGAGGTCGGCCTCGACGACGGCCTTCTCCAGCTCGTAGGCGTTGGAGACGATCGTCTGCACCTTGGTGCCGAAGACCTTGTCGGCCTCGCGGAGCTTGTTGATGTCCTTGTCGAGCAGGGTCACGTGGAAGCCCATGCCGACGGCGATCTGGGTGGCGTTCCAGCCGGAGACGCCGCCGCCGATGACGACCGCCTTGCCGGCGTGGGTGCCGGGGACGCCGCCGGGCAGGACGCCGCGGCCGCCGGCCGAGCGCATCAGGTGGTAGGCGCCGACCTGCGGGGCCAGGCGGCCCGCGACCTCGGACATCGGGGCGAGCAGCGGGAGCGCGCGGTTGGCGGTCTCGACGGTCTCGTACGCGATGGCGGTGGTGCCGGAGGCGAGCAGCGCGTCGGTGCACTCGCGGGAGGCGGCGAGGTGCAGGTAGGTGAAGAGGGTCTGGTCCTTGCGGAGGCGGTGGTACTCCTCCGCGATGGGCTCCTTGACCTTGAGCAGCAGGTCGGCGACGGCCCAGACCTCGTCGGCGGTGGGGAGGATCGCGGCGCCGGCGGCGACGTACTCCGCGTCCGTGATCGAGGAGCCGACACCGGCGTTCTGCTCGACGAAGACCTGGTGGCCGTGGCGGACGAGCTCGTGGACACCGGCGGGGGTGATGGCCACGCGGAACTCGTTGTTCTTGACCTCGCGGGGGATGCCGACCTTCATCGTCGATCACGGTCCTTGAATCAGGGAGGGATAACTGGCGCACTGCGATACATACCCGGATGCATGGCAGCGCACCGGGGCAGACCACGTTCGAACGCGGCGGACCCAGTCTAATGAAGGAGTTCCCGCTGTCTAGCCTTTCAAAGTACTAATCTTCGACGGACCCACTGCGGATTTCGCAGGCGGATGGTTCCGTTTCCAGCAGTCTCTCCGCTCCGGCCCGGTGCAGCCGGGCCGCCGCCGGGTCGCCGAGCCGGTCGAGGGTGTCGGCGAGGCGCAGCCGGAGCGCCGCCTGGAGCCGGGTGTCCTCGGCCCGGCGGGCCCACTCCACGGCCTCCTCGCAGGTCCGCAGGGACTCCTCGGGCCGCCCGGCGTACTCCTGGACCCGGGCCGCCTCGCTCAACGCCCTTGCGTAGCCCGGGAGATCGGAGAGCCTGCGGTAGCCGGCGGCGGCGGCCCGCCAGTTCCGCAGGGCCTCCCCGTACCGCCCCGCGTAGGTCTGCACGGCGCCGAGGCGGGCGTACAGCCGGGCCTGGTCGGCACGCTCGTCGCGGGCGAGGCGCTGGGCGAGCGCCCGTCCGTACCAGTCGCCGGCCCGCTGCCAGTCCCCCAGCTCCTGATAGGAGCCACCTACGGATTCCATCGCCCGACCGGTCGCGTACGGGTCATTTGCTGCGCGTCCGGCCTCCAAAGCCGACCGATATCGCAGCAGAGCCTCCTTCGTCCTGCCGGTGCGGGCGTCGAGGTCGGCCAGGTTGAGCAGGGCCGCGGCCCGCTCGCGGTGCAGTCCGCGCCGCTCCGCCACGTCCAGGACGAGCCGGTGCAGCCCGTACAGCTCGGGGGCGGCGGCCTCGGCGCCCCGGTGCGCGGTGAGCGCCCGGACCAGGGAGGCGATCAGGCGGCGGGCCAGGGTGTCGAGCTCCCCGTCGGCGACGGCGAGGCGGGCGGAGGCCAGCAGGACGGGCCGCCGGGAGTCCAGCCAGGCGGCCCCGGCGGCGGCGTTCGGGAAGCGCAGGGCGCGCGGCAGCCCGGCCAGCTTCCTGCGGGCGGGCGAGCCCTCGGGCTCGGTGACCGCGCGGCAGGACTGGAGGAGCCGCACGGTCCGCTCCAGCATCCGGGCCCGGGCGAGCTGCACCTCGGCGGGCCGGTCGCGCTCCTCCAGTTGCGCGCGGAGGAGGGGGACGAGATGGGCGCGCACCTCGTACTGCCCGTCCTCGCCGGCCGAGACGAGCCCCAGGGCCTCGAAGTCGGCGAGCGTGGTGGCGGCCGCCGAGACCGAGCAGCCGGCCAGGGCGGAGGCGGTGTGGGCGTCGGCACGGCCGAGCGGGGCGAGGACCAGGAACCGCAGTATCCGGGAGGCGGTGGCGGGCAGCGCCTCGTGGGCGAGCAGGAAGGCCCGGGTGAGGGGGTCGCCGCCGATCCCGCGCAGCCGCTTGGCGAGGTCGGCGACGGAGGCCTTGGGGTGGGTGGAGAGCCAGCCGCCGGCGAGGACGACCGCGGCGGGCAGCCCGCCGCACTCCTCGACCAGGGTCTCGGCGGCCTGCGGGTCGACGGTGACGCGGACGGAGCCGGTGAAGGAGGTGAGCAGTTCGATGGCCGACTTGGGGTCGAGGCCGCCGAGGGTGCAGGGCCGTACGTCGGGGATGCCGGTGAGCGGCCCTCCGGCGACCCCGATCACCAGGGTGCCGGGCTCGTCGGGGATCAGCGGGTCCGCCTGCTCGGCGTCGACGGCGTCGTCGAGGACCAGGACGGCCCGGCGCCCGGTGAAGGCGCCGCGGACCAGTTCGGTCAGCTCGTCCTCGGCGGCGCCGGGCGGCTCGGCGACCCCGAGGGCGGCGAGGAGTTCCTGGGCGGCCCGGCCGGTGGGGACGGGCTCGCCGCCGGGTTCGGTCAGCCGGACGCAGAAGATCCCGTCGGGGTACCGGTCGGCGACCCCGGCGGCCAGCTCCTCGGCGAGGGCGGTGCGTCCCGAGCCCGGCTTCCCGGCGACGAGCAGGACCCGGGCGCGGGGCACCTTGCGGCCGGTGAGGGTGTCGAGGCCGGTCCGTTCGATGTCGGCGCGCAGGGCCTTCAACTCGCGCTGGCGGCCGAAGAACCGCCGGCTGCCGGTTGCCGCCACCGCCTGATCCGTCACGGGCCACGCTCCCGTCCACCTGCGCACGAGCCGATCCCGCGGGAGGGGCTCCGCGCGGGCGTTTCCGAGCGTAGTTCAGCGCACGGCACGTACCCGGCGGAGCAGGGCGGACACATCCCCCGATCGGATCAACAGATCTTCCGACCGGATCGCCTCCCTCGGTGGGGAGGCGTCGGGACTACGCCTCGAACGGGCGGGCCGGCCAGGGCGCCTCCGCCGGGCGGAGGGCGTCGAGGCCGTCGCCGGCGCGGGCGGCGGCCAGCGCCAGGACGCCGGTCACCAGGCAGTTGTTGTGCAGGTCGCCCGCGAGGACGCCCCGGACGAGGTCCGCGAGCGGCACCCGCGCCACCTCCATGTCGGCCTCCTCGTCGGCCACCTCGAAGCGCTCGCCCTCCGCCTCCGCGAGGTCCCGCGCGAGGAAGATCCGCACGGCCTCGTCGCTGCCGCCCGGGGAGGTGTAGAAGTCGGTCAGGACCCGCCAGTCCTCCGCCTTGACGTGCGCCTCCTCGTACAGCTCGCGCCGGGCGGCGTGCAGCGGGTTCTCACCGGGCACGTCGAGCAGCCCGGCCGGGATCTCCCAGAGCTTGTGCCGCACCGGGTGCCGGTACTGCTTGACCAGCAGCACCCGGTCCTCCGCGTCCAGGGCCAGGACGGCCACCGAGCCGGGGTGGACCTGGTAGTCGCGGCGCGCGACCGTGCCGTCCGGCATGACCACGTCGTCCGTGCGGACGCCCGTCTTCTTGCCCTGGAAGGGGGTCGCCGTCGCGGCGATCCGCCACTCCTGCGGGGTGTCCTGCAACTCCATCAGCCGTCCTCCCGTAGACGAACACGCGCACCACACGGACACACGAGAACCGGGGTGCGGGACCCGAACGGGCCCGCACCCCGGCAACGTTAACGCCTGCGCCCTACTTGCCCGTCTTGCGCTCCACCGCGGCCTTCACCAGACCGGCGAAGAGCGGGTGCGGGCGGGTCGGGCGGGAGCGGAGCTCCGGGTGCGCCTGGGTGGCGACCAGGTAGGGGTGGACCTCGCGCGGGTACTCGACGTACTCGACGAGCTTGTTGTCCGGGGAGGTGCCGGAGAAGACCAGGCCGGCCTTCTTCTCCAGCTCCGCGCGGTAGGCGTTGTTCACCTCGTAGCGGTGGCGGTGGCGCTCCTCGACGTACGGCTCGTCGCCGTAGGCCTCGCGGACGATCGAGCCCTCGGCGAGCTTCGCCGGGTAGAGGCCCAGGCGCATCGTTCCGCCCAGGTCGCCGGCGCCCTCGACGTACGCGAGCTGCTCCTCCATCGTGGAGACGACGGGGTGCGCGGTGGCCGGGTCGAACTCGGTGGAGTTGGCCTCGGGGATGTCGGCCAGGTTCCGGGCGGCCTCGATGACGATGCACTGGAGGCCGAGGCAGATGCCGAGCAGCGGGACCTTGTGCTCGCGGGCGTACCGGATCGCGCCGACCTTGCCGCTCACGCCGCGGTCGCCGAAGCCGCCGGGGACGAGGATCGCGTCGACGTCGCCGAGCTGCTTCTCGGCGTCGGCCGGGGTCTTGCAGTCGTCGGAGGTGACCCACTTGACCTTGACCCGGGCCTTGTTGGCGAAGCCGCCGGCCCGCATGGCCTCGGTGACCGACAGGTAGGCGTCGGGCAGGTCGATGTACTTGCCGACGAGCGCGACGGTGACCTCGTGCTCCGGGTTGTGGACGCGGTCCAGGAGGTCCTCCCAGACGGTCCAGTCCACGTCGCGGAAGGGCAGGTCGAGCTTGCGGACGACGTAGGCGTCCAGGCCCTCGGTGTGCAGCACCTTCGGGATGTCGTAGATCGACTTGGCGTCGATGGCGGCGACCACGGCGGCCTCGTCGACGTCGCACATCAGCGAGATCTTGCGCTTGATGGCGGTGGGGACGTCGCGGTCGGCGCGCAGCACGATCGCGTCGGGCTGGATGCCGATGTTGCGCAGGGCGGCGACCGAGTGCTGGGTCGGCTTGGTCTTCAGCTCGCCGGAGGGGCCGATGTAGGGCAGCAGCGAGATGTGCACGACGAAGACGTTGTCGCGGCCGACCTCGTGGCGGACCTGGCGGACGGTCTCCAGGAACGGCAGGGACTCGATGTCGCCGACGGTGCCGCCGACCTCGGTGATGACCACGTCGACGTCGTCGGTCGCCATGCGGCGGATCCGGGACTTGATCTCGTTGGTGATGTGCGGGATGACCTGCACGGTGTCGCCCAGGTACTCGCCGCGCCGCTCCTTGGCGATGACCTGCGAGTAGACCTGGCCGGTGGTGACGTTGGCCGAGCCGTCGAGGTCGACGTCGAGGAAGCGCTCGTAGTGGCCGATGTCCAGGTCGGTCTCGGCGCCGTCGTTGGTGACGAACACCTCGCCGTGCTGGAACGGGTTCATCGTGCCGGGGTCGACGTTCAGGTACGGGTCGAGCTTCTGCATCGTGACCCGCAGGCCCCGCGCCTTGAGGAGCGCACCCAGGCTGGAGGCGGTCAGGCCCTTGCCGAGGGAGGAGGCGACACCCCCGGTGACGAAGATGTGCTTGGTCGTCGTGGTGTTGGGCGGCATCGCCAAGAGGGGGCTCCCGTGGTCGCGTTCTGGAGGTGCGTACCGGCTTCCCCTCCGGAAGAATCGGGGGGTGCCGTCGCTGCGGTTGCGGGGGCCTCGGCTGTCGCCGTTTCCCACCGGTCCACGGGGTACCAGGGTATCAGCGACCCGGGGAGACCGCTTCCGGCCACACGCGGAAGCCGGGCGTTCACGGAGGGCGACGCGAGCGGGATCCGCAGGTCCGGGACGGGGAGAGGGGTGTTCACCCGATTGGAGCAACGACGTTACTGGTGTGATCAACGGGCGGCGCGGGGCGCGACGTATCCTGCTCGGACATGGCCCGCCGAGCCGGCCGGCCGACGACGCCACCGCCTGTCCCCCCGGGGCCGAACGCCCGGGGACCCATCCCGGACCGAGGCTTGTCGCAGACCCCCTGATGGCTGACACACTCGGACCCCGGCCGGCATATGCGGCCGGGCATCTGGAGCAAGCGCCCCGAGGGGCGGACATGGCCGTTCGACTGGAGTGAAGCACGTGGCCGGGCGCATCGAGGATTACGCACTCATCGGAGACATGCAGACCGCCGCCCTGGTCTGCCGGGACGGCAGCGTGGACTGGCTCTGCCTGCCCCGCTTCGACTCGCACGCGATCTTCGCGGGACTCCTCGGCACAGAGGAACACGGATTCTGGCGGGTGGCCCCCGCGGGTCCGGAGGACACCGAGCCGGCCCCCGCCGACCGGCGCCGCTACCGGGGCGACTCGCTCGTCCTGGAGTCCGAGTGGGACACCCCGCGCGGCACGGTCCGGGTGATCGACTTCATGCCCCCGCGCGACGGCGCGCCGCAGCTCGTCCGGATCGTCGAGGGCGTCTCCGGCCGGGTCCCGATGCGGTCCGCGCTGCGGATGCGGTTCAGCTACGGCCGGATCGTGCCCTGGGTGCACAAGGTCGGCGACCGCACGGTCGCGGTCGCCGGGCCCGACTCGGTGTGGCTGGACACCGAGGCCGAGACCCACGGCGAGGACCTCACCACGTACTCCGAGTTCACCGTCGGCCCCGGGGAGCGGGTCGCCCTCACGATCTCCTGGCAGCCCTCCCACAAGGAGCAGCCGGCGCTGCCAGACCCCGAGGGGGCCCTGGAGGCGACCGCCGACTTCTGGCGCGAGTGGGTCGACCACTGCACGTACCACGGTCCCTACCGGGAGGCCGTGGTCCGCTCCCTGATCACCCTGAAGGCGCTGACGTACGCGCCGACCGGCGGGATCGTCGCCGCGCCGACCACCTCGCTGCCCGAGGAGATCGGCGGCGTGCGGAACTGGGACTACCGCTACACCTGGCTGCGGGACGCGGCGATCACCCTCTCCTCGATGCTGCGCACCGGCTACCGCGAGGAGGCCCGCGCCTGGCGGGACTGGCTGCTCCGCGCCGTCGCGGGCGACCCGGAGAACCTCCAGATCATGTACGGCATCGCGGGCGAGCGCGAGCTGGGCGAGGCCGAGCTCGACTGGCTGCCGGGGTACGAGGGCTCCACCCCGGTCCGGGTCGGCAACGGCGCCGCCAACCAGCTCCAGCTGGACGTGTACGGCGAGGTCACCGAGGCCCTGCACCTGGCGCACATGACGGGCCTGTCCCGCAACGACTACGCCTCCCTGCTCCAGCTCAAGCTGATCGAGTACCTGGAGAAGAACTGGGACCAGCCCGACGAGGGCATCTGGGAGGTCCGCGGCCCGCGCCGGCACTTCGTGCACTCCAAGGTGATGGCCTGGGTCGCCGTGGACCGCACGATCAAGCTCATCGAGTCCGGGGACGCCGACGGCCCGCTGGAGCGCTGGCGCGAGCTGCGCGACGAGATCCACCGGGACGTGTGCGAGAAGGGCTACGACAAGGAGCGGAACACCTTCACGCAGTCGTACGGCTCCAGGGAGCTGGACGCCTCGCTGCTGCTGATCCCGCAGATGGGGTTCCTGCCGCCGGACGACAAGCGGGTCATCGGCACGATCGAGGCGATCCAGCGGGAGCTGTCCACGGAGGACGGCTTCGTGCTCCGCTACCCCACGGCCGGCGAGGAGGCCGGCGTCGACGGCCTGGAGGGCGACGAGGGCGCGTTCCTGGCGTGCTCCTTCTGGCTGGCCGACGACCTGGCGATGATCGGCCGGGTCGACGAGGCCCGCACCCTCTTCGAGAAGCTGCTCGCGCTCCGCAACGACCTGGGCCTGCTCGCCGAGGAGTGGGACCCGAGGCTCCAGCGCCAGGTGGGCAACTTCCCGCAGGCCTTCAGCCACGTCCCGCTGATCGACACGGCGCTGCGCCTGACGGCGAGCGGCGCCTACGGCGGCTGAGGGGGCACGCGGCGGCCGGTGGTACGGCCGGGGAGCACGGGCCGGGGGCCGGACCTACGATGAAAGGGTCCTGTCCCCCGCAAGGAAGGGGGGCATCCCATGGCTCCCCGAACGCTCGTCCCCGACAGCGCCCTGACCGGTCTCCGCGAGGACCTGGCGGGTGAGGTCTTCGTGCCGGACGATCCCGGCTACGACGGGGCGAGGACCGTCTTCAACGGCATGATCGACCGGCGCCCGGCCGTCGTCGCCCAGTGCGCGACCCCCGAGGACGTCTCCAACGCGGTGCTCTTCGGCCGGGAGGCCGGCCTGCCGATCGCGGTGCGCGGCGGCGGCCACTCCGTCGCCGGCACGGCACTCAACGACGGCGGCCTGGTGGTGGACCTGCGCCGGATGCACGCGGTGGTCGCGGACCCCGAGCACATGACGGTGCGGATCGGGGGCGGGGCGACGATGTCGCACCTGGACCGCGCCTGCCAGCCGTTCCACGTGGCGGTGACCGGCGGGCGGGCGTCCACGACCGGGGTCGGCGGGTTCACGCTCGGCGGCGGTTCGGGCTGGCTGGAGCGGAGGTTCGGCCTCGCCTGCGACAGCCTGCTCTCCGCCGAGCTGGTCACGGCCGAGGGCCGGCACGTGCACGCCGACGCCGGGGAGAACCCGGAGCTGTTCTGGGCCCTGCACGGCGGCGGCGGGAACTTCGGGGTGGTCACCTCGCTGACGCT
Organism: Streptomyces sp. NPDC055632; assembly: GCF_053618675.1. Lineage (NCBI taxonomy): Bacteria > Bacillati > Actinomycetota > Actinomycetes > Kitasatosporales > Streptomycetaceae > Streptomyces > Streptomyces sp. NPDC055632. Next base: position 14,265 of record NZ_JBSHHY010000047.1, on the reverse strand, counting down.
GCGGGTGCACGAGCTGCCGGAGTTCTGCTTCGCGCTGCTGATGTTCACGCCGGAGGCGGGGCCCGGGGCGGTCCGCGCGTACCGGGACGTGTTCGACGCCCCGGCCCCCGACGCGGCGGGCGGCGCGGTGCTCTGCCTGACGGCCCCGCCGGAGGACTTCGTCCCGCCGGAGCTGGTGGGCACGCCGGTCTACGTCGCGCTGACGACGTACGCCGGGCCGGAGGCGGAGCTGCGGGAGGTGATGGCGCCGCTGCTCGCGCTCGGCCCGGCGGCGACGGTGGTGACGGAGATCCCGTACGCCGACTTCCAGTGCATGCTGGACGACCCGCCCGGGCAGCGGAACTACTGGTCGGCCGAGTACCTGGACGGCTTCCCCGACGAGGCCGTGGACCGCTTCTGCGCGCGGGAGGAGGACATGCCGGTGCCCACCGGGACCCAGCACCTGGTCTTCCCGATGGGCGGGCGGGTGGCGGACGGGCCCTCCGCGTACCCGCTGCCGTGGCGCACGGCGCCGTGGGGCGTGCACCCCTTCGGGGTGTGGGAGGACCCGGCCGACGACGAGCGGGTGATCCGCTGGGTGCGGGACGTCCGGGCCGACATGCGGCCGTGGGCGGTCGGCGCCGTGTACCTGAACTTCATCGGCTCCGAGGGCGCGGACCGGGTGGAGGCGGGCCTCGGCGCGGAGAACGCCCGGCGGCTGGCCGGGGTGAAGGCGGCGTACGACCCCGAGAACGTGTTCCGCTTCAACCACAACATCACCCCGGCGGCCTGAGGACCGCCCTCCCGTTCCGGCCCCCTCCGCGGGTGACGCAGGACACACTCGACACACGATCGCGCAATCCCCCTCCGGGGGCGACGAGTTGTCGGGCCGGCGTACGAAGTGTCCGGCGCCGTGACCGTGGGGTGATGTCGCCGGAAGTCGGACGCGGGTAGCGTCCGGGCCCATGGACAACCAGGGCGGTATCACCGTGCAGCGGGCCCTCGAACTCCCGGGCCTGCGCGGCGGGCTCCCGGAGGTCGTCGCCGGCGCGGACCGGCTGCACCGGACGGTGCGCTGGGTGCACGCGGGCGAGGTGCCGAACATCGCGTCGCTGCTCAAGGGCGGCGAGCTGCTCCTCACCACGGGCCTCGGGCTCGGGACCCGGCCGGCCGAGCAGCGGGCCTTCGTGCGACGGCTCGCCGACCGGGGCATCGCGGCGCTCGTGGTGGAGCTGGGACCGCGCTTCGCCCGCCTCCCGGCGACGATCGTGGAGGCCGCGCGGACTGCGGGCCTGCCGCTGGTGCAGCTCCACCGCGAGGTGCCGTTCGTGACGGTGACGGAGGAGATCCACACCGAGATCGTCAACGGCCACTACGCCCTCCAGCGGCGGGCCGAGGAGGTCCACCGGCAGTGCACGGAGGCCCTGCTCGGCGGTGGCGGGGTCCCGCAGGTGCTGCGGATCCTCTCCGACTTCGCCGCCAACCCGGTCTTCCTGGAGACCCCCGACGGACAGCTCCTGTACGCGGCGGGCACCGAGTCCGCGCCCGCCGACCCGCTCCAGGTCTGGGACGGGCTGCGCGGCGGCCGGGCGGCCCGCGAGTCGGGCCCGCCCACCGGCACGGTCCTGGTCGACGTGCCCGGCGGCGGCCCCGGCACGGGCTCGGTGCGGGCCCGCCTGGTGCTCCTGGCGGTCTCCGGCGCCCTCTCCCCCGTCCACCGGATGGCGGCCGAGCGGGCGGCCGGGCTCCTCGCGGTCGTCCTCATGCAGGCGCGGCAGGAGGAGGAGCTGGCCGCGCGCGGCCGGGGCGACTTCCTGACGGACCTGGCGGAGGGCAGGATCACGGCCGAGGACGCCCCGGCGCAGGCCCGGGTGCTCGGCTTCAAGCCGGGCGACGGCCCGCTCCTGCCGGTGGTGATGCGGCTCGCCCCGGAGCTGTCCCCCTCGGGGAACTGGGCGCTGCTCGCCCGGGCGGTCCTGGAGGAGCTGTCCTCCGTCGGCGTCCCCGTGCTGCTCGGCGTCCGCCCGGTCGAGGGCCGGGTGCCGCTCCTGCTCGGCCTGCGTTCGGAGACCGAGCGCACGGCGGTCGCGGACCGGGTCGCGGCGGCCCTGCGCGCGGGCGTGGAGCGGGCCGGCCTGGAGCGCGCGGGCACGCACCCGCCGGTGATCGTGGTGGGGGTGGCGGGCGGCTGGGCGGCGGCCTCGGCGGGCCTGCGGCACGCGGCGGAGACGGCGACGGCGGCGCAGGGCCTGTCGGACCTGCCCTGGTACGACGCGCGGCGCCTCGACATCGACCTGCTGCTGTGGCGGCTGCACTTCCACGGGGACACGGTGCTCGGGGCCTTCGTGGACCGCGCGATCGGCCCCCTCCAGGAGCACGACCGGACCTCCCGGCCGCCGCTGCTGCCCACCCTGGAGACGTATCTGGCCCACGCGGGCCGCAAGGCGGAGACGGCCCGCGAGCTGCACCTCAACCGGCAGACCCTCTACAACCGCCTCGCCCGCATCTCGGAGCTCCTGGGCACGGACCTGGACGACCCCCAGACGGTGCTGGCCCTCTCCCTGGCACTCAGGGCCCGCCGCCACACGTCGTAGCCCCCTCGGTCACGGGGCCCGTCAGCGCCCGACCCGTCCGCAGGCCACGCCCGGCACCGGGTCCGTCAGCGCCCCGCCAGCTCGTCGTACACGCTGAGCACGTGCGCCACCGTGTCGTCCTCGGTCGGCCACGTGCCCGCCTGGACCCGGCCCGCCGCCGCCAGGTCCATCCGCCGGTCGGCGTCCTCCAGGAGGCCCCGCACCGCCGCCGCGAGCGCCGCGGAGTCGCCGTACGGCACCAGTTCGGCGGCGTCGCCGACGAGTTCCGGCACCCCGCCGACCGCCGTCGCGACGAGCGGCACGCCGAGCCGCAGCGCCGCCTGGGCGAGCGGGGAGCGGGCCTCCCAGCGGGACGGGAGGACGGCGACGTCCGCCGCCGCGAGCAGTTCGGCGACGTCCTCGCGGCTCCCGATCAGCCGGACCGGCAGGTCCTCGTCGGTGATCCGCCGCTGGAGGAAGGCCCGTTCGCGCCCCTCGCCGGCGATCACGAGGAGCGGCTGCGGGTCGAGGTTCCGCCACCGCCGGGCCGCGTCGAGCAGGGTCCGGTGTCCCCGGCCGCGTTCGAGCGCTCCGACGGCCATGAGCAGCGGGCGGTCGACGGCGCCGAGTTCGGCGCGCGCCTTGCCGTCGTGGAGGCAGACCGGTCCGTGCGCGGCGGGCACGGTGACGGGGGCGAGCCGGGCGTCGCGGGCGCCGCGCCGCCGGGCCCGGTCGACCAGTTCGGAGGAGGTGGCGAGGACGACGCTCGCGGCCCGTACGGTCCGCCGTTCGAGGAGCCGGAGCACTCCGCCCCGCGCGCCCTCCGCGTGGCTGCGGGTGTGCCAGGTCGTCACCAGCGGGACCGGCGCCCCGCCGGACAGCGCGAGCGCGGCCCGCACGGAGGCCTGGAGGCCGTGCGCGTGGACGACGTCCGCGCCGACGCAGGTGTTGCGCAGGGCGGTGACGGCGGAGGGGTCGCCGAGGTGCGGCAGGGGCACGAAGTGCGCGCCGGCGCCGAGGTAGTCGTGGACGCGGTCGAGTTCGGGAGGGGCGCACACGGTCACCCGCACGCCCCTCGCCACGAGCCCCGCGGCGAGTGATCGGACGTGAGCGCTGCCGCCCGCGCTGCCGCCGCCCAGCACTTGGACCGTACGGAGCTGTGTCACGCGCCCAAGGATGCCAGTCCGGGCCTCGGACCGTACGCACGTTCCGGCACCGAAATGGAGTCGTTCCCTTGCGCGGAGGGCGCCCAACGCCCCCGCTCACCTCACGGGTTCACCCACACGGGTGAGCGCGCGAGGAGGCCGTGCGCTCCCCCCAGACGGCGGCCGCGACGAGTCCGGCCGCGTGCGCGGCGAGCCCGAGCCGCCCGTTCCCGGCCGCGATCGCCCCGCCGACGGCGGCCCCGAGCGCGTGCGCGCCCGTGTCGCCGAGCATGGTCCGCTCGCCGAGGTCGTCCGCGAGGACCGCGGCGACGGCCCCCATCGGGGCGGCGGCGGGCGCGCCGCGGAGCAGCCCGGGGGCGGCGAGCGCGAGCACCGCCAGACCGGCCCGCCCCGGCCGCACGTCCACGAGGTTCACCAGATGGGCGCTGCCCGCGACGACGATCCCGGCGAGGACCTTGTCCACGGGCCGCTCCTTCAGCAGCGCCCCGGCCGCGAGCGAGGCGGCCCCGATCCCGAGGAGCTTGACGGCCCCGCTGGTCACCTCGCCGTTCCGCAGCGCCGCCACGTGCGCCCGGAAACCGCGCCGGTGATCCCCCTTCACGTCGTCGTACGCCCCGCACGCCCCGGCCGCGAGCACGGCGAGGGCGACGGGCGCGCTGCCGCTCCCGGCCGCCGTCCCGAGGACGACGGCGGGCCCGGCCCACAGGCCGACGTCCCGCCCCACGTGGTTCGTCCGCGTCCACCGCGCGTCGCGCGGGAGCCCGCGCAGCCCCTCGTACACCCCCCGCGTCACCGCACCGGCCAGGCCGAACGCGGCGAGGCGCCTCACCCGTCCGCCCGCGCCGTAGCGAGGAGTTCCTCCGCGTGGGCCCGGGCCGTCTCGGAGTCCTCCTGGCCGGCGAGCATCCGGGACAGCTCGCGGACCCGCTCCTCGCCCTCCAGGACGGTGACGCCGGAGCGGGTCACCGAGCCGTCGTTGGTCTTCTCGACGAGGAGCTGGCGGTCGGCGAAGGCCGCGACCTGCGGGAGGTGGGTGACGACGACGACCTGCGCGGTCCTGGCGAGCTTGGCGAGGCGGCGGCCGATCTCGACGGCCGCCTTGCCGCCGACGCCCGCGTCGACCTCGTCGAAGAGGTACGTGGGCACCGGGTCGACCCCGGCGAAGACGACCTCGACGGCCAGCATCACCCGGGACAGCTCGCCGCCGGACGCGCCCTTGGCGATCGGCCGCGGCGGGGCGCCGGGGTGCGGGGCGAGCAGCAGCTCGACCTCGTCGGCCCCGGACGGGCCGTACGCGACCCGCCGGCCGCCGACCTCGACCCCCTCGGGGTCCTCGGTCTGCGCGAGGGAGAAGGACACGCGCGCGTGCGGCATGGCGAGCGAGGCCAGTTCGGCGGTGACGGCGGCCGCGAACCGGTCCGCCGCCTCCGTCCGCGCGTCGGTGAGCCGCTGCGCGAGCGCCGACAGCTCGTCGCGCAGCCGGTCCCGCTCGGCGGTCAGCTCCTCGACTCGGTCGTCGTCGTTGTCCAGCTCGCCGAGCCGGGCCGCGCTCTCCTCCGACCAGGCCAGGACCGCGCCGACGCCCGTCCCGTCCCCGTACTTGCGGACGAGCTGGGTGAGGGCCGCGCGCCGCTCCTCGACGGCGGCGAGCCGCAGCGGGTCGGCGTCCAGGTCGTCGGCGTACCCGGCCAGCTCGGTGGCCACGTCGGCGAGCAGGATGGAGATCTCCCCCATCCGGTCCGCGAGCGCGGCGAGCGCGGGGTCGTGCGACCGCACGGCCTCCAGGGCCCGGCTCGCGCCCGCGACGAGCGTGGTCGCGTCGACGGACTCGGGGTCCTCGGGCGAGCCCGCGAGCGCGGAGTGCGCGAGCGCGGCGGCGGAGGCGAGGGCCTCGGCGTGCCCGAGCCGCTCGGCCTCGGCGGCCAGTTCGGCGTCCTCGCCGGGCAGCGGGGCGACGGCCTCGACCTCGTCGAGCCCGAAGCGCAGCAGATCGGCCTCCTGGGCGCGTTCCCTGGCCCGGGTGGTGATCTCGTCCAGCTCGGCGGTGACGGCCCGCAGCCGCCGGTACGCCTCGCCGTAGGCGGCGAGCGGCACCGAGACGGCCTCGCCCGCGTACCGGTCGAGCGCGCCGCGCTGCCGGGCGGGCTTGAGCAGGCCCTGCTGGTCGGTCTGGCCGTGGACGGCGACGAGTTCGTCGGCGAGCTCGGCGAGCAGCCCGACGGGCACGGAGCGCCCGCCGAGGTGGGCCCGGGAGCGCCCCTCGGCCGAGACGGTACGGCTGACGAGCAGCACCCCCTCGTCCAGCTCGGCCCCGGCCTCCTCGGCGCGCACGGCGGCGGGCGCGCCCGGGGGCACGCTGATCCGCCCCTCGACCACGGCCGAGGCCGCGCCGATCCGTACGAGCGCCGCGTCGGCCCGGCCGCCGAGCAGCAGCCCCAGACTGGTCACGACCATGGTCTTGCCCGCACCGGTCTCACCGGTCACCGCGGTGAAGCCGGGCGACAACTCGACCACAGCGTCGTCGATGACCCCGAGCGACCGTATCCGCATCTCCTCCAGCACGCCCCAGACCATACGAGGTTTCCCTGGTCCGATGCGACATCGCCCCGGCCGTAACCCTCCGGCGCGCCGATCGTTCCGGCACGCGGCGGCGGGCGGAGGGCCGGTCAGCGCGGGGCGCCCCGCCAGCCCGACACCGGGAGGGCGAACTTGGCGACGAGCCGGTCCGTGAAGGAGGCGTGGTGCAGCCGGGCGAGCCGGACCGGGACGGCGCCCCGCCGGACCTCGACCCGCGCGCCCGCCGGGAGCTCCACCGTCCGCCGCCCGTCGCACCACAGCACCCCGTGCGGGGTGTGCGGCTCGACCTCGACCGCGAGCACCGACTCGGGGGTGGTCACCAGCGGCTTGGCGAAGAGGGCGTGGGCCCCGATGGGGACCATGAGCAGCGCCTCGACCTCGGGCCAGATGACCGGCCCGCCCGCCGAGAAGGCGTACGCGGTGGAGCCCGTGGGTGTCGCGCAGATCACCCCGTCGCAGCCGAAGCCGGTCACCGGGCGCCCGTCGATCGCGAGCACGACCTCCAGCATCCGCTCCGGGGACACCTTCTGCACGGCCGCCTCGTTGAGCGCCCAGTCCTGGTGCAGGACGTCGCCGTTCTGGTGCACGGTGACGTCGAGGGTCATCCGCTCCTCGACCTCGTACGCCCGGGTGACGACCCGCTCCACGACCTTGTCGAGGTCGTCGCGCTCGGCCTCCGCGAGGAAGCCGACCCGCCCCAGGTTGACGCCGAGCATCGGCACCCCGGAGGCCCGGGAGAACTCGGCGCCGCGCAGCAGGGTGCCGTCACCGCCGAGGACGACGAGGAGTTCGCAGTCGTCGATCGCCTCGGAGCAGGCCTCCGGGACCTTCTCCACGGAGGACGGCAGCGGCAGGTCCGCCGCCTCGGCCTCCAGGACGCGGACGCCGAGCCCGGCGCGCAGCAGCCCCAGGACGACCAGTTCGGCGCTGCGCACGGCGGCCGGCCGGCCCGTGTGCGCGAGCAGGAAGACGGTGCGTGGTGCGGTCTCTGGTGGTGCTTCCGTTGAGCTCAACGAGGTCCCTCCGCCACGGCGCGGTCGACGTCCGCCGGATCCAGCGCGGGCGCCCCTGCCCGCAGCCACAGAAAGTACTCGACGTTGCCGGAGGGTCCGGGCAGGGGGCTGGCGGTGACGCCGAGGACGCCGAGCCCGAGTTCGCCGGCCCGCCGGGCCACGTTCTTCACGGCGTCGGCGCGGAGTTCGGCGGAACGGACGACTCCGCCCGAGCCGAGCCGCTCCTTGCCCACCTCGAACTGCGGTTTGACCATGAGGACCAGGTCGGCGCCGGGCGCCGTGCAGGCCGCCAGGGCGGGCAGGACGAGGCCGAGCGGGATGAAGGACAGGTCCCCGACGACGAGGTCGACGGGCACGCCGTCGATGGCGTCCAATGTCAACTCGCGTACGTTCGTGCGGTCCTTCACGGTGACCCGCTCGTCGCTCTGCAGCGACCAGGCGAGCTGCCCGTAGCCGACGTCGACGGCCACGACGTGGGCCGCGCCCGCGCGCAGCAGGACGTCCGTGAAGCCGCCGGTGGAGGCCCCGGCGTCCAGGGCGCGCCGCCCCTCGACCACGAGACCCCGCGGGACGAAGGCCTCGAAGGCCCCGGCGAGCTTGTGGCCGCCGCGCGAGACGTAGTCGGGGTCGGAGCCGTCCTGGGCGACGACGATGGCCGCGGCGGTCTCGACCTGGGTGGCGGACTTGGTGGCGACGGTCTTGCCGACGGTCACCCGGCCCGCGGCGATCAGCTGCCCGGCGTGCTCCCGCGAGCGCGCGAGCTTGCGCCGGACCAGCTCGGCGTCGAGGCGGCGGCGTGCCACTCCTGCCACGTTCTGTTCAGCTCCTGTTGTCGTACGGACGGGGGGCGGGGGCCGCGTCGAGCGAGGTCAGCTCGTCGCGCAGCCCACGGTGTACATCCTCGTACACCTCCAGGTGCCCGTCCGCCGGGAGGGCGTCGACCTCGGCGAGACGCGCGAGGCGGGCGTCGACGGCGGAGTGGCCGGTGAGCTCCCGGGCGACGCCGAGGGGCGCGGCGGCGGCGGGCTCGCCGGCCGTGTCACCGACCGCCCCACAGGTCTCGCCGGGCTCCCCGGACCCTTCGTCGATCCGGCCGTCGACCTGGTCGTCCGCCGGCGGTTCTCCCACCGGTTCCGGCATCGCGTCGCTCATGCCACGACGCTACCGCGAACCCCTGGGGTACCGTCGACGGCGATGGCGACGATCACGGAGTGCCGCGGCGCACTGGACAGACTTTCCGACGGCCTCGCGCGGGCGGACGGCGACGTGCGCGGCGCGGCCGCGCTCGACCGCACCCTGAGCTGCCACGTCACCGACCTGGACACCACCTTCACGGGCCGCCTCGCGGACGGCCGGATCCGGGTGGACTCCACCGTGCAGGGCCCACCGCCGGCCAAGGCGCAGATCCGGCTCGCGATGACCGGGGACGACCTGGTGGCGATGGTGGACGGGCGGCTGAACTTCGCGAAGGCCTGGGCATCGGGCCGGGTCAGACTGGAGGCCGGCTTCCGCGACCTGCTGCGGCTGCGCTCACTTCTGTAGCGCGGCTCCCGCCACGACGGCGCGCGCCTTCCGCCCGGCGGGCACGACCAGCGGCGTCCCCGTCTCCGGGTCCTCGATGACCTGGCAGCGGAGCCCGAAGACCCGCTCGACCAGCTCGGCGGTCACGACCTCGGACGGCGGCCCCTCGGCGACCACCTCGCCGCCGCGGACGGCGATGAGGTGGGTCGCGTACCGGGCCGCGTGGTTGAGGTCGTGCAGGACGGCGACGAGCGTGCGCCCCTGCGTCTCGTGCAGCTCGGCGCACAGGTCGAGCACGTCGATCTGGTGCTGGATGTCGAGGTACGTCGTCGGCTCGTCGAGCAGGAGCAGCGGGGTCTGCTGGGCGAGCGCCATGGCGATCCAGACGCGTTGGCGCTGGCCGCCGGAGAGCTCGTCCACGTACCGGTCGGCCAGCTCGGCGACGCCGGTCGCCTCCATCGACTCCCGGGTGATCCGCTCGTCCTCGGGGGACCACTGGCGCAGCAGGCCCTGGTGCGGGTAGCGGCCGCGGGCGACGAGATCGGAGACGGTGATGCCGTCGGGGGCCAGGGAGGTCTGGGGCAGCAGCCCGAGGGTCTTGGCGACCTTCTTGGCGGGCAGGGAGTGGATCGACTGCCCGTCGAGCAGGACGCGCCCCTCGGCGGGCTTCAGCATCCGGGAGAGGGCACGCAGCAGGGTGGACTTGCCGCAGGCGTTCGGTCCGACGATGACGGTGAAGGAGTTGTCGGGGATCTCGACGGACAGGTCACGGGCGATGACCCGCTGCTCGTACGCCAGAGTGACCGCTTCCGCGCTCAGGCGCTGCTTCTGCCGACCGTCCATACCCGCGACTCCCGTTGTCCTCGTCCGTGACCGTGGCGGACGCTGACGACCACGACCCAAGAGGAGTTAGGTTAGCCTACCCAACTTCCTGAACCGCCCGACGATCACCCGCCCCGGCCCCCGCCTCGGCCCCGGCCACAGCCACAGCCACAGCCACAGCCACAGCCACAGCCACAGCCACAGCCACAGGGCTACAGGGCTACAACCCCAACCGCACGATCGCCTTCTCCGCGTCCAGGGCGCCCGCACCCGCCTCCGCCGCCGACCACGCGGCCCCGCACAGGGCCCGTACGCCGTCCATGGGGTCCGCCTTCCCGGACGCCGCCTCCCCGGACGCCACCGGCTCGACCGTCAGCGCGCTCCCGCCCGCCGAGGCCCGCCACACCCCGCACACGAACCCGCCGTCCCCGTCGGCGACCACCTCCGGCTGGCCCGTGAGCAGTCCCCGCAGATCGGCCGCCACGTACGTCGGCCGGTGCTCGGGCACGGCCGCGAGGAGCTGCGCCACGTCCGTCACCCCGGTCAGGACGAGCAGCGAGTCCACCCCGCCGTTGAACGCCCCCTCGATGTCCGTGTCGAGCCGGTCCCCGACGACGAGCGGCCGCTCCGCCCCGGTCCGCAGCACCGTCTCCCGGTGCATCGGCGGCAGCGGCTTCCCGGCCGCCTTCGGCTCGAAGCGCCCGCCGGTGGCGATCCGCACGACCTCCACGGCCGCCCCGTTCCCCGGCCCGATGCCGCGCGCGCCGGGGATCGTCAGATCCGTGTTGGAGGCGTACCACGGCACGCCCCGCCCCACCGCGTAGGCCGCCTCCGCGAACCGCTTCCACGGCAGCTCCGGCCCGCCGTAACCCTGCACGACCGCCACCGGGTCGTCGTCCGCCGAGTCCACCGGCACGAGCCCCCGCTCGCGCAGCGCCACCGCAAGCCCCTCGCCGCCGATGAGCAGCACCCGGGACCCGGCCGGCACCTCGTCCGCGATCAGCCGGGCGACGGCCTGCGCCGAGGTGACCACGTCCCCGGCCTCCGCCGGCACCCCGAGCTCCGTGAGGTGCTCCGCGACCGCCTCCGGCGTCCGCAGCGCGTTGTTGGTGACGTACGCGAGGCGCATCCCGCCGTCCCGGGCCGCCCCGAGCGACTCGACGGCGTACGGAACGGCGAGCCCGCCCGCGTACACGACCCCGTCCAGATCGAGCAGCGCCGTGTCGTACGCCCCGCTCAGCGGCTCCGCGCTGCCCTCCGGCCGCGTCCTGCCGCCGTCCCGCCGTTCCCGACCGCCCTGCACCGTCACGCTCGCTCCTCGCCTCACCGGATGTGATCGCCCCGCTCCCCCGATCATCGCTCATGCCCCGGCCCACATACGATGTCGAGATGAACACCTCAGGTCACGCGGCCGAAGACGTCCGCGACGACGGCGCCGGACTGCGCCTGGCCCCGTTCCGGGGGCTCCGGTACGTCCCCGAGCGGGTCGGCAGCCTCGCCGCCGTGACGTCCCCTCCCTACGACGTCGTCGTACGACCTGACGGGCTGCTCCACCTGGAGTCGGCGGACCCGCACAACATCGTCCGGCTGATCCTCCCGCAGGCGATCACCGCCGGCACCCGCCACCGCAAGGCCGCCGTCACCCTCGACCGCTGGCTCGCGGACGGCGTCCTCGCCCCCGACCCGGTGCCCGCGCTCTACGTGTACGAGCAGCGGGGCGACGGGATCCTCCAGCGCGGGATCATCGGGGCCCTGGAGCTCTCCGCCCCCGAGGCCGGCGTCGTCCTCCCCCACGAGGACGTGATGCCGCACGTGGTCGAGGACCGCGCCGCCCTGATGCGGACGACCGCGGCCAACCTCGAACCCCTGCTCCTCACCTACGTCGGCGAGGGCGGCCCCGCAGGGGAGAACGGCTCCCTCGGGGAGGACCACGGAGGCGCGAACGCGGTGATCGAGCGGGCGGCGGAACGCGAACCGCTCCTCTCCACCACCACCGAGGACGGCTTCTGCCACCGCCTGTGGGCGGTGACCGACCCGGCCGAACAGGCCGCCGTCGCCGCGGACCTCGGCCGCCACCAGGCCCTCATCGCCGACGGCCACCACCGCTGGGCGACGTACCTGCGCCTGCGCGAGGAGCACGCCGGGCCGGGCCCCTGGAACTACGGCCTGGTCCTCCTGGTCGACACCGCCCGCTACCCCCTGCGGGTCCGCGCCATCCACCGCCTCCTCAACCGCCTCCCGGTCGCCGACGCCCTCGCGGCCGTCGAGGGCTCCTTCCGGGTGCGCCGCGTCGAAGGACCCCTCCCGGAGGCCCTGGCGGCCCTCACGGCGGCCACGGCCGAGGGCAACGCCTTCCTCCTCGCGGGCGACGGCGCCTTCCACCTCCTGGACCGCCCGGACCCGGCCCTCCTCGACCGCACGATCCGCACGGACCGCCCCGAGGCCTGGCGGACCCTGGACGCGACCGTCCTGCACTCCGCCCTCCTGGAGCACGTCTGGCACGTCCCGGACGCCCCCGAGGACATCGCCTACATCCACGACACCGAGGCGGCGGTCGCCCAGGCGGAACGCCGCGGCGGTACGGCGGTCCTCATGCACCCGGTCCGCGAGGAGGTCGTCCGGGACCTGGCCCGCCAGGGCGTCACGATGCCCCGCAAGTCGACCTCCTTCGGCCCGAAGCCGGCGACCGGCCTGGTCCTGAGAAGCCTCGCGCTGGACTGAGCGGCACCGCCGAGAGCGAGGACGAGAACGAAGAAGGGCGGCACCCGGAGGTGCCGCCCTTCTTCACTCACCGATACCGGCCCGGATCAGCCCTTGTCGCCGTCCCGGTCGTCGTCCTCGACGACGCCGTCCTTCTCCCCGGCGAAGTCCTCGTCCTCGTCCTCCGACTCGTCGAACGCGTCGACGAACTCGACGCCGTCCAGCTCGGCGAGCCGGTCGGAGGCGTCCGTGGCACCGTCCTTGTCGGCTTCGAGGGCCTTGCCGAACCACTCGCGGGCCTCCTGCTCACGGCCGGCGGCGAGGAGCGCGTCGGCGTACGCGTACCGCAGGCGCGCGGTCCACGGGTGAACGGCGCCGGAGGCAAGCTCGGGGCTCTGCAGCGTCACGATGGCCGCGTCGAGCTGCCCCAGGTCCCGGCGGGCGCCGGCGGCCACGAGCCGCATCTCGACCTGCCCGGCCTTGTCCAGCTTCTGCACCTCGGGCTCACCGGCCATCGCGAGCGCCCGCTCGGGCCGGCCGAGGCCGCGCTCGCAGTCGGCCATGACGGGCCACAGCTCGACGCCGCCGCTCATCCGTCGCGCGGCCCGGAACTCGGCCAGCGCCTCGGAGTACTTCTGCGTGGCGTACGCGGCGAACCCGGCGGCCTCGCGGACGGCGGCGACACGGGACGCGAGCCGCAGGGCGACCCTGGAGTACCCGTACGCCTTCTCGGGGTCCTCGTCGATCAGCTGGGCGACCATGACGAGGTTGCGCGAGACGTCCTCGGCGAGCCCCTTGGGCAGGCTCATCAGCTCCTGGCGCACGTCCGGGTCGATCTCCTCACCGGTGACCTCCGGCGGGATCGGCAGGCGCTTGATCGGCGCGCGGTCACCGCGGTCCCGGTCACGGCCGCCCCGGTCGTCGCGACGCCCGTACCCACCACGGCTGTCGCCGCCCCGGTCGTCCCGCCCACGGAACCCGCCACCACGGCTGTCGTCCCGCCGGAACCCACCCCGGTTGTCGCCACCGCGGTCGTCCCGCCGGAAACCGCCACCGCGGTTGTCGTCACGGCGGTCGTCACGCTGGTACGAAGGCCGCTCATCGCGCCGGAACGACGGACGGTCGCCACCGCGGTCGTCACGACGGAACCCACCGCCACGGTTGTCGCCACCACGGTCATCGCGACGGAACCCACCACCGCGGTTGTCGTCCCGACGGAAGCCACCACCGCGATTGTCGTCACGGCGGTCGTCACGGCGGTCGTCACGCTGGTACGAAGGCCGGTCGTCCCGCCGGAACGAGGGACGGTCGCCACCCCGGTCATCACGACGGAACCCACCGCCACGGTTGTCACCGCCACGGTTGTCGTCCCGCCGGAACGACGGACGGTCGTCACGCCGGTCATCACGGCGGAAGCCACCGCCACGGTTGTCGCCACCACGGTTGTCGCCACCGCGGTTGTCGCCACCGCGGTCGTCACGACGGAACGACGACGGACGGTCGCCACCCCGGTCGTCACGGCGGTCATCGCGGCGGAAGCCGCCCCCGCCACGGTTGTCGCCGCCCCGGTTGTCGCCGCCACGGTCGTCACGGCGCGGCCCACGGAAGCCGCCCCGGTCGCCACCACCACCGTCCCTGCGACGCGGCTCGCGCTCCGGACGGTCGTCGGGAGAGTTGGTGGGCATGGTCGTGACTCCTGTCTTCGGGTACTGCAGTCATTCTCGCGCAGCCGGCACTCCGCCGCGCAGTGGAGAAAAATCAAGGAAAAACAAAAGGACCCCTGGTCCCAGCATGAACGCTGGGACCAGGGGTCCTGAAGAATTGTTCGGCGGTGTCCTACTCTCCCACAGGGTCCCCCCTGCAGTACCATCGGCGCTGAAAGGCTTAGCTTCCGGGTTCGGAATGTAACCGGGC
>NZ_JBSHHY010000046.1:0-40981 GCF_053618675.1 Streptomyces sp. NPDC055632 | reverse complement strand
GTTTTTTGTTTACACGCCCCCGGGTTGGGGCCCGCCGGAGAACCGGCGGGCCCTTCCGCGTGGGGCGGCCCTCAGGTGACGGACAGCGCGCCGTCCACCGCGAACACGGTGCCGTTGGCGTACGCCGCCTCCGGACGCGTCAGCTGGACGATCCACCAGGCGATGTCCTCCGGCCGGCCGACCCGGCCGGAGGGGATGCGCTCCGCCATCTGCGCCAGGAAGCCGTCGTAGGCCTCCTGCGGCATGCCGGCCCGCACGCCGACACCCGTGTCCACCACGCCGGGGGCGATGCCCACGGAGCGGATCCCGCGCGGCGCGAGCTCCACGGCCCAGGTGCGGGTCAGGAAGTCCAGCGCCACCTTCGCCATCCCGTAGACCGAGTTCTCGGGCCAGGCGCGCCGGCCCAGCGAACCCGCCGAGCCGACGTTGACGATCACGCCGCCCGAGGCCTCCAGGGCGTCCAGCGCGCGCTGGGCCAGGAAGACCGGGGCGATCAGGTTGGTGGCCAGTTGAGAACCGACGGAATTCCGGTCGAGACCGTCCAGGGCCACGAATCCGGTGACGGCCGCGTTGTTCACGAGGACGTCGATCCGGCCGAATTCCCGCAGTGCCGTCTCCACGACCAGATCCGGGGTTTTCGGATCCGATATGTCGGCGGCCAGGACGCGAATGCGGTCGCCGTATCCGTCGGCGGTCTCCTTGAGGGTTCCCTCGCTCCGTCCGACGACGAGCACGTGCGCGCCCGCGTCGGCGAAGGCGCGGGCGGTCGCCGCGCCGATTCCCGTTCCGCCGCCCGTGACGACGACGGCCTTCTCCACGGTGGATTCCTCCACGGAATGCGTCATGGGGACCTCAGAAGCACAGGGCGGTGTTGACACCGCGGATGACGGCCTGCTCGGCGTCGTGGCCGAAGTCCTTGTCGCCGATCGTGAACGACAGCTGCACGCGGGCGTTCAGGTCGCGGGTGGTGGCCGCGAGGGTGGCGTAGCCGGGGATGCCGGCGCCGTGGCCCCACAGGTCCAGGCCCTTGTCGTTCTCCAGCTTCATGATGCCGAGGCCGTAGCCGATGCCCATCGGCAGGTTCTCGATCATCTCGGGCGGCAGCGGGGTGGTCATCTCCTCGAACTCCGGCTGGTTCAGCAGCTTGCCGCCGAACAGGCCCGCGAAGAAGGTGTCCAGGTCCTTCGTGGTGGAGATGATCTCGCCGGCACAGCCCGCCTCGGACGGGTTCATCAGCGTGACGTCGACCGGCTCGCCGCCGATCTGCATGTAGCCGCGGGCGTGCGGCTCGGGGACGTTCGGGTCGTCGCCCGGCAGCACCGTCTCGGTCAGGGACAGCGGCTCCAGGACGCGCTCGGTGATCTCCTCGCGGTACGAGCGGCCGGTGACCAGCTTGATGAGCAGGCCGATGATGAAGTAGTTCGTGTTGCAGTACATGAACTTCGTGCCCGGCTCGAACTCCAGCGGCTTGGCGGCCGCGATGGCGATCAGGTCCTCGGGCTCGTAGTGCTTGTAGCGGTCGCGCAGGAAGCGGTCGCCCGGCTTCTGGAACGAGTCCATGTAGTTGTACAGGCCGCTGGTGTGCTGCATCAGGTTGCGGACGGTGATCTTGTCGCCGTACGGCAGCAGGCCCGGCAGGTAGCTCTCGACGGTCCGGTCGAGGTCGATCTTGCCCTCGGCCACGAGCTGGAGCACCACGACCGCGACGAACGGCTTGGTGATGCAGGAGATGCGGAAGCGGCCGTCCTCGGGGACCGGGCGGTCCGTGCCCAGCTCGGCGATGCCGGACGTCACGACGAAGGACTCCTCGCCCCGCGTGACCCGGAACTGGACGCCGCCGGCGCCGAGCTCGACCAGCCGGTCCGCGGCTCCCTGCACGGCCTGCTGGAGGGCCGTGACTTCCGGCCGGGCGATCGTCGTCTGGGTCATGTCGGGAAACCCCCATGGGTCGGTCGGTTCGTTCGGTCCTGTACGGGGAGACTCGCCGCCCCCGATCGCGGCACGGCCGACGGCCGGTGGAGCGGAACTAGGGCCCGCCCGGCGGATCGGGGCCGGGGCCGCGACGCCCGGCACGGCGTTCCTGGCCGGGTCCGCGGCGCTCCTCAGGCGAGGTCGTCGCGGGTCACGCGGCGGGTCGCGACGAGCAGTCCGCCGGCGTCGCGCACGAGCACGTCCTCGCAGACGCACACCCGGTGCACCCGGGAGTCCTGGCCGATCGTGGAGGCGTAGACGATGGCGTACGAGCGGACGTGCACCGTGCCGTCCTCCTGCGGGCGCACGTCGAGCATCCCCATGAAGTGGCGGTGCCGCTGCCCGGACTCCTCCAGCTGCGCGTGGCTGCGGGTGGTCGCCGCGACCAGACCGGCCCGGCCGCGCACCGGCTCCGGCAGGGTCGGCACGTCGAAGGCGGCGTCCTCGGTGAAGGTGGCGGCCCACTCCTGCGGCCGGTTCAGGTCGAGGAGCTGCATCTGGCGGGCGTAGAACTGCTGCACCTCGGCGTACAGGACGGCGCCCTCGGTCGCGGACAGGGCGGCCGTCGGGGTCTCGGCGAGGATGGTCACGGGGTCTCCGATCGTCGTGTTTCCCCCACTGTCGCCCCGCTCCATCGAGCCCTCTTCGAAGATTCCTCAAGCCCCGGCACGGACGATGGACAGGCCCCGCGAGCCGGGGGCGCACCGCCCGACCGACGAGGGGACCAGAGCCGTGCCGACCTTCGACCACCCGCACCTGCCGCTGGACGGTCTGCTGCGCCGGGCCGCCGAACGGAACCCGGACGGCCCCGCCCTGCGCGACGCGCGCGGCACGCACACCTTCGCCGAACTCGACGCCCGGGCCGACCGCATCGCCCAGTTCCTGGAGCGCTCGGTGGGCCGCAGGGGCGCCCGGATCGGCGTCGCCAACACCCTCGACGCGTCCTTCGCCGCCACCTACTACGGCACCGCCCGCAGCGGCAACACCGTCGTGCTGATCAACCCGCTGGTCAAGGAGGTCGGGCTCCTCCACGTGATGTCCGCCGCCGGCGTCGAGCTGGCCTTCGTGCCCACGCCCACCGCCGAACTCCTCGCCAAGACCGGCGACCGGCTGCCCCGGCTCGGCCTGGTCGTGGTCACCGACGCCGAGGACGGCATCGTCCCCGGCGACGCCGTGCCGCTCGGACTCGTCCTCGACGCCGTCGCCACCGCCGTGCCCGGCCCCGAGCAGGACGGGGAGCGCCGCCCCGTCGACCTGGACTCCGACGTCTGCGTCCAGTTCACCACCGGCACCACCGGCCGGCCCAAGGGCGTCCGCCTCACCCACCGCAACCTGGTCGCCAACGCCGCGCAGACCGCCGCCGCCCACCACCTCGACGCCGGTTCCGTCACCCTCAACCACCTGCCGCTCCACCACGTCATGCACCTGAACTCGGCGGTGTACGCGGGCGCGTTCCAGGTGCTGTGCGCCGACCCCGACCCGGTCGCCTCGCTCGCCCTCGCCGAGCGCACCGGCGCCACCCACTACTACGGCCTGCCCGCCCGCCTGCACGCCCTGGCCGCCGACGCGCGGCTGCGCGCCCCGGGCCTGCCCGGCGTGCCCGCCCACCCCCGGCTGACCGCCGTCCTGTCCGGCGGCACCGCGCTCGACCCGAACGCCGCCCGGGTGCTGCGCGAACGCCTCGGCGTCCCCGTGGTCCAGGGCTACGGCATGGCCGAACTGTCCCCGCTCACCCACTCCCAGGACCCCCGCGACCCCCGGCCCGGCTCCGTCGGCGCCCCCGTGCCCGGCACCGAGTGCCGGATCGTGGACCCGGAGACCCGGGCCCCGCTGCCCGCCGGCGCCGTCGGCGAGGTCCAGGTCCGCGGCCCCCAGCTGATGGCCGGCTACCTGGGCGAGAGCCGCCACCCGGCCGGCGCCGACGGCTGGTTCCCCACCGCCGACGTCGGCCGCCTCGACGAGGACGGCGTCCTCTTCCTCGTCGACCGGCTCGGCGACGTCTTCAAGTACGACAACGAACTCGTCTCGCCCACCCTCGTCGAGGGCGTCCTCGGCGCCGACCCGCGCGTGGCCGAGTGCGTCGTGGTCGGCCGGCCCGACCCCGTGCACGGCGCGACCACCTGGGCGGGCGTCGTGCTCCGCGACACCGGGGACGCCGACCCCGCCGAGGTCCTCGCCGACGTCGTCGGGCGCGCCAACGGGCTCCTCTCCGACTTCGAGCGGATCCGCCACGCCGAACTCCTGGACGCCGTCCCCCGCACCCCCGTCGGCAAGCCGGCCCGCGGGGCCCTGCGCCAGAGCGTCCGCACCCGCGCCGCCGCCGTCGCCCCCTCCTCCTCTTCCGACCCCTCTTCCCCGGGAGCAGCCACCATGGTGACCTTCGTCAACAAGCTCAGCGTCCACGGCGACCTCACCGAGTTCCTCGCCGCCAAGAGCCGCGTCACGGCGTACCTGAGCACCCAGCCCGGCTACATCAGCCACCAGACCCTGCGGATGGTCGGCGCCCCGAACGTCTACGTCGAGCTCGCCGTCTGGGAGGACGCCGCCGCCCACCGCGCCGCCGTCACCGGCGAGGGCTTCCAGCGGCTCGTCGAGGGTCTCGCCGCGCTCGCCACGCCCGAGCCCGGCCTGTACGAGACGGTCGCCGACGAGGCGGAGGGAACCGGCGGGGCCGGCGAGCCCGTCGCCGCGTCCGCCGCCTGACGGACCGCCTCCACCCGCCTTCCGCCGGATCTCGAGCGGCGCGGGGAATGGTCGGTACAACAACCCAGCCCTGGAGGAGAGACGATGACGGCACCGACGAAGCCGGTGGCGCTGATCACCGGTGCGACCAGCGGCATCGGCCTGGCCGTGGCCCGGGACCTCGGTCGCCGCGGCCACCGCGTGTTCATCTGCGCGCGCACCCCCGAGAGGGTCGCCGAGACGGTGGCCGAGCTGCGCGCCGAGGGCATCGAGGCCGACGGCCGGGCGGCCGACGTCCGCGACCGCGAGTCGGTGGCCGCCCTGGTCGCCGAGGCCGTGGCCGCCTTCGGCCCGATCTCCGTCCTGGTGAACAACGCCGGCCGCAGCGGCGGCGGCGTCACCGCCGACATCGACGACGACACCTGGTACGACGTCATCGCCACCAACCTCAACAGCGTCTTCCTGCTGACCCGCGAGGTCCTCAAGAAGGGCGGCCTGGAGGGCGCCGGCTACGGGCGCATCATCAACATAGCCTCCACCGCCGGCAAGCAGGGCGTCGTCCTCGGCGCCCCGTACTCCGCCTCCAAGCACGGGGTCGTCGGCTTCACCAAGGCGCTCGGCAACGAGCTCGCCCCCACCGGCATCACCGTGAACGCGGTCTGCCCCGGCTACGTCGAGACCCCGATGGCCCAGCGCGTGCGCGCCGGCTACGCCGCGGCCTACGACACCACCGAGGAGGCGGTGATGCAGAAGTTCACCGCCAAGATCCCCCTCGGCCGGTACGCGACGCCGGAAGAGGTCGCCGGCCTCGTCGGCTACCTGACCACCGAGCACGCCGCGTCCATCACGTCCCAGGCGCTCAACGTCTGCGGCGGACTCGGCAACTTCTGATCCGCGACCGCGCCCCACGAGGAAGAAGAGAGACACACCGATGGCGAACGAGCGCGTGCACCGCACGGTGCACGAGACGGAGATCGACGCCCCGGCGGAGGCGGTGTACGAACTCGTCGCGGACACCTCCCGATGGCCGCTGTACTTCCCGCCCAACGTCCACGTCGAGCAGCTGGAGCGCACGGGCGACACCGAGCGGCTGCGCATGTGGGCCACCGCGGGCGGGCGGGTCAAGTCCTGGACCTCGCGCCGCGTCCTCGACCCGGCCGCTCTCCGCGTCGACTTCCGCCAGGAGGTGTCGGCGGCCCCCGTGGAGAGCATGGGCGGGAGCTGGATCGCCGAGGACCTCGGCGGCGGGCGCTCCCGGCTCACCCTGCTCCACGACTTCACCGTCGTCGGCGACCGCGCCGAGGACGTCGAGTGGGTCGAGCGGGTCACCGACGCCAACAGCCGCGCCGAGCTGGAGAACCTGCGCACCCTGGCCGCCCGCCGGCACGCCCTGCCCGAGCTCGTCCTCGACTTCGAGGACTCCGTCCACGTCGACGGACCGGCCGAGGCGGTCTACGCGTTCCTCCACCACGTCGAGGACTGGCCCGAGCGGGTCGCGCACGTCGACCGCCTCGACCTGACCGAGGACGGCACGGGCGTCCAGGTCATGGCCATGGACACCCGTACCGCCGACGGCTCGGTGCACACCACCGAGTCCGTCCGCGTCTGCTTCCCCGACGACCTGCGGATCGTCTACAAGCAGACCGCGACCCCCGCCCTGATGTCCGCCCACACGGGCCGCTGGGCCGTGGTGCCCGCCGAGGGCGGCGGCGTCACGGCGACCTCGCAGCACAGCGTGGTCTTGCGGGCGGAGGCCGTGGAGAAGATCCTCGGCGAGGGCGCCGACGTGGCGCGGGCCCGCACCTACGTCAGGGAGGCACTCGGTCGCAACAGCACCGCAACGCTCAACCTCGCCAAGCAGTTCGCGGAGAGTCCGGTCCCCGCTCTCTGACCCCGCACCACCAGGAGTACGCATATGCGCATGTCCTCGCCCACGGCATCACGGGCGCATTCCCAGCTCACGCTGGAGGAGGTCACCAAGCGGTACGACGAGCACGTCGTGCTCGACCGGGTGTCCCTCACCGTCAAGCCGGGTGAGAAGGCCGGAGTCATCGGCGACAACGGCTCCGGCAAGTCCACCCTGCTCCGGCTGATCGCCGGGGTCGAGGCCGCGGACAACGGCGAGGTGACCGTCACCGCCCCCGGCGGCGTCGGCTACCTGCCGCAGCGCCTCGACATGCCGGCCGGAGCCACCGTCAGAGACGTCCTGGACCGCGCCTTCGCGGACCTGCGCGCCCTGGAGAAGCGGCTCCACGAGGTCGAGGACGCGCTGGTGGACGACGACCCCCGGCTCCTCGCCGAGTACGGGGACCTGCTCGCGGAGTTCGAGGACCGCGGCGGCTACGAGGCCGACGCCCGGGCGGACGCGGCCCTGCACGGCCTCGGCCTGCCCGGCCTCGACCGGGACCGCCCGGTCGACACCCTCTCCGGCGGCGAGCGCTCCCGGCTGGCCCTGGCCGCCACCCTGGCCGCCGCCCCGGAGCTGCTGCTCCTCGACGAGCCCACCAACGACCTGGACGACCAGGCCGTGGACTGGCTGGAGAAGCGGCTCCAGGACCACCGGGGCACCGTCGTCGTCATCACCCACGACCGCGCCTTCCTGGAGGCCGTCACCTCCGCGATCCTGGAGGTCGACCCCGACCGGAAGACGGTCAACCGGTACGGCAACGGCTACCAGGGCTACCTCACGGCCAAGGCCGCCGCCCGCGCCCGCTGGGAGCGGGAGTACGAGGAGCACCTCGCCGAGATCGAGCGGCAGGAGACCCGGGCCGCCAACGCGGGCCGGATGCTGGCCACCATCGCCAAGAAGGGCCCCTGGGCCTTCAGCGGCTCCGAGCACCACCGGGCCAGGTCCTCCTCGTCCTCGACCTCCAGCAAGGCCCGCAACGCCAACGAGCGGCTGAACCGGCTCCACGCCGACCCGGTGCCGAAGCCGCCCGAGCCGCTGCGCTTCACCGCCGACATCGCGGCCGGCGACGGCACCGCCGGGGCCGACGGGGCCGTGGAGACCGCCAAGGCGCCCGAGGGCCCGCTCACCGAGGTCTCCGGGCTGCGCGTCGACGGCCGGCTCGCCCTCGACTCGCTGTCCCTCGCCCACGGCGAGCGGCTGCTGATCACCGGCCCCAACGGCGCGGGCAAGAGCACCCTGCTCCGGGTGCTCGCCGGCGACCTGGAGCCCGACGCGGGCACCGTGCGCAGGGCCGGGCGGATCGGCTGGCTGCGCCAGGACGAACTGCCCAAGCACCCCCGGCGCTCGGTGCTCGCGGAGTTCGCCGAGGGCCGCCCCGGCCACGCCGACGAGTACGCCGAACAGCTCCTGTCCCTGGGCCTGTTCCGGGAGTCCGAGCTCGAACTGCCCGTCGGCTCCCTGTCCGTGGGCCAGCGCCGCCGCATCGACCTGGCGCGCCTGGTCACCCGGCCCGTGGACCTGCTCCTCCTCGACGAGCCCACCAACCACCTGTCCCCGCTGCTCGTCGAGGAGCTGGAACAGGCCCTGGCGGACTACACGGGGGCCGTGGTGACCGTCACGCACGACCGGCGGATGCGCAGGGCCTTCCGCGGCTCGCACCTCGAACTGAGCGGGGGAGCCGCCGTCACCGCCTGACCCGGACCGCCGCCGCGCGGATCCCGTCCAGCAGCCCGGCCTGCCGCAGCGACTCCCCGTCGAGGAGCGGCAGGCCGGGCCGCCGCGCGTCCGGGGCGCGCACGGCCCCGGCGAAGAACCGCAGCACGGCCTCGAAGTGGTCCTCGGCGGGCACCCGGATCTCGGTGTGCCCGGTGCCGGTGGCCAGCCGGAGCACCGGCTCGTGGTCGGGCGCCGTCGTGTACACGTGGTCCACGGACAGGGTGCCGGCGCTGCCCTGGATCTCGTACCAGGACCGGTAGTGGTGCTCCATGCCGAACCGGATCTGCGCCACCGCGCCCCCGGGGGCGGCGAGCAGCGCGGCCCCGGACACGTCCACGCCGTGCTCCTCGTCCACGCGCAGCACCGCCCCGGCCACGGTCAGGTCGCGGCCGAGGAACCGCAGGGCGGCCCGCAGCGGGTAGACCCCGCTGTCGAGCAGGGCCCCGCCGCCGGTCCCGGGGTCGTAGCGGGTGTCGCCCGGCGGGCGCGGCGGGATGGTGAACGCGGCGGAGACCGCGCGGACCTCGCCGAGGACCCCGTCCGCGAGGAGGCCCTCGACCCGCCGCTGGGTGCCGTGGTGGAGGAACATGAAGTTCTCCAGGAGCACCAGGCCGCGCTCCCGCGCCAGCCCGTACAGGGCCTCGGCGTCCGCGCCGCGGGTCGCGAGCGGCTTCTCCACCAGGACGTGCTTGCCGGCCCGCAGGGCCCGTTCGGCCCAGGCGGCGTGGTGCATGGTGGGCAGGCAGAGGTAGACGGCCTCCACGTCGGCCCGCCCGAGCAGCTCCTCGTACGAGGGCGCGGGGACGCCTCCGAACCGGTCCGCGAACGCCGCGGCCCGCGCGGGGTCCCGCGCGGCCGTGGCGGCCAGTTCGAGGCCGGGGGTGCGCAGCAGCGCGGGCAGGGTGCGGCGGGCGGCGATGTCGCCGCAGCCGAGGAGACCCAGGCGCAGGGGAGCGGGCATGACGTCCTCGGAGCAGGGGGAGGAGGGGGAGGGGGAGGGGCGGCGGTCGGTGCGGGGCGTGGGCAGGGCCGGGAGGGGCGGCGGTCGGTGCTCAGTACAGGGTGTGGGCGCAGACGACGAGCGTGCGCAGTTCGACGTTGAGGTAGTTGCCGTGCGCCATCAGCTCGGTGAGCTGGGCGAAGGTCAGCCAGGCGTAGTCCCCGGGCACGTCCTCGCGGAACTCCCCGGGCACCTCGACGATCGCGTACCGGTTCTCCGCGTGGTAGAAGCGGCCGCCCTCCTCGGACTGCACCGCGTCGTAGCGGAACCGCTCCTTCGGGGCGGTGAGGACGTCGGCGAGGAAGGGCGGGTACGGGTCGGTCCCCGGGCCCGTGTGGTCGGCCGGCCGGCAGTGCACGGTCGGCGCCAGCTCGGCCACGTTCAGGTGCCCGACGTCGACCCGGGCCTGCACCAGGGCGTGCAGGACGCCGCCGATCCGCTTGACGACCAGGGCCATCAGGCCCGGTACCTGGGGCTGGATCAGGGGCTGGGTCCAGGAGGCGACCTCGCGGTTGCTGGCCGAGACGTCGGCCCCGATCACCCGGAACCGGCGTCCGCCGGAGTGCGCGATCTCCTCGTCCGTGAACGTCCAGCCGTCCTCGGCGACCTCGGCGAGCGGCACCCGGCGCTGGACCAGCTCGCGCAGGGCCCGGATGCCGGTGAGCCAGCTCAGCACCTCGGACGTGTCGTGCACCGAGGGCGCCGACGCGTCGTGGAAGGAGCGCAGGACCGGGTCGGAGGCCGTGCCGTCCGGTGCGGCGCCCGCCGTGGGCAGGCAGGCCAGGATGGAGCGGGTGTCCATGTTGACCACGTTGTCCAGCCGCAGCAGCCGCAGCAGCTGACCGAAGGTCAGCCAGCGGAAGGTGTCGCCGGTCTCCCCGACGTCGGTGTCCCCGTCGACCTCGACGATCATGTTGCGGTTGCGCTTGGCGAGGAACCAGTCGGCCTGCTCGGACTGGAGGACGTCCACGAGGACCCGCGCCCGGCCGCGCTCCAGGAACAGGTCGAGGAACGGGATGCCGCGCCCCTGGTGGACGCCCGTGAAGTTGCTGCGGGTGGCCTGCACGGTGGGGGAGAGCTGGAGGGTGTTGATGTTGCCCGGCTCCATCTTGGCCTGCATCAGGAAGTGCAGGACGCCGTCGATCTCCTTGGCGACGATGCCGAGCAGGCCGACCTCCGGCTGCACGATGATCGGCTGCTTCCAGCCCCGCTCCGGCAGCCCGTCCGCGGTGACGTGCAGGCCCTCCACGGCGAAGAAGCGGCCCGACTCGTGGCGCAGGTCGCCGTCGCCGTCGAAGGACCAGCCGCGCAGCGCGGCGAACGGCACCCGGGTGACCCGGAAGTCGCCCGCGCGGGTCCGCTCGGCCAGCCAGCCCGGCACCCGGTCCACGGGCATGGCCGCGCTGTCGGGGGTGCGGGCCGACACCAGCAGGCGGCGCGCGGTGTCCGCACGGTCTGCGGCCCGGGCCAGGGTGTCAGCGGACATGGTCCAGCGCCTCCTCGATGATGTGGCGGACGTTCTCCGGGCGCTCGTCGAGGAAGAAGTGCCCGCCCGGGAGCACGTGCAGCTCCACCGGCCCCCCGGCCACCTCGGACCAGCGCCGCGCGTCGTCGACGGACACGTTGGGGTCGGAGTCCCCGGTGAGCACCGTCAGCGGCACGGACAGCGGCGTTCCGACGAGGTGCCGGTAGGAGCCCGCCATCCCGTAGTCGTTGCGGAGCGCCGGCAGCACCATCCGCAGCAGCTCCTCGTCCCGCAGCAGCTCCGGGTCGGTGCCCTGGAGCGCGGCGATCCGGGCGATCAGGGCCCGGTCGTCGAGGAGGTGGGCGGTGTCCGTGCGCGGCACGGTGGGCGCCCGGCGGCCCGAGACGAACAGGTGCACGGGCTTCTCGCCGAGTGCGGTCAGCCGGCGCGCGGTCTCGTACGCGAGGGTGCCGCCCAGGCTGTGCCCGAACAGGGCGAACGGGCCGCCGGTCCACTCGCGCAGCTCCGGCAGCACCGCCTCGACCAGGGCGTCGACGGTCTTCACGAAGGGCTCCCCGCGCCGGTCCTGGCGGCCCGGGTACTGCACGGCGAGCACCTCGACGCCGGCGTCGGCGAGACCGGCGGCGAGGCCCAGGTAGGCGGTGGCCGAGCCGCCGGCGTGCGGGAAGCACACCAGCCGGACGGCCGGGTCGGCGAGGGGCCGGTAGCGGCGCAGCCACACGCCGGACGGGGAGGACGGGGAGGCGGCGCCCCGGGTGGCGGGAACGGTCACGACCGGATCAGCTCCCCGCCCGCGGGTGCGTACCGGGGCAGCCGGCCGGAGGCCACCACCTCGGCGAGGGAGGGCGCCGCCGCGTCCTTCGCGGAGCGCACGGGCGGTTCCGCGAGGCCCCACGGCAGGCCGAGCTCGGGGTCGAGCGCGTCCAGGTCGACCATCGCCCCGGGCACGTACTCGGCGGACAGCAGGTAGTTGACGCAGGTGCCGTCCTCCAGGGAGAGGAAGGCGTGGCCGATGCCGCCGGACATGAAGAGGGCGACGCCGTCCTCGGCGTCCAGCCGGTTCACGGCGTGCCGGCCGAAGGTCGGCGACCCCTCGCGGAGGTCGACCATCACGTCGAGGATCGAGCCCCGCACGCAGGTCACCAGCTTCCCGGCGCCGGCGGGCACGTCGTTGCAGTGGATCCCGCGCAGGACGCCGCGCCGCGAGACGGAGTTGTTGACCTGGCGGACCTCGAAGGGCAGCCCGGTCGCCGCCGTCAGCTCGCCGGGCCTGGCGGCCTCGTAGAAGTGGCCGCGCTCGTCCTCGAACCGCTCCGGGAGCAGCCGGTACGTGCCGGGGATGCCGGTCTCGTCAATGCGCACGGGCACCTGCCGACCGCTCCGCGCCCCGCCCGGCGGCGGTCGCGCCCGGGAGCGCGGCGCGCTCCTTCAGCGGCTCCCACCACGCGCGGTTCTCCCGGTACCAGGCCACCGTGGCCGCCAGGCCCTCGGCGAAGGGCACCCGGGGCGCGTAGCCCAGCTCGCGGGAGATCTTGGAGATGTCCACCGAGTAGCGGCGGTCGTGCGCGGCGCGGTCCGCGACCCGCCGCACCGCCGACCGGTCCCGGCCGCACAGGCCGAGGAGCCGTTCCGCCAGCTCCAGGTTGGTCAGCTCCGTGCCGCCGCCGATGTTGTAGACCTCGCCGGCCCGGCCCTTCGCGGCGACCAGGGCGATGCCCCGGCAGTGGTCGTCGACGTGCAGCCAGTCGCGGCTGTTGAGGCCGTCGCCGTACAGCGGCACGTCGAGCCCGTCGACCAGGCGGGTGGTGAACAGCGGGATCGCCTTCTCCGGGAACTGGTACGGCCCGTAGTTGTTGGAGCAGCGCGTCACGCACACCTCCAGGCCGTGGGTGCGGTGGAAGGCCAGCGCCATCAGGTCCGAGGAGGCCTTGGAGGCCGCGTACGGCGAGTTGGGCAGCAGCGGGTGCTCCTCCGGCCACGAGCCCGAGTCGATCGACCCGTACACCTCGTCCGTGGAGACGTGCACGAACCGTTCGACGCCCGCGTCGACGGCCGCCTGGAGCAGGGTCTGGGTGCCGAGGACGTTGGTGCGCACGAACTCCGAGGCGTCGGCGATCGAGCGGTCCACGTGCGACTCGGCCGCGAAGTGCACCACCAGGCCGGTGCCCGCCATCAGCCGCCGGACCAGCTCCGCGTCGCAGATGTCGCCGTGGACGAACTCCAGGCCCGGGTGGTCGCGGACCGGGTCGAGGTTGGCGGGGTTCCCCGCGTAGGTGAGGGCGTCCAGGACCACCACCCGCGACCCGTCGAGGTCCGGATAGGCCCCGGACAGCAGTTCTCTGACGAAGTGCGAGCCGATGAAGCCCGCACCTCCGGTCACCAGGACGCGCATCTCCAACAGGCCTTTCCGGGGAAGGGGGCGGGACGGTGGGTTCGGTGGGCGGTCAGGCGGCCGAGGAGTCGGCGGCCGGTCCCTCCGCGGCGGTCCGGCGGGCGATCTCCCGCACGTAGTCGCCGTAGCTGGAGGCCCCCAGGTCGCTGCCGAGGGCGAAGCACTGCTCCGGGCCGATGAAGCCCATCCGCAGGGCGATCTCCTCCACGCAGGCGATCCGCTCGCCCTGGCGCTGTTCGAGCAGCTGCACGTACTGCCCGGCCTGCAGGAGCGAGTCGTGGGTCCCCATGTCCAGCCAGGCGAACCCGCGGCCCAGCGTGTTCAGCCGGGCCCGGCCCTGGGCCAGGTACGCGCGGTTGACGTCGGTGATCTCCAGCTCGCCGCGCGCCGACGGCGTCAGCCCGCGGGCGATGTCCACCACGTCGTTGTCGTACAGGTACAGGCCGGTGATCGCCAGGTTGGAGCGCGGCTTGACCGGCTTCTCCACCAGGGAGAGCAGGGCGCCGTCGGAGTCGATCTCGCCGACCCCGTACCGCTGCGGGTCCTTCACCGGGTAGCCGAACAGCTCGCAGCCGTCCAGGCGGGCCGCGGCCTGCGCGATCATCTGCGAGAAGCCTGGCCCGTGGAAGACGTTGTCCCCGAGGATCAGTGCCACGCGGCTGTCACCGATGTGCTCCTCGCCGATGAGGAAGGCCTCCGCGATGCCGTGCGGCTCCTCCTGCTGCGCGTAGCTCAGCCGGATGCCGAGCTGCCCGCCGTCGCCGAGCAGCGCGCGGAACATCTCCAGGTGGTCCTTGGCGGAGATGATCTGGATGTCGCGGATGCCCGCCAGCATCAGCACCGACAGCGGGTAGTAGATCATCGGCTTGTCGTACACCGGCAGGAGCTGCTTGGACAGCGCGCCGGTCAGCGGACGCAGCCGGGTGCCGCTGCCGCCGGCCAGGATGATGCCCTTCATCGGACGGCGGGTGGCGGGATCGCCGAGCGCCGAGAGGGTCGGGGCCTTCGGGACGTCAGACATGGCTGTTCTCCGTGGCGTGACGGACCGCCTCGACGACGGTCTCCGCGTCCCGCGCGGTCAGCTGCGGGCCCATGGGCAGGCTCAGCACCTCCGCCGCCAGCCGCTCGGAGCGGGGCAGCGGCGGGTACGCGGCGTCCGCGTAGGCGCCGGACCGGTGGACGGCGATCGGGTAGTGGACCAGGCTCTCCACCCCGGCCTCGGCCAGGGACCTCCGCAGCTCCTCGCGGTGCGCGGTGCGCAGCACGTACTGGTGCCAGACCGGCTCGGCCCAGGACCGGACGGCCGGGACGGCCACCCCCGGCAGGCCGGAGAGTCCTTCGGCGTAGCGCGCGGCGACCGCGTCCCGGCGCGCGTTCCACGCGTCGAGGTACGGCAGCTTCGCCCGCAGCGCCGCCGCCTGCACCTCGTCGAGCCGCGAGTTGGTGCCGCGCGCCTCGTGCTCGTACTTCACGCGCGAGCCGTAGTTGCGCAGCAGCCGGATCCGCCCGGCCAGCTCCGGGTCGGAGGTGACCACGGCGCCGCCGTCGCCCAGCGCGCCCAGGTTCTTGCCCGGGTAGAAGCTGAACGCCGCCGCGTACCGCGAGCCGATCCGCCGGCCCTTGTAGCGGGCCCCGTGCGCCTGCGCCGCGTCCTCCACGACCGGGATGCCCCGGGGCGCGGTGACGGCCTCGACCGCGTCGAGGTCCACCGGGTGCCCGTAGGTGTGCACCGGCATGACCGCCCTGGTCCGCGGGGTGATCGCGGCCGCGAGACGGCCGGGGTCGATCAGGTACGAGCCGGCCTCCGGCTCCACCGGGACCGGCCGGGCCCCCGTCGCCGACACCGCGAGCCAGGTCGCGACGTACGTGTGCCCGGGGACGACCACCTCGTCGCCCTCGCCGACGCCCAGCGCCCGCAGCGTCAGCTCCAGGGCGTCCAGGCCGCTGCCGACGCCCACGCAGTGCGCGTTCTCGCAGTACCGGGCGTACTCCTCCTCGAACGCCTCCAGCTCGGGACCGAGCAGGTAGCGCCCGGAGCGCGACACCCGCAGCAGGGCGGCGTCGATCTCGGCCTGCACGCCGTCGAGGGCGTGCAGGTCCCGCAGGTCGTGGAAGGCGACGCGCGCCGCGCGCTCCGGCGCCGGGGCCGTCACGCCCCCCTCCGCGCGTCCCGCAGGAACTCGTCGTAGTCGCGGTAGTAGTCCGACTCGTCGTAGTGCAGCGAGGCCAGGACCACGCTGACCGCGTCCTGTGAGAAGTCGCTCAGGTTCCGCCACACCATCGGCCCGATGTACAGGCCGCGGCCGGCGTCGTCGAGACGGTACTCCGCCTGGTTGACCCCGTCGTCCACGGTGATCGTGAAACTGCCGTGGACGGCGATGACGAGCTGCTCCAGCGCCCGGTGCGCGTGCCCGCCGCGCGACGAGCCGGTGTCCAGGTCGTGCAGGTAGTACACCCGCTGGATCGGGAAGCCCGCCGTCCACTCGGACTCGACGACGGACAGGTTGCCCCGTGCGTCGTTGTGCTGCTCCAACTCGATGAGGGCGCAGGGCTTGACCCTGCCCACCTCCGGTTCTGTGGTGATGCCCACCGACATGCGATCGCGCTCCCTGGTTGCCCTGTCCGGCCGGTGTCTCGGGCGCGGCTGGATCAGCCGCGGACGACGGAGACGGGGAGGTGACGGGCGGTCAGCTGATCCGCCTCGTAGAACTCCGCCCGGTCGAGGTGGACCTCGAACGACGCGAAGGCGTCGAAGGCCAGGTCGAGGAAGACCTTCGCCTCCATGCGGGCCAGGAAGGCGCCGAGGCAGTGGTGGATGCCGTGGCCGAAGGCCATGTGCTTGTTCGCGGTCCGGCGGACGTCGAAGACGTCCGGGTCCGGGAACTGCCCGGCGTCGCGGTTGGCCGAGGCGCTCCACGCCGTGACCATCTGGCCGGCCTTCATCGGGACGCCGAGGATGTCGGTGTCCTCCTTCAGCAGCCGGAAGATGTTGTTGAAGGGGCTGCGGTAGCGCAGCGTCTCCTCCACCGCGCCCGGGATCAGCGAGCGGTCGGCCCGCAGCTCCGCCTGCGCCCCCGGGTGCTGGTCAAGCACGATGAACAGGTTGCTCAGCAGCGTCGCGCTGGAGATGTGGCCCGCCGTGAGCAGCAGCGCCACGATGTTGACGATCTCCTCGTCGGTGAGGCGGCGGCCGTCGACCTCGGACTCGATGAGCCCGCTCATCAGGTCGTCGGACGGCTCGGCCCGCTTCTCGGCGATCTTCGCGTACAGGTACGCGGCCCACTCCTTGATGGCGGGGCCCATCGTCTCCGCGAAGTCGTCCGGGAGGTTCGGGTACTCCATGCCCTCGTTGTTGAGGATGACGTCGACCCACTCGCGGAACAGGTCCTGGTCCGAGGCCGGGACGCCCAGCAGCTCGGCGATCACCGTCACCGGCAGCGGGTACGCCAGGTCCGTCACCGCGTCGATCTCGGTGCGGTCGCCGAGGTCGTCGAGGAGCTTGCGGGTGATCTCCGCGATGCGCGGCTCCAGCGCGGCCATCCGGCGCGGCGTGAACGCCTGGCTGACCAGCTTGCGCAGCGGGCCGTGCTTCGGCGGGTCGATGCCGCCGAAGGTCCCCGGGCCCATCAGCAGCGCCAGCTCCTCCGGCACCGGGAAGACCGGCGAGAAGTCCGAGGAGAAGATCTGCGGGTTGGTGGAGACGGTGTTGTAGTCCTCGTACGAGAACACCTGCCACGCGAAGCGCGTCGAGTCCCAGAAGACGGGGGCCTCGGCGCGGCAGCGCGCGAACCACGCGAGCAGCCCCTCGGCGTCGGCCCCGGCCGGCTGCGCCAGCGGGTGCGGCGCCTCCTCGGTCTCCGGGGTGTCCACGGTCACGGCGTCCGCTGCCACGGTCTCCGTGGCCTCGGCGATCTGTGTCGTCATGTCGGCTTCCTCAGCTGGGATTCGGCAAGAAGTCTGGAAGGGCGGGGACGGGAGCGGGGGAGGAGCGCGGGGCGGCTCAGCCGGCGGCGGGCGCCGGCACCAGGAGCCGCTCGACCGCGTCGGCGGCCGCGGCCGGACCGCCCGCGGACTCGATCTCCCGCCGCAGCCACGCCACCCGCTCGGCGACCGACCCGTCGGCGGCCAGGGCGAGCACGGTCTCGCGGACCTTCTCCGGGGAGACGTCCTTGCGCAGGATCTTGGCGCCCACGCCCAGCTGCTCCACCCGGGTCGCGGTCGCGTGCAGCTCCGCCATCTGCGGCACCGAGACGACCGGGACGCCCTCGGAGACGGCCTGGAGCACGGTGCTCGTACCGCCGTGGTTGATCATCAGGGACGCGTGCTTGAGCACGGCGCCCTGCGGTACGAAGGAGTGCACCCGCACGTTCGGCGGCAGCTCGCCGAGACCGCCCTCCGCGACCCCGCCGGCGTGCGCGATCACCACGTCCCAGTCCAGGTCCGCGAAGGCGTCGACACAGGCGCGGAAGAACTCCGGCTGCTTGTTGTACAGGGTGCCCAGGCTGATCAGCGCGAGCGGACGGCCCGTGCCGGGCGCCTCCCAGTCGCCGTGGAAGCTGTTGTCGCTCGTGCACGGGCCGACGAAGGCGACCTCCTCGCCGAAGGTCTCGCCCGCGTACTGGAACGCGCGCGGCAGGTAGACCAGCGCGGGACCCGAGTGCACGTCCTCCGCGAACTCCCCGATGCTCTTCTCGACGCCGTGCTCCGCCAGCAGCCCGGCGACGATCCCGAACAGCTCCCCGGTCTCCGGGTCCTGCTGCTGTTCCTCCGCCGTGTCGACCGGCGGGTGCAGGGACCAGTGCTCGTTGGCCACGTACGTCGGCGTGCTGCGGATGACCGGCACGCCCCACTTCGCCGCCAGGATCGCGCCGCTCCAGAAGGAGGACGGGTCGCACACGAACACGTCCGGCCGGCCCCCGGCCTCGAAGTGCTCCTCGAACCGCGGAAGCGTCTGCCGGGTGAGCTCCAGCATCCACTTCATCATGTTCACGAACTCCTGCTGGTCCGTGTACTCGGCGGAGTCCTGCTGCGGCACCATCGTGGCCAGGAACCGGTCCTGGTCCATCGGATAGGGGACGAACTCCGCCCCCGTCGCGAGCACCCGCTCGCCGTAGTTCTCGGACAGGGCGTAGGTGACCCGGTGGCCGCGCGCGACGAGCTCCCGCGCGACGGACAGCGTCGGATTGACGTGACCGGCCGCGGGGAGGATGAAGAAGGCGATATGCGCCATCGGAGCAGCCTTTCGAGCAAAACGGATACGGCTTTTCGATGCAACGGGAAATTAAGGGCTCCCGCTTGCACGACGCAAGGGGCGACCTGACACAGTCGCACGCGGTTCTCCAGCCTGACCCGGCCCTGTCGCGCCCGGCTCGAACCGCTGTCGCACACCGCTCGCACACCGCTAAAACCCGGCTCGAATTTCCTGGCCGATTCGCGACGACTTGACACAATCAAAAAGCGCGCCGGTGGCAGCGGCGCGGTGCTGCTGTTCGGTGTCAGGGTCCGCGTACAGAGGAGATTCCGCCATGACCTGTCCTCATGCCGTCGCCGGATCCGTCCGGACGTATCCGTTCGGCGACCGAGTCGACCTCGCGCTCGACCCCGCCTACGCCGAGCTCCGGTCCGGCGAGCCCGTGGCACGGGTCCGCATGCCCTACGGCGGCGAGGCGTGGCTGCTCACGCGGCACGCGGACATCAAGAAGGCCTCGGCCGACCCCCGGCTCAGCATGCACGCGGGCGCCGACAAGGACGTCCCCCGCGCCGCCCCCCGCGGACTCGACTCCGTCGGCCTCATGGGCATGCCGCCCGAGGCCCACGCCCGGCTGCGCCGGCTCGTCTCCCGCGCCTTCACCGCCCGCCGCGTCGCCGCGATGCGCCCCCGCATCGCCGAGATCACCCACGCCCTCGTCGACGACCTGATCGCCGACGGCGGCCCCGCCGACCTCGTCGAGAAGCTGGCGCTGCCGCTGCCCACCGCGGTCATCTGCGAGATGCTCGGCATCCCCCACGCGGACCGGCACGTCTTCCGGACCTTCACCGAGGCCCTGATGTCCGCCAGCCGCTACACCGACGAACAGGTCGGCCAGGCGGCCGAGGAGTACGCCGACTACCTGCGCGGATACGTCGCCAAGCGGCGCGAGCGGCCCGAGGACGACCTGCTCAGCGCCCTCGTGGAGGCCCACGACGAGGGCGAGCACCTCACCGAGAACGAACTCCTCATGCTCACCGGCGGCATGCTCATCGGCGGCCACGAGACCACCGCCAGCCAGATCGCCGGCCACGTCCTGGTCCTCCTCCAGGACCGCGACCGCTACGAACTCCTCTGCGCCCGCCCCGACCTCGTGCCCGCCGCCGTGGAGGAGCTGCTGCGGGTCGTCCCGCTGTGGAACAGCGTCGGACCCACCCGCGTCGCCACCGAGGACGTCGAGATCGGCGGCGTGACCATCCGCGCCGGCGAGGCCGTCGTCTACTCCCTCGCCTCCGCCAACCACGACGAGACCGTCTTCGCGGACGCCGCCGGCGTCGTCCTCGACCGCGAGCCCAACCAGCACCTCGCCTTCGGCCAGGGCCCCCACTTCTGCCTCGGCGCCCCGCTGGCCCGCGCCGAACTCCAGTGCGCCCTGGAAGCCCTCACCACCCGCCTGCCCGGACTGCGCCTCGCCGTCCCCGCCGACGCACTCGCCTGGCACCCGGACATGCTCGTCCGCGGACTCGTGGAGCTCCCCGTCACCTGGTGACGCGGCTCCTTGTCCGACCGTCCCGGCCCCTTTTCCCGCCGGACCCGTCGAACCGCTCGTGGATTTTCCGCACCTCCTCTCTGGCCATGGAGAATTGATGACCCCCAAGAACGGTGAAAAGCTCGTGGGCGACAACGACATAGCCGTCGTGGGGATGGCGTGCCGACTTCCCGGAGCCGCCACGCCCGAGGAATTCTGGAACCTCCTCCGGAACGGAGAGAACAGCGTCTCCCGGCAGGAGGACGGCACCTGGCGGGCCGCCCTGGAGAACCACGGGGAATTCGACGCCGAATTCTTCGGCATGAGCCCCGCGCAGGCCGCCGCCACCGACCCGCAGCAGCGCCTCGTGCTCGAACTCGGCTGGGAGGCCCTGGAACACGCCGGGATCGTCCCCGCCCGGCTCTCCGGCACCCGCACCGCCGTCTACGTCGGCGTCGCCTCCGACGACTACGCGGCCCTCGCCCACGGCGCCGGCGCCACCGGCGGCTACAGCGCGGCCGGCCTGCACCGGGCCATGACCGCCAACCGGCTCTCGTACCACCTCGGACTGCGCGGCCCCAGCATGGCCGTCGACACCGCCCAGTCCTCCTCGCTCGTCGCCGTCCACCTCGCCTGCGAGGGGCTGCGCCGCGGCGAGAGCGACCTCGCCGTGGTCGCCGGCGTCAACCTCGTCCTGTCCGACCACAGCACCACCACCATGGAGCTGATGGGCGCCCTCTCCCCGGACGGGCGCTGCCACACCTTCGACGCCCGCGCCAACGGCTACGTACGCGGAGAGGGCGGCGTCTGCGTCGTCCTCAAGCCGCTGCGACGGGCCCTCGCCGACGGCGACCGCGTCCACTGCGTCGTCAAGGGCGGCGCCGTCAACAACGACGGCGGCGGCCCCAGCCTGACCACCCCGCACCAGGACGCCCAGGAGGCCGTCCTCCGCGAGGCGTACGAACGCGCCGGCGTCCGCCCCGAGGACGTCCGCTACGTCGAACTCCACGGCACCGGCACCCGCGCCGGCGACCCCGTCGAGGCCGCCGCCCTCGGCGCCGTCCTCGGCGCCGCCCGCACCCCCGGCGCCCCGCTCGCCGTCGGCTCCGCCAAGACCAACGTCGGCCACCTCGAAGGCGCCGCCGGCATCGTCGGCCTCCTCAAGGCCGCGCTCGCCGTCCGCGAGGGCGAACTCCCGCCCAGCCTCAACTACGCCGCTCCGAACCCCGACATCCCGCTCGACGAACTGAACCTCACCGTCCAGACCGAGCTGCTGCCCTGGCCGGTGGAGGCAGAGGGGCCGGGGGAGGCCGGTGGCACCCGGGCGCCGCGCCGGGCCGGCGTGTCCTCCTTCGGCATGGGCGGCACCAACGCCCACCTGGTCCTGGAGCAGGCCCCGGCCCCGCGCCCGGCCGAACCCGCCACCCGCACCCTGCCCGTCCTCCCCCTCGTCGTCACCGGCCGCACCGCGGAGGGCCTGCGCGACCAGGCCGCCCAGCTCAGCGCCCGCGTCGAACACGGCCCGGAGCTCGACCTCCTGGACGTCGCCTGGACCCAGGCCGCCGCCCGCACCGTCTTCGGCCACCGCGCCGTGGTCCTGGCCGGCGACCGCGAGGAACTCCTCACCCGCCTGGAACGCTCCGCCGTCCACGGGGTCGCGGGCGAGACGGGGCGCCGGGTGCTGGTGTTCCCGGGGCAGGGGACGCAGTGGGTGGGGATGGGTGCGGGGTTGTTGGAGACCTCGCCGGTGTTCGCCGCGCGTCTGCGGGAGTGCGCCGACGCGCTGGCGCCGTTCGTGGACTTCGACGCGGTCGAGGTCGTACGGGAGGGGCGTTCGCTGGACCGGGTGGACGTGGTGCAGCCGGTGACGTGGGCGGTGATGGTCTCGCTCGCTGAGTTGTGGCGTTCCCTCGGGGTCGTACCGGACGCGGTGGTGGGCCACTCGCAGGGCGAGATTGCCGCGGCTGCGGTCTCGGGGGCGTTGTCACTTGAGGACGCGGCCCGCGTGGTTGCTCTGCGGGCCGGGGTGATCGGCCGCGAGCTGGCGGGCCTGGGCGGTATGGCGTCGATCCCGTTGCCGCGCGTACGGGTGGAGGAACGCCTTGCTTCCAGCGAATGGGCCGGCCGTCTGAGCGTGGCCGCCGTCAACGGGCCGTCCAGCACGGTGGTGGCCGGTGACGCCGACGCGATCGTGGAGATCGTCGCCGCTTACCAGGCCGAAGACGTCCGGGCCCGTCAGGTGCCGGTCGACTACGCCTCGCACTCCGCCCATGTCGAGCGGATCGAGGCCGAACTGCTCGATGTCCTGGGCCCGATCCAGCCGCGCCGCTCGGAGATCCCCTTCTACTCCACCGTGACCGGTGAGCTGGCCGACACCACGACCCTCGACGCCTCCTACTGGTACCGCAACCTGCGCCGGACCGTCCGTTTCGAGGACACCGTCCGCAACCTCCTCGACCGGGGCTTCGGAACCTTCGTGGAGTCCAGCGCCCACCCCGTCCTCGGCATCGGCATCCACGAGACCGCAGAGACCGTGG
Source organism: Streptomyces sp. NPDC055632 (assembly GCF_053618675.1). Taxonomy (NCBI): domain Bacteria; kingdom Bacillati; phylum Actinomycetota; class Actinomycetes; order Kitasatosporales; family Streptomycetaceae; genus Streptomyces; species Streptomyces sp. NPDC055632. The sequence continues at coordinate 18,572 of NZ_JBSHHY010000046.1, read as the reverse complement.
GCCTCGACGTGCTCACCAGCGGCTCGCTGCGCCGCAAGGAAGGCGGTCTTGAGCGGTTCCTCACCTCGGTCGCCGAGCTGTTCGTCCGGGGCGTCGACATCGAGTGGTCGGTCCTCTTCGAGGGCACGGGCGCCCGTACGGTCGACCTGCCCACGTACGCCTTCCAGCGCACCCGCCACTGGCTCGCCGAGGACGGCGCGGGGGAACAGGAACCGGCGGCCGATGCCGACGAGACCCTGCTCAGCCGTGAGCTGCGCGGCCGCTCCGAGGCCGAACAGCTCGACTACGTGTTGGAGCTGGTGCGCGTCCACGCCGCCGCCGTGCGCGGCCGGGCCACCGGCGACTCGATCGCCCCCGAGAAGACCTTCAAGCAGCAGGGCTTCGAGTCCGTCAACGGCATCGAGCTGCGCAATCGGCTGCGGGCCGCGACCGGCCTCCGCCTGCCCACCACCCTGATCTACGACTGCCCGACCCCGCTGGCCGTCGCCCGGCTGATCCGCGACGCCGCCGTCGAGGCCGCCGCCACGGTTCCGGCCCCGGCTCCGGTTCCGGCCCGTCGCGAGCAGCCGGTCCCCGGTCGGAACGACGAGGACGCCGTCGCGATCGTGGGGATGGCGTGCCGTTTCCCGGGTGGGGTGGGTTCGCCGGAGGGGTTGTGGGAGTTGGTGGCGTCGGGGGCGGACGCGGTGTCGCCGTTCCCGGGGGACCGTGGCTGGGACGTGGAGTCGCTGTTCGACCCGGAGCCGGGTGTTCCGGGGCGTTCGTACGTGCGTGAGGGCGGTTTCCTCCACGGTGCGGGCGAGTTCGACGCGGGGTTCTTCGGCATTTCGCCGCGTGAGGCGGTGGCGATGGACCCGCAGCAGCGGTTGCTGCTCGAAACGTCGTGGGAGGCGCTGGAGCGGGCCGGGGTTCCGGCCGACTCGCTCAAGGGCTCCCGCACCGGCGTCTTCGTCGGCGCCATGACCCAGGAGTACGGTCCGCGCCTCTACGAGAACGCCCAGGGGTACGAGGGCTACCTGCTCACCGGCAACACGGCCAGCGTCATGTCCGGCCGCATCTCCTACGCGCTGGGCCTTGAGGGTCCGGCGGTCACGGTCGACACGGCCTGCTCCTCCTCCCTCGTCGCCCTCCACCTCGCCGCCCAGTCGCTGCGCTCCGGCGAGTGCGACCTCGCCCTGGCCGGCGGCGCCTCGGTGATGGCGAGTCCGGGCATGTTCGTGGAGTTCTCGCAGCAGCGGGGGCTCGCGTCGGACGGCCGGTGCAAGGCGTTCGCGGAGGGTGCGGACGGCACGGGCTGGGCCGAGGGCGTGGGCGTGCTGCTGGTGGAGCGGTTGTCGGACGCGGTGGCCAAGGGGCATCGCGTACTGGCGGTGGTGCGCGGTTCGGCGGTGAACCAGGACGGTGCGAGCAACGGTCTGACGGCGCCGAACGGCCCTTCGCAGCAGCGGGTGATCCGGGCCGCGCTGGAATCGGCGGGTCTGGGTGTGGCGGACGTGGACGCGGTCGAGGCGCACGGCACGGGCACGAAGCTGGGTGATCCGATCGAGGCGCAGGCGCTGCTGGCGACCTACGGCCGGCGTCCGGCGGAGCAGCCGTTGTGGCTGGGGTCGCTGAAGTCGAACATCGGGCACGCGCAGGCCGCCGCCGGTGTCGGCGGGGTCATCAAGATGGTGATGGCCATGCAGGAGGGCGTCCTGCCCAGGACCCTGCACGTCGATGCCCCGTCCTCCCAGGTCGACTGGGAGACGGGCGCGGTCGAGCTCTTGACCGAGTCGCGTGCGTGGCCCGAGACCGGGCGCCCGCGCCGCGCGGGCGTCTCCTCCTTCGGCGTCAGCGGCACCAACGCCCACGTGATCATCGAAGAGCCGCCCGTACAGGAGGTGACGGAGGAGCCCGCGACCCGCGAACTTCCTCTCGTCCCCCTGGTCCTCAGCGCCAAGTCGGAGGCCGGCCTGCGGGCCCAGGGCGACCGGCTGGCCTCCTTCCTCAACGGCGAGGACGCACCGCGTCTGCTGGACGCCGGGTACTCCCTCGTGACCTCGCGCTCGGTGCTTGAGCACCGGCGGGTGACGTTGGGCGAGGCCGTGTTCGAGGGTGTGGCGGGTTCGACGGGGCGCCGGGTGCTGGTGTTCCCGGGGCAGGGGACCCAGTGGGTCGGCATGGGTGCCGGTCTGCTGGAGACCTCGCCCGTGTTCGCCGCGCGTCTGCGGGAGTGCGCGGATGCGCTGGCGCCGTTCGTGGACTTCGACGCGGTCGAGGTGGTGCGGACCGGGGCTTCTCTCGACCGTGTCGATGTGGTGCAGCCGGTGACCTGGGCCGTCATGGTCTCGCTCGCCGAACTGTGGCGCTCCCTCGGGGTCGTACCGGACGCGGTGGTGGGCCACTCCCAGGGCGAGATCGCCGCCGCCGCCGTCTCGGGAGCCCTGTCGCTTGAGGACGCGGCCCGCGTGGTTGCTCTGCGTGCTGGGGTGATCGGCCGCGAGCTGGCGGGCCTGGGCGGCATGGCCTCCATCCCCCTGCCGCGCGTCCAGGTGGAGGAACGCCTTGCTTCCGGCGCATGGGCCGGTCGTCTGAGTGTCGCGGCCGTCAACGGTCCGTCCAGCACCGTCGTCGCCGGTGACGCCGACGCGATCGTGGAGATCGTGGCCGCCTACCAGGCCGAGGACGTCCGGGCCCGTCAGGTGCCGGTCGACTACGCCTCCCACTCCGCCCATGTCGAGCGGATCGAGGCCGAACTCCTCGATGTCCTGGGCCCGATCCAGCCCCGCCGCTCGGAGATCCCCTTCTACTCCACGGTGACCGGGGAACTGGCCGACACCACGACGCTCGACGCCTCCTACTGGTACCGCAACCTCCGCCGGACCGTCCGCTTCGAGGACACCGTCCGCCTCCTCCTCGACCGGGGCTTCGGCACCTTCGTGGAGTCCAGCGCCCATCCGGTGCTGATCATGGGCATCCAGGAGACCGCCGAGGGCAAGGACCTCCTGGTCGGTGGTTCGCTGCGGCGCAAGGAGGGCGGCGCGGAGCGGTTCCTGACCTCCGCCGCCGAACTGTTCGTCCGCGGGATCGACGTCGACTGGGCCGCCCTCTTCGAGGGCACCGGGGCCCGGACCGTCGACCTGCCCACGTACGCCTTCCAGCACGAGCACTACTGGCACGAGCCGGTCGCTCCGGCCGTCGCCGTCGCCGCCGACCCCGCCGGTACGGACTCCTGGCGCTACCGCACCACCTGGAAGGGCCTGGGGGCGTCCGGCGCCTCCGTGCTCGACGGCCGGTGGCTCCTCGTCCTCCCGGAGGGCGCGGACGCGTTCGCCGACGCGGCCGAGGCCGCGCTCGTCCGGCACGGCGCCCGCACCGAGCGCCTGACCCTCGACGCGCACACCGCCACCCGCGAGGACCTGGCCGGCCGGCTGGACGCGTACCGGACCGAGGGCGAGGCCCTCGACGGAGTGCTGTCCCTCCTCCCGCTGGCGGGCGGCACCGAGGCGGTCCTCGCCTCCCTCGCGCTCGTGCAGGCCGCCGTCGACACCGACCTCGCCCCGGCCGTGCTCTGGTCCCTGACCCGGCAGGCCGTGGCCGTCACCCCCGGCGAGCTGCCCGAGGACTCCGGCGCCCAGGTGTGGGCCTTCGCCCGGGTCGCCGCGCTCGAACTCCCCGCCCTCTGGGGCGGGGTCGTCGACCTGCCCGCGCAGCCCGACGCCCGCGCCTTCGACCGGATGGCCGCCGTCCTGGCCCGGGGCGGACGCCCCGGCGCCGAGGACCAGGTCGCCGTCCGCGCCTCCGGCTCCTACGGCCGCCGGGTGACCCGCGCGGGCCGGGCCGCCGGGACGCCCGAGGACGCCCGCTGGACGGCCCGCGGCACCGTCCTGGTGACCGGCGGCACCGGCGCCCTCGGCGCCCACGTCGCCCGCTGGGCGGTCCGCCGGGGCGCGACGCACCTGGTGCTCGCCGGCCGGCGCGGCCCGGACGCGCCCGGGGCCGCCGCACTGGCCGGGGAACTGCGCGCCCTGGGCGCCGAGGTCACCCTCGCCGCCTGCGACGTCTCCGACCGCGACGCGCTCGCCGCCCTGCTCGACGCCCACCCGCCCACCGCCGTCTTCCACACCGCCGGCGTGCTCGACGACGGGGTGATCGGCTCCGTCACCGCCGAGGCCTTCCACCGCGTCCGGGCCCCGAAGGCCGACGCCGCGCACCACCTGCACGAACTCACCCGCGAACGGGGCCTGGAACTGGACGCCTTCGTCCTCTTCTCCTCCGTCACCGGCACCTGGGGCAACGGCGGCCAGGCCGCCTACGCCGCCGCCAACGCCTCCCTCGACGCCCTCGCCGAGCGGCGCCGCGCCGAGGGCCTGCCCGCCACCTCCGTGGCCTGGGGCCTGTGGGGCGGCGGCGGCATGGCCGAGGGCGCGGGCGAGGAGAGCCTGAGCCGCCGGGGCATCAAGGCCATGGACCCCGACGAGGGCGTCGAGGCCCTCCACCGGGCCCTCGACCTCGGCGACACCTGCGTCACCGTCCTGGACGTCGACTGGGCCGACTTCGCCCCGCGCACCGCCGCGCTGCGCCCCGGACCCGTCTTCGACACCGTGCCGGAGGCGCGGCGCGCGCTGGAGGAGGAGCGGCGGCAGGCCCTCGCCGGAACCGGCGCGGGCCCCGCCGACGGACTCGCCCGGCGGCTCGCCGGACTCACCGGGACCGAGCGGACCCGGACGCTGGTCGAGCTCGTGCGCGGCGAGGCCGCGGCCGTGCTGCGGCACCCGAGCACCGACGCCGTCCGCGCCGACCGGGCGTTCAAGGACGCCGGCTTCGACTCCCTCACCGCGCTGGAACTGCGCAACCGCCTCGCCGCCGCCACCGGCCTGCGGCTGCCCGCCACCGTCGTCTTCGACCGCCCCAACCCGGGCGCCCTCGCCGGATACCTGCTCGGCAGGCTCCTCGGCGACGCCCCCGCCACGGTCTCCGCACCCCTCCCCGTCGCCGCCCGCGCGGCCGCCGACGCCGAGGACCCGGTCGTCATCGTGGGCATGGCCTGCCGCTTCCCCGGCGAGGCCGACACCCCCGAGGCCCTGTGGGACCTGGTCATGGCCGAGCGCGACGTCATCGGCGCCGCGCCCGCCGACCGGGGCTGGAACCTCGACGAGGTCTACGACCCCGACCCGGAGGCGGGCCGCCGCGGCACCACGTACGTCCGCGAGGGCGGGTTCCTCCACGAGGCGGCCGAGTTCGACGCCGAGTTCTTCGGGATCTCGCCGCGCGAGGCCCTGGTGATGGACCCGCAGCAGCGGCTCCTCCTCGAAACCTCCTGGGAGGCCCTGGAGCGCGCCGGCATCGACCCGCTGTCCCTGCGCGGCACCCGTACCGGCGTGTACGCGGGCCTCACCCACCAGGAGTACGCCTCCCGGCTGCACGAGGCCTCCGAGGAGCACGAGGGCTACCTGCTCACCGGCAAGTCCGCGAGCGTGGTCTCCGGCCGCATCTCGTACGTGCTCGGCCTCGAAGGCCCCTCCGTCTCCGTGGACACGGCCTGCTCCTCCTCCCTGGTCACCCTGCACATGGCCGCGCAGGCCGTCCGCGCGGGGGAGTGCGACCTCGCCCTCGCCGGCGGCGTCACCGTCATGGCCGCCCCCGGCCTGTTCGTGGAGTTCTCCCGGCAGCGCGGCCTCGCCGCCGACGGGCGCAGCAAGGCCTTCGCCGACGCCGCCGACGGCACGAGCTGGGCCGAGGGCGCCGGAATGGTCGCCGTCGAGCGGCTGTCGGACGCCGTCCGCAAGGGCCACCCGGTGCTCGCCGTCATCCGCGGCGACGCCGTCAACCAGGACGGCGCCAGCAACGGCCTCACCGCCCCCAACGGCCCCTCCCAGGAGCGGGTGATCCTCCAGGCCCTGGCCAACGCCGGTCTCGGCACCGCCGACGTGGACGTGGTCGAGGCCCACGGCACGGGTACGAAGCTGGGTGACCCCATCGAGGCGCAGGCGCTGCTGGCCACCTACGGGCAGCGTCCGGCGGACCAGCCGCTGTGGCTCGGCTCCCTGAAGTCCAACGTCGGCCACCCGCAGGCCGCCGCCGGTGTCGGCGGGGTCATCAAGATGGTGATGGCGCTCCGCGAGGGCGTGCTGCCCAGGACCCTGCACGTGGACGCCCCGTCCTCGCAGGTCGACTGGGAGGCCGGCGCGGTCGAGCTGCTGACCGAGACCCGCCCGTGGCCCGAGACCGGGCGCCCGCGCCGCGCGGGCGTCTCCGCCTTCGGCGTGAGCGGCACCAACGCCCACGTCATCCTCGAAGAGCCGCCCGTACGGGAGGCGGCGGAGGAGCCGGCGACCCGCGAACTCCCGGTGATCCCGCTGGTGGTGTCCGCCAAGTCGCAGTCCGCGCTCAAGGACCAGACCGAGCGCCTGCGGACCCGCCTGGAGACGGCGGACGCGCCGCACCCGCTGGACGTCGGGTACTCCCTCGTGACCTCGCGCTCGGTGTTCGAGCACCGGCGGGTGACGTTGGGCGAGGCCGTGTTCGAGGGTGTGGCGGGTTCGACGGGGCGTCGGGTGCTGGTGTTCCCGGGGCAGGGGACGCAGTGGGTCGGGATGGGTGCCGGTCTGCTGGAGACCTCGCCGGTATTCGCGGCCCGTCTGCGCGAGTGCGCCGACGCGCTGGCGCCGTTCGTGGACTTCGACGCGGTCGAGGTCGTACGGGAAGGCCACTCGCTGGACCGGGTGGACGTGGTGCAGCCGGTGACCTGGGCGGTGATGGTCTCGCTGGCCGAGCTGTGGCGTTCCCTCGGGGTCGTACCGGATGCGGTGGTGGGCCACTCCCAGGGCGAGATCGCCGCCGCCGCCGTCTCGGGCGCCCTGTCGCTTGGGGACGCGGCTCGTGTCGTGGCGCTGCGGGCCGGGGTGATCGGCCGCGAGCTCGCCGGTCTCGGCGGCATGGCCTCCATACCCCTGCCGCGCGTCCAGGTGGAGGAACGCCTTGCTTCTGGCGAATGGGCCGGTCGTCTGAGCGTTGCCGCTGTCAACGGCCCCTCCAGCACCGTGGTGGCCGGTGACGCCGACGCGATCGTGGAGATCGTGGCCGCGTACCAGGCGGAGGACGTCCGGGCCCGTCAGGTGCCGGTCGACTACGCCTCGCACTCCGCGCACGTGGAGCGGATCGAGGCCGAACTGCTCGATGTCCTGGGCCCGATCCAGCCCCGCCGCTCGGAGATCCCCTTCTACTCCACCGTCGAAGGCGGGCTCCTCACCGACACCGCCGCCCTCGGCGCCTCGTACTGGTACCGCAACCTGCGCCGGACCGTCCGCTTCGAGGACACCGTCCGCAACCTCCTCGACGACGGTTTCGGGACCTTCGTCGAGTCCAGCGCCCATCCGGTGCTGATCATGGGCATTCAGGAGACCGCCGACGCCGTCGGGCTCGACGTGCTCGCCGGTGGTTCGCTGCGCCGCAAGGAAGGCGGCGCGGAGCGGTTCCTGACCTCCGCCGCCGAGTTGTTCGTCCGCGGGATCGACGTCGACTGGGCCGTTCTCTTCGAGGGCACGGGAGCCCGGACCGTCGACCTGCCCACGTACGCCTTCCAGCGCACCCGCCACTGGGCGCCGACCTCGCCCGCCGGGGTCGGTGACGCCGCCGCCGCCCGGTTCGGCATGGTGTGGGAGACCCATCCGCTGCTCGGCGGCGCGCTGCCGGTCGCCTCGACCGGCGAGACGGTGTTCGCCGGCCGGATCTCGCTCGCCGACCACCCGTGGATCGCCGACCACGCCGTACGCGGCCGGACCCTGCTGCCCGGCACGGCCTTCGTCGAACTCGCCCTGCACGCCGCCGCCGCGACCGGCTGCGCCACCGTGGAGGAGCTGTCCCTGGAGGCCCCGCTCGTCCTCGACGGACGCCGCGCCGCGCAGGTCCAGGTGCGCGTGGAGGCCGCCGACGGGCAGGGCCGCAGGCGGCTGACCGTCCACTCCCGCCCCGAGGACGCCGCCGGTGGCGAGGAGGTCGCGTGGACCCGGCACGGCGAGAGCGTCGTCGCTCCCGCCGCAGCCCCCGCGGCCGCCGCGGACTGGGCCGCCGCCTGGCCGCCCGCCGGTGCCGAGCGCGTCGAGCCCGCCGACGTCTACGGGCAGTTCTCCGACCTCGGTTACGAGTACGGCGAGGTCTTCGCCGGCATCGAGGCGCTGTGGCGCGCCGACGGCGAGGTGTTCGCCGAGGTGCGGCTGCCCGCCCGGGCCCGGGCCGACGCGGCCGGCTACGGCGTGCACCCCGCGCTGTTCGACGCGGCCCTGCAGCCCTGGCTGGCCGGCGGGCTGCTCGACGTGCCGGACGGCTCCGTGCTGCTGCCGTTCGCGTGGAAGGGCGTCACCCTGCACGCGGCGGGCGCGGACGCGCTGCGCGTGCGGATCACCCCGGCCGGGGAGGGCGCGGTGCGCCTGGAGGCCGCCGATCCCACCGCGGCTCCCGTCCTCACCCTGGACGCCCTCGTGATGCGGCCCCTGGCGCAGGACCGCCTGGACGCGCTGCTCGGCGCCGCCGCCGACAACGGGCTGCCTCTGCACCGCGTGGCCTGGCAGCGGCCCGCCGGACGGCCCGGGGCCGCGCCGCCGGTCCGCCTGGCCGTGCTCGGCACCGACGGTTCCGGCCTCGTCGGAGCCGGAGTCGGTGGTGAGTCCGAGGTGTACGCGGACGTGGCGGCACTGCGCGCCGCCGTCGACGCGGGCGCCGCGCCGCCGGACGCCGTGGTCGCGCCGTTCCCGGCCGGTCCGGGGGCCGCGCCCGAGGACGTGCGCGTCCTCACCGCCCGGGCCCTGGCCCTCGTACAGGACTGGCTCGGTCAGGACGGGCCCCTCGCGGAGGTGCCCCTGACCGTGCTGACCGGGCGGGCCCTCGCCGCCGTCCCGGACGACACCGTGGACGGCCTCGCGGCCGCCGGGCTCTGGGGACTCCTGCGCTCCGCCCGGACCGAGCACCCGGGCCGGTTCGTGCTCGTCGACACCGACGGCACGCCCGCCTCGGCGGACGCGCTGGCCCCGGCCCTCGCCACCGCCCTCGCCACCGGCGAACCGCAGCTCGCCCTGCGGGCCGGGGAGGTCCTCGTCCCGGCCCTCGCCCGTACGGAGACCGCCGGGACCACCGGCATCGGCGCCGCGTTCGACCCCGAGGGGACCGTCCTGGTCACCGGGGCGACCGGCACCCTCGGCCGGCTGCTCGTCCGTCACCTCGTCACCGCCCACGGCGCCCGCAGGCTTCTCCTCGTCAGCCGCAGCGGCCGGGACGCGTCCGGGGCCGCCGAACTGGAAGCGGAACTGACCGCGCTCGGCGCCCGCGTCGGGATCGGCGCCTGCGACACGTCCGACCGCTCCGCGGTCGCGGCCCTGCTCGCCGGCATCGACCCGGCGCACCCGCTGACCGCCGTGATCCACGCGGCCGGCGTGCTCGACGACGGGGCGCTCACCGCCCTCGACGCCGAGCGGCTGAACACCGTGCTGCGGCCCAAGGCCGACGCCGCCCTGCACCTGCACGAGCTGACGCGCGGCCTGCCGCTGTCCGCCTTCGTGCTGTTCTCCGGCGCCGCCGGCCTCCTCGGCCGCCCCGGCCAGGCCAACTACGCCGCCGCCAACACCTTCCTGGACGCCCTGGCGCAGCACCGCCGCGCCGCCGGGCTGCCCGCCGTCTCCCTGGCCTGGGGCCTGTGGGGCGAGGCCAGCGGGATGACCGGGCACCTCTCCGAGACCGATCTGCGCCGCATGCGGCGCTCCGGCATCGCGCCCCTGACCAACGCCCAGGGGCTCGCCCTCTTCGACCGGGCCCTCACGGGCGAACCGGGCGGCGACGCCCTGCTCGTACCGCTGCGCCTGGACATCCAGGCCCTGCGCCGCGAGCGGGCCGCGCACGGCCCCGAGGCCGTCCCCGCCCTGCTGCGCGCCCTGGTCCCGGCCTCCGCCGCCCCACGGGCCGCGGCCGCCGCACCGGCCGCCGCGTCGGCCGGCGGCACCGCCGACGGCTCCGGCTCCGGTGAGAGCGCCGTCCAGGCGCTGGCCCGGCGCCTGGCCCCGCTCGACGCCGCCGCCCGGGCCCGGGAGCTGCTGGCCCTGGTACGGGCCGAAGTGGCCGCCGTCCTCGGCTTCGCCGGGCCCGAGGCGGTCGAACCGGCCCGCGCCTTCCGCGAGATCGGCTTCGACTCCCTGACCGCGGTCGAACTCCGCAACCGGCTCAACGCCGTGACCGGACTGCGCCTGGCCGCCTCCGTCGTCTTCGACCACCCCACCGCCCAGGCCGTCGCCGAGCACGTCGGCGAGGAGCTGGACACCGCCTCGGGCGGCGGCCGGGAGGCGGGCGAGGCAGCCCTCGCGGGCCTGGAGGCCCTGGAGGCCGCCGTGACCGGGCTCGCCGAGGACGACATCCGCCGCGAGGTCGTCCACCGGCGGCTGGCCGCCCTGGTCACCGCCCTGGGCGGACCCCCGGCCGGCACGACGGCCACCCCCGAGCCGGCGCTCGAACTCGCCGACGACGACGAACTTTTCGCTTTCATCGAGGAGCAGCTGTGACGGGAAGCGCCGCCAAGGACACGAGCGCCGCCAAGGCCATGGGCGCCGGGAGCACGGGCACCGGAGGCACGGGCACCGGAGGCACGGGCACCGGAGGCACGGGCACCGGAAGCACGGGCGCCGGAAGCACGGGCGCCGAAGCCGCCGGGAACAACGACAGGATCCGCGACTACCTCAAGCGCGTCACCGCGGAGCTCGTCGCCACCCGCACCCGGCTGCGCACCGCCGAAGAGGCCGTCGAGGCCGCCCGGGAGCCGATCGCCATCGTCGCGATGAGCTGCCGGCTCCCCGGCGGCGCCGACAGCCCCGAGGCGCTCTGGAGGCTCCTGGAGTCCGGCACCGACGCCGTCTCCGCGCTGCCCGAGGACCGGGGCTGGGACCTGGAGGCGCTCTACGACCCGGACCCGGACGCGCACGGCACCAGCTACGCCCGCGAAGGCGGGTTCCTCCACGACTGCGCGGACTTCGACCCGGAGTTCTTCGGGATCTCGCCGCGCGAGGCCCTCGCCATGGACCCGCAGCAGCGGCTCCTCCTCGAAACCTCCTGGGAGGCCCTGGAGCGGGCGGGACTCGGCCTCGACGCCGTGCGCGACAGCCGTACGGGCGTGTACGCGGGCGTGATGTACGACGACTACGGCGCCCGCGTCCCGCACGTCCCCGGCGGCCGGATCCCCGAGGGCCTGGAGGGCTACCTCGTCAACGGCAGCGCCGGCAGCGTCGCCTCCGGCCGGATCTCGTACGCCTTCGGCCTGCGCGGCCCCGCCGTCACCGTCGACACCGCCTGCTCCTCCTCGCTCGTCGCCGTCCACCTGGCCGCGCAGGCCCTGCGCGCCGGGGAGTGCGACCTCGCGCTCGCGGGCGGCGCGACCGTCCTGTCCACGCCGACGATGTTCATCGACTTCTCCCGGCAGCGCGGGCTCGCCGCGGACGGACGCTGCAAGGCGTTCGCCGACGGCGCCGACGGCACCGGCTTCGGCGAGGGCGCCGGGATGCTGCTGCTCCAGCGGCTCTCCGACGCCCGCCGCGAGGGCCGTACGGTCCTGGCCGTCCTCCGGGGCTCCGCCGTCAACCAGGACGGCACCGGGGCGGGCCTCACTGCCCCCAACGGCCCCGCCCAGCAGCGGGTCATCCGGGCCGCCCTCGCCAACGCCCGGCTCACCGCCGACCAGGTCGACGCCGTCGAGGCGCACGGCACCGGCACCCGCCTCGGCGACCCCATCGAGGCACAGGCCCTGCTCGCCACCTACGGCCAGGGCCGGTCGGCCTCGTCGCCGCTGCTGCTCGGCTCCCTCAAGTCGAACATCGGGCACGCGCAGGCCGCGGCGGGCGTCGCGGGCGTCATCAAGACCGTCCTCGCCCTGCGGCACGGCGCCCTGCCCCGCACCCTCCACGCCGACGTGCCGTCCACGCGGATCGACTGGTCGGCGGGCGCGGTCTCCCTGCTCACCGAGCACACCCTGTGGCCCGAGCGGCCGGGCGAGCCACGCCGGGCGGGCGTCTCCGCGTTCGGCGCCAGCGGCACCAACGCGCACGTCATCCTGGAGGAGGACCGGGTTCCGGCCGAACCCGCCGCGACCGATCCCGCCCCGGCCGGGTCCGCCCCGACCAAGTCCGCCGCGACCGATCCCGCCCCGGCCCAGTCCGCGCCGGCCGATCCCACTCCGGCGGGGTCCGCCCCGACCGAACCCACCCCCGCCGGGTCCGCCCCGGCGGTCCACCCGGCCCCCGGCACCCACGCCTGGGCCCTCTCCGCGCGCGACGAGACCGCCCTGCGCGCCCAGGCCCGGCGGCTCGCCGACCACCTCACCACTGCCACCGCCGACCTCACGGGAAACCCGACCGGCCCGACCGGATCGACCGGCCCGACCGGCCCGACGACCGACCCGGCCGCCGTCGCCTCCGTCCTCGCCCACCACCGCACCGCGTTCCCCCAGCGGGCCGTGGTGCTCGGGGCCGACGCCGGGGAGCTGCTGCGCGGGGTCGAGGCCGTGGCCGCCGGGACGGGCGCCGACCCGGCCCGCGTGGTCACCGGACGCGCCGCCGCCGGCCGCCGCACCGCCTTCCTCTTCACTGGCCAGGGCAGCCAGCGCCCCGGCACGGGCCGCGAGCTGTACGCGTCCCAGCCGGTGTTCGCCCGCGCCCTCGACGAGATCTGCGCCGCCTTCGCACCGCACCTGGGGCGCCCGCTGCGCGAGGTGATGTTCGCCGGGCCCGGCTCGCCCGACGCCGCGCTGCTCGATCGCACCGAGTACACCCAGCCCGCGCTGTTCGCCCTGGAGGCCGCCCTCCACGCCCTCGTCACCTCCCGGGGCCCGCACCCGGACGTCGTGGCCGGGCACTCCGTCGGCGAGATCACCGCCGCCCACGTCGCGGGCGTGTTCGACCTCGCCGACGCGGCCCGTCTGGTCGCCGCCCGGGGCCGCCTCATGGGCGCGCTGCCCGGGGGCGGCGCCATGGGCGCCATAGCCGCGAGCGCGGAGGAGGTCGCGCCCCAGCTCGCCGGCCGCGAGGCCGAGATCGACCTCGCCGCCGTCAACGGTCCCGCCGCCGTCGTCGTCGCCGGGGACGGCGGCGCCGTCCGCGAACTGGTCGAGTTCTGGAAGAGCCGCGGTCGTGCCGCGAAGCTCCTGAAGGTCAGTCACGCCTTCCACTCGCCGCACATGGACGGCATGTTGACACAGTTCGAAACGATCGCTCGCGGTCTCGAATACCGGCTGCCGAAGATTCCTGTCATGTCGAACCTGACCGGAGAGCTCGCCGCGGGCGACGCGCTGGGCGCGGACCACTGGGTCCGCCACGCGCGCCGGCCCGTGCGGTTCCTCGACGGTCTGCGCGCCCTGCGCGCCGAAGGCGTCGACACCTTCCTCGAACTCGGCCCGGACGCCGTGCTCACCGCGATGACCCGCACCGTCCTCGACGCCGAAGCCGACACCGACATCAACATCGACAACGGCGCCGACGCCGACGGGCCGGAGCGGCGCCGGACGGGCCCGGCCCCCGTCACCTTCTCCGTACTGCGCCGGGGCCGCCCCGAGAACACCGCCTTCGCACAGGCCGTGGCCACCGCCCACGTGCACGGCCTGCCCGTGTCCCTCGCCCCCGCGCCGCACCCCGGGACCGGCACCGAACTGGCCGCCGAGCTGCCCACGTACGCCTTCCGGCGCAGCCGTTACTGGCTCGACGCCCCCGCCCCGCAGGCCCCGCTGGCCGCCGCCGGGCTCTCCCCGGCCGGGCACCCCCTGCTCGCCGCCGCCGTCGTGCTCCCCGACGCCCGGGGCACCGTCTGGACGGCCGCCCTGTCCACCCGCACCCACCCGTGGACCGCCGAGCACACCCTCGCGGGCCGCCCGGTGCTCCCCGGCACCGCCCTCCTCGAACTCGCCCTGACCGCCGCCGGCGAGGACGGCGTCGCGGAACTCGCCTTCGAACACCCGCTCGTCCTGCCCGAGGACGCGCCCGTCCGGCTGCGCCTGTGGCAGGGCCCGGCCGCCACCGACGGCACCCGGCCCGTCGCCGTCCACTCCGCCCCGGCCGGCCCCCGGGCCGACGACCCCGCCGACGAGGGCTGGACCCTGCACGCCACCGGCCACACCGGCGGACCCGTCGAAGCACCCGACCTCACGGGCCTGACCGGCACCTGGCCGCCCGAGGGCGCCGAACCCGTCGCGCTCGACGGGGAGTACGAGCGGTTCGCCGAGGCCGGCATCGGCTACGGCCCCGCCTTCCGGGGCCTGCGCGCCGCCTGGCGGCTCGGCGGGGACGTCTACGCGTACGCCGCCCTGCCCGAGCCCGAGGCCGCCGAGGCCCCCGCGTACGGGATCCACCCCGCCCTCCTCGACGCCGCCCTGCACGCCGTCACCGCCACCCGCGAGGACGCCCACGGGCTCGTCCCCTTCGCCTGGACCGGCGCCGCCCTGCACGCCACGGGCGCCGACGCCCTGCGGATCCGGATCTCCCCGGCCGGCCCCGACGCCGTCGCGGTCACCGCCGCCGACCCCGGGGGCCGGGCCGTCTTCGCCGCCCGCTCCCTCGCCGTGCGCCGGATCTCCGCCGACCGCGTCGCCGCCACCGCCGCCCCCGGCACCACCCCGCTGCTGCGGCCCGTCTGGAACCCCCTCCCGGCCGCCCCCGACACCGCCGCCGGGACGGCCGCCGTCCAGGACACCGACTGGTACCTCCTGGGCGACCACGACCCGGCCGTGGCCGAGGCCCTGACCGCCGCAGGCGCCCGCGTACTGCACCGCGCCGACCCGACGGACCCGGACGGCGTGCGCGCCGGGGACGGCACAGCCGTCCAGGCGCTCGCCGACCTGCGCGGAGCGGAGGACCCGTACGAGGCCGGGGCCCGCGCCCTCGGACTCGTCAAGGCCTGGCTCGCCGCCCCGCACCTCGCCGGGGCCCGCCTCACCCTGCTCACCCACGGCGCCGTCGACTGCGCCGGCCCCGTCACCGACCCGGCGGCCGCCACCGCCTGGGGCCTGGTCCGCTCCGCGCGGACCGAGCACCCCGGCCGCTTCGCCCTCGTCGACCTCGACACCGCCCCGGCCTCCTACGCCGCCCTGCCCGCCGCCCTCACCCGCGACGACGCGCCCGGACAGCTCGCCCTGCGCGACGGCGTCCCGCACGCCCCGGCCGCCGTCCGCGCCGCACCCGCCCCCGCCACCACCACCGGCCCCCTCCTCGACCCCGAGGGCACCGTCCTCGTCACCGGCGGCACCGGCGGCCTCGGCTCCGCCGTCGCCCGCCACCTGGTCCACCGGCACGGCGCGCGGCGGCTGCTCCTCACCAGCCGGCGCGGCCCGGACGCCCCCGAGGCGGCCCGCCTCACCGCCGAACTCGCCGGGGCGGGCGCCACCGTCCGCGTCGCCGCCTGCGACGCCGCCGACCGCGCGGCCCTCGGCGCGCTCCTCGCCGACCTGCCCGCCGCCCATCCCCTCACCGCCGTGTTCCACACCGCGGGCGTACTCGACGACGGCCTGGTCGCCGACCAGAGCGCCGACCGCCTCGCCGCCGTCCTGCGGCCCAAGGCCGACGCCGTCCGGGTCCTGCACGACCTCACCCGCGACCACGCCCTCGACGCGTTCGTGCTCTTCTCCTCCGCCGCCGGATTCCTCGGCAGCGCCGGACAGGCCACCTACGCCGCCGCCAACGCCCACCTGGACGCCTTCGCCTCCTGGCGGCGCGCCCAGGGCCTGCCCGCCCTCTCCCTCGCCTGGGGACCCTGGGCCGGCGAGGGCATGGCCGGCGCGCTCACCGGGGCCGACGCCGCCCGGCTGCGCCGCGGCGGACTCGTCCCCCTCCCGCACCCCGAGGCCCTCGCCCTCCTCGACGCGGCGCTCGCCCGCGAGGAACCGGTCCTGCTGCCCCTGCGCGTCGACCCCGCCGCCGCCCGCGACGCCGGCAGCGCACTGCCCGAGGTCCTGCGCGGCCTCGCCGGACCCGCCGCCCGCCGCCCGGCCGCGCGCACCGCGCGACCGGCCGCCGGGAGCACGGACGCCGAGCGGCCCGCCGGGTTCGCCGACCGGGTCGCGGACCTGCCCCGGGCCGAACGCGCCGCGCTCCTCCTCGATCTCGTACGCACCGAGGTCGCGGCCGTGCTCGGCCACGCCGGACCGGCCGAGATCGCTCCGGGCCGCAGCTTCAAGGAAGCCGGCTTCGACTCGCTCACCGCCGTGGAGCTGCGCAACCGGCTCACGGAGGCCACCGGGCTGCGGCTGACCGCGACCCTGGTCTTCGACCACCCGACGCCGCTGGCCCTCGCCGAACACCTCGACGGGGAACTGCCGGGCGCCGAGGCCTCCGTACTCGCCCTGCTGGACCGGCTCACCGAGGCCGCGAACCGGGCCGGCCACGGCCTGCCCGGCCTCGGCGAAGAGGCCCGGCGGGCCGTCGCCGACCGCCTCGGAGCACTGCTGGCCGACCTCGGCACCGCCGCCGCGGACCCGGCCGGGCCCACCCCGGATCCGGACGCCCCGGACACCGGCGACGTCACCGAACTACTCCATTCCGCCTCCGACGACGAGCTGTTCCAGCTGTTCGACAGTGGCTTCCGCACCGCCTGAAGTCCCGGCACCGACACCTCCAGGGGAGAGCTGTGTCCGCTAACGACACCCACAACGACGCCACCGGCAACGAGGGCAGGCTCCGCGACTACCTGCGCCGTGCCATGACCGAGCTGCACGAGACCCGAGAAAAGCTGCGCGCGGTCGAGGAGCGCGGCAGCGAGCCCATCGCGATCGTGGGGATGGCGTGCCGTTTCCCGGGTGGGGTGGGTTCGCCGGAGGGGTTGTGGGAGTTGGTGGCGTCGGGGGCGGACGCGGTGTCGCCGTTCCCGGGGGACCGTGGCTGGGACGTGGAGTCCCTGTTCGACCCGGAGCCGGGCGTCCCCGGACGCTCGTACGTGCGTGAGGGCGGTTTCCTCCACGGTGCGGGTGAGTTCGACGCGGGGTTCTTCGGCATCTCGCCGCGTGAGGCGGTGGCGATGGACCCGCAGCAGCGGTTGCTGCTCGAAACGTCGTGGGAGGCGCTGGAGCGGGCCGGGGTTCCGGCCGACTCGTTGAAGGGCTCCCGCACCGGCGTCTTCGTCGGATCGATGTACCACGACTACGGCACCGACCGGGCCGCCACCGACGAGGACGCGGGCGGCTACGGCGGCACCGGCACCTCCGGCAGCGTCGTCTCCGGCCGCATCTCCTACGCGCTGGGTCTGGAGGGTCCGGCGGTCACGGTCGACACGGCCTGCTCCTCCTCGCTGGTCGCCCTCCACCTCGCCGCCCAGTCGCTGCGCTCCGGCGAGTGCGACCTCGCCCTCGCGGGCGGCGTCACCGTCATGGCCACGCCCGGCACCTTCGTGGAGTTCTCGCAGCAGCGGGGGCTCGCGTCGGACGGCCGGTGCAAGGCGTTCGCGGAGGGTGCGGACGGCACGGGCTGGGCCGAGGGCGTGGGCGTGCTGCTGGTGGAGCGGTTGTCGGACGCGGTGGCCAAGGGGCACCGCGTACTGGCGGTGGTGCGCGGTTCGGCGGTGAACCAGGACGGTGCGAGCAACGGTCTGACGGCGCCGAACGGTCCCTCGCAGCAGCGGGTGATCCGGGCCGCGCTGGAGTCCGCCGGTCTGGGTGTGGCGGACGTGGACGCGGTCGAGGCCCACGGCACGGGCACGAAGCTGGGTGACCCGATCGAGGCGCAGGCGCTGCTGGCGACCTACGGCCGGCGTCCGGCGGAGCAGCCGTTGTGGCTGGGTTCGCTGAAGTCCAACATCGGACACGCACAGGCCGCCGCCGGTGTCGGCGGGGTCATCAAGATGGTGATGGCCATGCAGGAGGGCGTCCTGCCCAAGACCCTGCACGTGGACGCCCCGTCCTCGCAGGTCGACTGGGAGACGGGCGCGGTCTCCCTGCTCACCGAGTCGCGTGCGTGGCCGGAGACCGGGCGCCCGCGCCGCGCGGGCGTCTCCTCCTTCGGCGTGAGCGGCACCAACGCCCACGTCATCCTGGAGCAGGCTCCCGTACGGGAAGAGGCCGAGGAGCCCGCGACCCGCGAACTCCCCGTCGTCCCCGTGGTGGTGTCCGCGAAGTCGGCAACCGCCCTGGAAGCACAGTCCGCCCGGCTGCGGGCCCGCACGGAGGCCGACCCGGGGCTCCGCCCGCTCGACGTGGCCCTCAGCCTCGCCACCGGCCGCTCGCACCTGGACCACCGCTCCGTCTCCCTCGGCGACCTGAGGATCGAGGGCACGGCCGGGGACCACGGCCGCCGGGTGCTGGTGTTCCCGGGGCAGGGGACGCAGTGGGTGGGGATGGGTGCGGGGTTGTTGGAGACCTCGCCGGTATTCGCGGCCCGTCTGCGCGAGTGCGCCGACGCGCTGGCGTCGTTCGTGGACTTCGACGCGGTCGAGGTCCTACGGACCGGGGCTTCTCTCGACCGTGTCGATGTGGTGCAGCCGGTGACCTGGGCGGTCATGGTCTCGCTCGCCGAGCTGTGGCGCTCGCTCGGGGTCGTACCGGACGCGGTGGTGGGTCACTCGCAGGGCGAGATCGCCGCCGCCGCCGTCTC